>CALAZP010000221.1 GCA_937926355.1 uncultured Saprospirales bacterium
GAATACCGCATTCCAATTGCTGGAGATTTGAATAATGTGGATGGTTATCAATTTGCTCTAAGGGTAAATGGTATTGAATGGTTGGGTATAGGGGAAGGTATAGCTAAGGCGGAGCATTTTGGGTTACGTTATGCAGAAGAAGGTGTTGTTCTTACTTCATGGACCAAGGATGAGAGCCAAAGGAATGAAGGAGATCCACTTTTTGAGTTAGTAATCAGAGCGACAGCGGATATATTATTGAGTGAAGCTTTAAGCATAGACCATCAATATTTAACTCCTGAAGCCTACAACACATCTGGTGAGGCGATGAATGTGGTATTGAGTTTTGCCGAAGGCATAAATATAGAGGCAGTTAGTTTTGAATTGAAGCAAAACACACCGAACCCATTCAGAGAAGAGACGGTGATTGGTTTTAACTTAGCAGAAGCGAGCGAGGCGACCTTGACTATCAACGATGTAACAGGTAGGGTATTGAAAGTAATCAAAGGCAACTTTACAAAAGGGGCTAACCAGATTAGTATAGATAGTAAAGAATTACCTACAAGAGGGGTGTTCTATTACACTTTGACAGCAGGAGGACATGTTGCTACTAAGAAGATGATTTTATTGGAATAAAGCAACACAAAATATGTTATTTATGGTCTTACAAACTTATGTTAGGTTTAAATATTGAGTGGCAAATTATTTAGGCCAGTTTATATAAGGAAAAGCTATGATTCCCACCGAACAAAAATTAAAAGGCTGCTATACAAATAGCAGCTTTTTTTAATATTAGTCCTATTTTAAAATTAATTACAACGGCAATTTATCATAGCATTCAGATACATTTCTCTGATTTAGTTCTCCCCAAGGATTCAATTCTTTGTTTGAAAACCCAGACTTATGGTCCAATTCTGTTGTTTTATTTTGAATTTATTTGAGCAATTATGAAGTTGCTTTTATAGATGGTTTTTAAATCAGGGGTACGCAGAGGATCTTATCGCCGTAAGATTTGTTTATTTGTCTGCCAAAAGTCTTAAAAATGACTTAAACTTTTGACTGGAACTGGCCATATAGGTGGCTTCAGTAGCTTTTTTACCCACTTTAATAGTAATAGCCCTTTGGGGGAGGGCGGCAAACATGCGTTCATCGGTGACGTCATCTCCTGCTGCCAAAATGAAGTCGTATTCTTCATTTTGAATCAAGGAAGTTGCAGCCACCCCTTTATTGATGTTTCGATTGACTACTTCAATGATTTTGTCCCCATCCATATATTCTATTTCTCCAGTAATGATGCTGTCCAATAAGGTTTTCAGTTCAATGGCCCGCTGTGACCCTAATTCTGGGTCAGTTTGACGATAGTGCCAAACTAAAGAATTGTTTTTACGCTCAATAAAGGTCCCTGGTGTATTATCGGAGAAAGTTTCCAATATAGGTAGAATGGTATCCATCCATTCATTGTGTGCAAGGTCATTGTGAATCCATTCTCCCCCGGCCCGCTTAATACTCAATCCATGCTCAGCGACTAGTCCCATATTCAAATGTCCAAATTGGGCATCCAAAAATTGACCATCCCTGCCGCTGATGATGACCACTTTGGTATGGGGTAATGCCGTTAATTGTTGCAATAGCACTAGGAGAGTGGAATCGGGAAGAGACTGTGCTGGATCGTTATGAAATCCTACCAAAGTGCCGTCGTAGTCCAATAGTAACAAACGGTTACTCGATTGCTCAAATCGCTCGAGAAGGTGTTGGATGACCTTCTCATTCGAGAGTGTTTTTTGTTTTTTACGATCGTGTTGGGCTACTGATTTTAATGCTTTGTTAAAAGATGCCGCCCATTTATGTACCGTATATCGCCTGATTCTTTTACGCAGCCCCTTATTGCGCTCTATCTGCTCCTTTAGGGGCATATCCACCGCTGTTTTAATAGCTCCTGCTAATTCCTCCAAATCATAGGGGTTAACCAAAATGGCCTGGTGCAATTCCTTGGCCGCACCTGCCATTTCACTGAGTATGAGGACACCTGTATCATCAACTCGGGTGGCTAAATATTCTTTGGCTACCAGATTCATGCCGTCTCTGACTGGAGTAATCATGGCGATGTCAGCTGCCAAATACAAATCGATTAAGTTATCGAATTCCATAGAGCGGTAATAATACCAAATAGGCGTCCAATTGACTGTTGCAAATCTTCCGTTTACCCTACCAACTAACTCATCGGTTTCCCGTTTTAATGCTTGATAATGGGACACACTGGTTCTTGAGGGTACGGCCAGCATGATCAGCCTGACCTTTTCTAGGTACTCGGGAAACTGCTCAAGGAAAATTTCAAAAGCTTTAATTCGATTAGTGATGCCCTTGGTGTAATCCAAACGGTCAATTGCTAAGATCAAGTGACTTTTTTCAGATTGCTTTTTGTGCATCTCCAATTGCAGACTGATATCAGATTGCTCTTTGGAGGGCAATTTTCCATGAGTCTTCGCAGCCCCGTCAAATTTGTCAAAATCAATACCCATAGGAAAGGTATTTACCGTAACCTCTCTATGATCTTTTAGGATCTCATTAAAGGTGACTTCCAAATTTAAAATGCGCTTAACGGAACTCAAGAAATGTCGCTGATAATCGTAAGTATGAAAACCAATTAAATCTGCACCCAACAAACCTTCCAGCAATTCTTTACGCTTCGGAAAAATTCGGTATAACTCGAAAGATGGAAAAGGAATGTGCAGAAAAAATCCAATAGTTACCTCCGGATTCAAATCCCGAATCATTTGTGGGCAAAGCATCAATTGATAATCGTGTACCCATACATAATCACCTGGCTCTAGATATTGATTGACAATTTCAGCATATTTTAAGTTGACCGCTTCATAGGCATCCCACTGGTTTTCCTCAAATATCATCAGGTGGCTGAAATAGTGAAAAAGTGGCCAAAGACATTTATTGGATAAGCCGTAATAAAAGTCGTCAATTTCCGGTTCAGTAAGGAATACAGGAGCATACCTTCCAGTCTTAAGTTCCTCCTCCAGTTGTATCACTTCCGATTGGCTCAATGCTTCGCTCGCTATTCCTGGCCAACCAATCCATAGTGCATCTCCCTCAGAGTGAAAGGATTTTAATCCTGTTGCAAGTCCACCGCTGCTGGCTTGGAAAACATATCCTTCGGAAGTTTTTTCTAAATGAATGGGTAATCGGTTGGAAACGATGATATGCTTGGACATAATTTACATTTTGGTTGGCAAAGAATGGATTTTGAGCCTCCCGTTATAAAATTTCAGACTTTTGGGCTATTTTCCAATCTAACAATAAAAAACGTGTATGGGTTTGAATTACGGTATTATTGGAAATTGTAAGTCTGCTGCATTGGTCAAGGAGGACACCTCCATCGATTGGTTTTGTTTGCCACAATTTGACTCTCCATCTGTTTTTGCCGCTCTATTGGATTCTTCAAAGGGGGGACATTTTAAAATTAACAGTAAGAGTGTACAATCCTACAAACAATTTTATTTAGAGCATACCTGTGTACTCATTACCCAAATATATTGCGGAGATGGTACGATTGAAATTACCGATTACATGCCGAGATATCAAAAGGAGGGAGAGACCTACCACGCTCCCCCAGAAATGGTCCGATTGATTAGGCCCATTAAAGGAACCCCTGAAATTTCTATTGCTTATCATCCCAAATTGGAGTATGCAGTGGGTAATACGAGAACTTATAAAAAGAATGACTGTATAGTCAGCGTTTACGACGAAGATTGTTACGATACCCTTTTTTGTTACACCAATGCAGAGAAAGAAGACGTTATAGAAGGTACTTCCTTTGTGCTTGATACTCCGCTATACTTTCTCTTGGCTTACAATGAGAAATTAAAGGTTCCCGATTGGGAAGATTTACAATTCGACTTTGAGCGAACTAAGGTTTATTGGCTCAATTGGAGTGCAAAAACTCCCAAATTAAGCAGATATAATAAGGAGGTGTTGCGCAGCGCTTTGACGCTTAAGTTATTAACCTTCGAAAAAACGGGTGCTATCCTAGCTGCAGCTACGACCTCATTGCCTGAAACCATCGGGGAAGTGCGCAATTGGGATTACAGATTTTGCTGGATAAGGGATGCCTCCATGGTTATGAAAGTCATCTCTAGATTAGGCCACCAGGTAATTGTTAAAAAATTCATTGCTTATATCATTGATTTGATTCCAGAAAAGGATGAAAAATTGCAAATCATGTATGGGATTAATGGCCAAAAAAACCTGGAGGAAAAAATTTTAGATCACCTGCAAGGATATGAGGGGTCTAAGCCAGTCAGAATAGGTAATGCGGCCTATCTTCAAAAACAAAACGACATCTATGGTATTTTGGTCGATGCGATTTACTTTCAGCTTTACAAATTTCCTAACGACAGAGATTTTCATGAAGAAATATGGGGTATAGTAAAAAATATCGTTTGGATCGTTCGCAACAACTGGCAGCAACCAGATAAAGGTATTTGGGAATTTAGAAATGAGGATCGGCATTTTGTGTTTTCGAAACTCCTGTGTTGGGTGGCGATTGATAGAGCCATCAAAATAGCCGAAATTTTAGACAAACCTGAATCTACAAAAAAATGGTTGCCCCTGGCTGAAGAAATTAAAGCGGATATTCACCATAATGGTTGGAATGAATCTATAGGGGCATACACCCAATCCTATGGAAGTACAGATTTGGATGCTTCTGTTTTGTTGATGGAATCCTATGGATTAGTAGATGCCATGGATCCCAGGTATGTCAGCACGGTGAAGGCGATTGAAAAATCGCTCTGCCACGAAGGATTGCTCTATCGATATAAAAACTCTGATGATTTTGGTGTGCCTACCTCTTCTTTTACGGTGTGCACTTTTTGGTACATCAATAGTTTGTATAAAATCGGCGAAAAAGAAAAAGCAGTTCAATTATTTGATCAACTGTTATCCTACAGCAACCATTTGGGTTTATTTAGCGAAGACTTGGATTTTCAAACCAAGCGACTGCTGGGGAATTTTCCGCAGGCCTACTCCCATTTGGCTTTAATTGAATTCGCTATGAACATCCATGAAGACGCCATAAAAAATGGATAAATAATTTTATCGTTTGATAAGCGTAAATTCGTATTGTTCATTATAGACCAACCCGCTCAAGGTGTTGTCCTCTTCCAATTGGAACGTAACTCGGTCATTGGTGTCTGTATTGACAAAACTACTCGAACCTATGGGAAAATAGGATTCTTTAGCAGCTTCTTTGCCTATTTCGTAAATGATCAAATTAGCTGGTTGAGCTATAATCTCAATTTGCATTTGCAAATCTTCGTTGTAATAACGCCCTTGATACCCTTGAATTTGCTCTTCGCTTAGGTCCACCAAAACTAAAGTTTCCGGATGAAAATAATCCCATCCATAGGCCTCACTGATGCTTCTTTTGATTTCATTAATCAAGCCCATCCCACTATCTGAATTGGTCATGATGGCAAAGCCTGCTTTATCGCCTTCGGCAAAAGCCCACCAGGTACTTCGGTACCCTTCATTAGCACCCCCGTGGCCAAATGCTAACCTGCCCTGCTCTTGGTAAACCGCAGGTCCTACCCCTGTAAGCATCGTTTCTACACTTTTTTTGTTTAGAACATTAATGGTTTTGCCATCGTAGATACGCTGTAATTCCAAAGCAAAATTAGCCAAATCAGATGGAGTGGTCCATAGTCCAGCCGCCGCTAACTCTGGATAATTGTGCCATTGACCTACTACCAGAGTGCCATCTGATCGATGACCAATAGCAGCAGCTCCTTTATAGGCGTCCGGTAGGGGTTGAAGAAAAAAGCTGTTCCGCATACCAAAAGGTAAAAGAATATTATTTTTCAAATAATCAGGTAACGATCCATCTATCATCTCCTCCATTACCTTTTGTGCGATGGTATAACCACCGCCGGAGTATCGGTAAACGGAACCAGGGACTTCGGTTACTGCTATGGCTGGTGTATTGGCAGGAGATTGTCCTTTCAGGATTTGTGTTGTTGTGGGCAACTTTTCTCCTTGAGCATAACCTGGGAATCCGTGAACATTCACTCCAGCTTTATGGCTCAATAATTTTCTTAGCGTTACGGCAGAATCTTGCTGTAGCTCATTATAAGGTACCTTCCACTCTTTGGTCAAATAGTTATTTACCGCTTGGTCGATATCAATACGATTGGTTTGGGCCAACCTAAGTATCCCAGCTGCCGCTACCGGTTTGCTAATAGAAGCAGCCTGAAAAAGGGTATATGGATCAATCCGTCTACTGCTTTGGTAACTGTAGAAACCATATCCCTTGGCCCATTCGATGCTGTCATTTCTAAAGAAAACTATAGATACCCCAGGGACCTTGTAGTGCTCCATACGTTCGTAAAGATTCATTTTAGGAATCTCCTGACCCTCAAATACTACCGCAGGAATTAGACCTTCTTCTACAAGTTGTATGGGGTCAACCGCAGCTGATTCTTCATTGGATTGACAACCAATAATACTAACGAGTATCAATAAAAAGATAGGTATATACTTCATTTTTTGACAGCATTGATCTCTTCAAAAAAAATATCTCCATTGGGTACAAAAAACTGTAGTCCTGATGCCTTACCCATATGGTCTTTGGTGATTTGTACCGTACCAAAATCAAACCATGCATGCGTTTGGTGCCAATCTAAATAATAGGTGTCACCATTCCAAGGCATCAAATTAGCAGTGAGCAGTGGTGCTTTATCAAAATGAATCTGGAGTAGTCCATCTTGACTCTTTATTTGGATATCTCCATACAATGGGCAGTGGTAAGTTCCAACGATATGCTCCATAGAAAGACTGGGCTGTTGATTGCTGTCCTCCCCATCAGACCACAATTCGTAGTTTTCCACTCTTCTATCAAAACCTTTATATAAATTCTGAAGCCCACGATCCGCCCAATCGATATCACTTCCACCTAATTTTTCTTCGAGGATATCGTACATGGCATAGGTGCCAAGACCTGTCATGCTGTTGGTTAATATAACCCCGGCAAAATTTAAATCCGGAACTAAAAATACTCGGCTAAACATCCCATCATAGCCTCCAGAATGACTGATGACTCGGTGCCCATTCCAGTCGAATATGCCCCAACCCAAACCATAGCCATCAAAATTTTTAGCCGGCATCAACATTTTAGAGGATTTTCTAACCAAGTAATTATTGTGGTAGGTCCAAAGTTTTTCTTGGGTAGCGGGTTGTAATAAGGTATCCCCATTCCATATCCCTTGGTTCAATTGAAATTGCAACCACTTGGCCATATCTGCCACACTGGAAATAATTCCACCTGCTGCACCCATATTATCCCAATTGGTCCACTCAATGGGCATATTGCCCTCACGAGTAGTTTTGTGTGGGGTGGCCTTATTAGTAGTGCCCTCCAATTGTTGGACAGAGGTTAAGGTGCGGTCCATTCCGAGTGGTTCAAAAACTGCCTTTTGAAGGTATTGATCCCATGATTGCCCAGTAACGGCTTGGATTACTTCCCCAGCGGCGATAAACATTAAGTTAGAATAGCCATATCCCGCTCGGAATGAGTACGCCTTCGACAAATGTTCCAATGTGGATAGGGTCTCCCGAGCTGACCGCTCGCTTTTGTACCAAAGTACATCTCCACTAAAAGTACCCAATCCAGCCCTGTGACAGAGTAAGTCTTCAATGGTCAATTGGGCCGTCACCCAAGGATCATAAAGTCTCAGGTACGGCAGGTAGTTGATCACCTTATCTTTCCAATTCAACCGTCCTTCATCTACCAATATTCCCAAAGCGGTAGCTATAAATGCTTTGGTGTTAGAGGCAATCGCGTATAAAGTCTCCTGATCCGAGAAAGTATTTTGATTATTTTCCTTTCTCCCATACCCTTTACTCCATATCACTTCACCATTATCTATAATGGCAACCGACATACCCGGAACTTCCCATTTCTCAACCATCTTTTCGAAATAGTCATTCAAAACAACCGGGTCTAATTGTGCTATCCCTGGCAACGCATGGAAGAATAGCAATAATTGAAAGAGTAGTTGAAAAAATTTACGCATCATACTTAGTTATTTTTTTACTACCGGAATACTGATTTTAGAAGGATAAACACTTGAATGGTGTATTTTATTGTTAGCGATTACCGGTTTGGATTCATTGTAGTTTGGACCTCCCGTATTGAGGTTTCTATCGAATCTTGGAAAATTACTACTGGATATTTCAATCCTCAAGGAATGTCCTGGTTTGAAGTAATTAGAAGTATGTACTGGACTAAAGGTAATCGGATATACCTGGCCATTTTCCATGAAAACTTCTTGGTCGAATCCTTCTCTATAACGCGCCCTCATAATATTTTCATCTAAGTTATAAGCAGCTCCATCGGGGTGGACATCGATAAACTTAATAGTGAAGTCAGTGTCTTTGGCGTCGGAGGAAACATACAAGGTGGTTTCAATAGGTCCGGAAACTTCCATTCCTTCTTCAAAAGGGGCAGTGGTATATACCAAAATATCTTGCCTGGTCTCCATTACTCTTTGGTCAAAAGCACCTCCTTGAATAGCATTGCCTGTGCAACATACGTTACCACCCCAAGAGGTAACCGGATTCAGCGGATCATAGACATAACTATCAGGGTCATTTTCTTCGGGAGGAGAGGAGGTCAATTGTCCACCTCCATACATGGTATTCGCATTGCCCTTACTATACAAGAATAAATCTTGCATTTCTACCCCTTGAGGAGGCCAAGTTTCAGCAGTCTGCCATTGATTACTGCCCATGGTGTAATAACGGACTCGGGGCAACCCTTCTAAGAACGCTTCATTTTCTCCTTTAAGGTGAACATCGTACCAACCCATTAAAAGAGAATCATAGTTGAATCTGGCATCTCCTACACTGATTTCACCCACCACAGTTTCCTCTTTAGCCCTAGTAAAGCCACAATGTAAAGTAGGTGCAATGTGCAAAAATTGCTGGTCCCTTATAGCGGGATCAGTGGCATTATTGCGCACATGGTTAAACAATTCAATATTAGGAGCGGAACTCACGTCGTACCAGCTGACAAACCAATAGGTAGGCTTGTTATAAGGCATGGATTCATGGTATAATCCCCCTTCATACCATTCCGGATCGTTGGGTTTGCGCTTTACCATTTTATCGAAAACTCCAACGGGGCCTTTAACATTTTCAATCAAATCACTCACTGGAAGATGGTAAAAGGCTTCTTTCCAATCCACAGGTGGAGATTCGGGGTCCAGATCAAAAAATCTAGAAGCTCTGATAAGTTGTTCTTGAGTGGCATCCTTGGGGAAATGAGGCATGATGGCATCATTCTGAACACCGTAAAGCCAAGAGATAAATAACATTTGGGTCGCCCCACCTCTATACCAATTTCCTTGTTCCATAAAAGGACCAACTTGACCCACTCCAGCTCCAAATCCTTGAGGCACCAATGCTGCGTGGGCTGGATGATTTTGGGAAGCAACAGCCATTTGCCATTCTGCGGTTGATGAACAGCCATAGGTGGCGATTTTACCATTGCACCAAGGTTGATTTTCCATCCATTCAAATGCATCATACCCATCGGTAAGTGGGGTGCCTAGTATGTCCCATTCTCCTTCGGAAAAATATCTTCCCCTTTCATTTTGAACCACATAGGCATAACCTGCTTTGACATATTTTAATGCTGTCTCGTAAGTTCGAGTGACCATTTTCCCATCTCTCCAAGGGTTGAAATTATATGGAGTGCGGGAAAAAATAACGGGTACAGGTTGATCGGTTTTAGGCCTGAAAATATCGGTTGCTAGCCGCACACCGTCTCGCATGGGCATCATGACTTTTTCTTCAATAATAGCTACTTCTGCCAGCGCTTCATAAGCATTTTGAGCGGATAAACTTAGGTTTACACTCCATAAAAAAAGAATTAATAAAAGGTATTTCATGTCGGTTGTTTTGTTGTTCCTCTAAAAATACAAAAATGTTAGCAGGGTGTATTAGGAGATAATTTTTATCTTAATGAAAAAAGCAGGGAAGTTGAAAAAAATAATGTTTCGCGCTTTCAGTTGGGGGTTGGAATTTTGGGTACGAATAAGACCTGAGCAAGTAGGCCGTTTGTTAATGGGATGGTTTACCGTCCCACGAACCGCTAAGGCGTTTACTTTTCCCGAAGGGTTTCAAAATGAAATTCGCCAAGGTGATTTTACTTTGAATGATGGGCATCAGGTGGCCTTTTACGATTGGGGAGGACAAGGGCCTAAAATTTTGTTATTACACGGGTGGGAGAGCAATGCTTCTCGTTGGCATGATTTGGCCATTCAACTGGTGAAGGAGGGTTATGCCCCTATAGCCATTGATGCCCCTGCACATGGTAAATCTACTGGTGAAAAATTTACCGTACTCGAATATGGACGTTGGTTGGAGGAGTTGGTTCCACAGGTAGAGCCGTTTGCAGTAGTGGGACATTCTGCAGGAGGAATGGCGATTTTGGTTGCTAGTAAAACGATTTCAAAATCTGCTAAAAAAGCGGTAGTAAAAGCCACCCCTGCTGGTTTAGAATCTCTTTTTGACTATTTTAGGAGATTGGTACATTTGGGAGCACATTCCTTTCAATCATTTGAACTGGCTTTTGAATGGGAATTTGGAAAGCCTTACAGAGATTTTACTGCTCTAGACTATATTAAAGGGGAAATGCCGAGTGGGTTGATTTTGCACGACCAATTGGATGAGGTGATTCCTGAAGAGGAGGCGAGATTGATTGCTCAAAACTGGAAAAATGCGGACTTGGTTTGGACGAGAGGATTGGGACACAGCCAAAAATCTCCAGAAATTTACCAAAGAATCATAGACTTTTTAAAAGAAAAATAAATGGTTAATAAAGTATTAAAATCTTTCAACAGCATTGGTAAGGCTGGATTGGGCGGATACATTCTAGGCTCGGCTTTATTTGGAATAGCGATAATTGCCTTAATGATATATGGTGTATCTACTTGGGCTGATCAATTAATTGAAATTAAGCAAACTACCATTGATAGTTTGGTAAATATCGCCATAGGTGCTGCCACTGGCATTGCAGGATGGTTTATGTTGCCAGCTTTTTCGGCTTTATTTGTTGGTATTTTCGTAGAGAATATCATTCATAGGGTAGAGCAAGCGGAATATCCCAATGAAATGCGCGAAAAAGCACCTGGATTTTGGCCTGATTTTATTCACGATATACGGTTTACCATCAAAGCTTTAGTATTGAACATATTGGTATTACCCCTCTATGCCTTTGGAATTGGTTTTTTGGTGTCGATTATACTCAACAGTTATCTCATTGGTAGAGAATTTTTTGAGGCAGCAGCGGGATACCATTTAGGAAAGGATCGGGCTAGGGATTTAATTGGGTCTTATAAAATGGAGGTATATGGAGGGGGATTTATTTTGACCCTGCTGACTTTAATTCCGTTGGTAAACTTTTTTATACCCCTAATATCTGTGGTGTATATGGTGCATACCTATCACCGATTAAAATGAATCAAATATGAAAATGCCTTTAGTCGATCCTGTTGCTCAGGCGGAGGATCAGGAATTGAATGCGCTCATTACTTTTTATGAAGAGACGCTGGGGTTTTGTCCCAATAGCGTTTTGACCATGTATCATCGACCTAGAATCGCTTATGCTTTTATCGAAATGAATAAGGCGGTGATGGAAAACAAAGGAAGGGTGACCAGTGCATTGAAGCGATTGATTGGGTATGTGTGCAGTAATGTAGCTGGTTGTCGGTATTGTCAAGCACATACTATACGTGCTGCTGAAAGATATGGGGCTCCCGACGATCAATTAAAACACGTTTGGGAATACCAAACCCATCCCGCTTTTACCGAAGGTGAAAAAGTAGCCTTGGAGTTTGCTCAAAAAAGCGCAGAGATACCCAATGCAGTAGATGAGGATTTGGCGGAAAGAATGAGACGGCATTGGAACGCCGGTGAAATAGTAGAAATACTGGGTGTGGTAGCGCTCTTTGGTTACCTCAATCGATGGAACGACAGTATGGCGACTACCATCGAAAAGGGTGCGGAAGAATCGGGGGTTGAATTTTTGAAGCAAAAGGGCTGGGAGGCCGGCAAACATAAACGATAGTTTGGAAACTAATTTAATGCTGATATGATGCGTATGCTTATTTTTTGTGGTCTTCTCTTTAGTCTGTCAAGCGTAGTTTATTCGCAAAACAGCATTACGGTGGTGGATCAATTTGTTGATTACCATAGGCAGGTAGAGGAGAATGCTCATCACCAACTTGTTCGCTTAACCACTATTATTCCAACGCTTCAATTAGATATTAGATATGCGACGAATAATAATTTTACAGGGGTACAGATCTACCCAGAACCTGCTGCTTACGCCAGACTTTCTGTAGCCAAGGCATTAAAAAAAGTCCAGGATTCTCTAATCACTTATGGTTACGGTTTAAAAGTATTTGATGCCTATCGACCTTATGATGCTACGGTTCAGATGTATGAGGTGTATCCGGATTCTACTTTTGTAGCGAGTCCCAAACGAGGTTCTCGCCACAATAGGGGTTGTGCAGTTGATTTAACGTTGGTGGATTTACGAACAGGGGAGGAGCTTGCCATGCCCACCCCTTATGATGATTTTACGGAAAAGGCTCATTTCGAATACGAGGGGGTATCGCCGGAAGTACAAAAGAACAGACAGCTGCTTCACGATTTGATGACCCATTTTGGTTTTGACCAGTATCCCGCCGAATGGTGGCATTATGACTACCGGGAATGGAGGGACTACGATTTAATGAATTTGTCGTTTTCAGATTTAGCATTATACGAGCTTTTACCGCCAGGTGCCATTGATCAAATAGTAAATCGTGCTATGGATTCTATGCAGGTGGTTGGTGCGGCCATCGCTCTGGTAAAAAATGGTCAAGTGTATTATGAGAAAGGATTTGGGAAGACTTCGGCCGAGGAGGGCAAGGCCGTGGATCCGATGACCAATTTTGCCATTGCTTCCAATACTAAGGCATTTACAGCGGCAGCACTTTCCCTGTTGGTGGAACGCGGCCAGATTCAGTGGACCGATCCGGTTGTTGAGCATTTGCCGGAGTTTAAGATGTATAATGATTACGTGACCAATCACTTTATCATTGAAGATTTATTAACGCATCGCAGTGGTCTGGGTTTGGGTGCAGGCGATCTAATGTTTTTTCCCGATGGAACCCATTTTACAATCACTGATATACTGACTAATTTTCAGCATTTTGAACCTGCTTCTGCGTTCCGTACTCAGTTTGATTACGACAATGTCCTCTATATCGTGGCTGGAGAACTCATCAAAAGGGTAACGGGTCAAACTTGGGAGGAATTTGTTCAGAAAGAACTGCTGGAGCCCTTGGGAATGGAGGGTACTTATGCTTCTATTCACCAAATCACGGATAGGGCATCAATAGCTACTCCCCATGAGGTGAAGGGAGAACAAATAAAAGCAGCGAGTCACTTTGAAAAGCGAATTAATGGTGCAGCAGGTGGCATTTATTCCAATGTCCACGATTTGACAAAGTGGATGATTTGTCAATTAAATGAAGGAGTTACTCAAGAAAATAAAGTTTTATTTTCAAAAGCGAGTCATCGCAATATGTGGTCTATCAAAACTCCTATGGCTTTGAATGCAGAGGGCCCGCGAAGTACTAGATTCAGGGGATATGGCTTGGGTTGGTTCCTAAGTGATGCTGGAGGATCTTACCGTGTTGAGCATACTGGCGGACTCCCTGGGATGTTGTCCAAAACTTTGCTGTTACCTGAGGAGGATTTCGGTTTGGTTATTTTGACGAATACTAGTCCCGATGGAGGGGCTTTTTTTGAAGCGATATCCGAAACGATTGTTGATCGAGTCGAAGGCCAATCTGGTGTAGATTGGGTGAAAAGTTACAGTGGCTATTTGAAGCAAGGAAATGCTCAGGGGGACGAGGCATTAGAAGAGGTATGGAAACAAGTGGGCAAGGCGAATCAGGAGGCAGGACCTTGGAAGCAAATTGCTGGGGTATATGAAGATCCATGGTTTGGAGAAGTCATTATTGAGCTGCGAAAGGATCAGTGGTGGTTGACTTGTACTCGTTCTCCTCGTCTGAATGGTCCTATTTATTGGCTTGAAAAAGGTAAGTTTGCCGTACATTGGGAATATCAAGAGATGAATTGTGATGTTTTTGTTTATTTCACCTTCGGTAAAAATGGGATTTCAGAAGGGATGACTATGGAGGGAATTTCTCCTAATATGGATTTTAGTTTTGACTTTCAGGACTTAAATTTTTTTAAAAAATAGCTATGGGTAAGTATTTAATTTTTTCTTTATTACTAGTGTGCGCTTATTCGCTTAATGGCCAAGATATTTGGTATGTCCATGCTGATAATGGATTGATCATTAGGGATCAACCTGATAGGGCAGGGAATAAAATAGGTAAATTAATTTATGGTTCAAGTGTATTGAGGTTGCGGGAAACAAATACTGAATTGGCTATTCAAGATGGGGAAGATTTAATTCGTGGAAATTGGGTGGAAATAGAAGAAGTCGATGGCCAACTCAGGGGCTATGTCTTTAGTGGCTATTTAACTTCTGATCCTGTAAATAAAAGAATTGAAATGGTATTTGATGATTTAACATTGGTGATGGATTTGGGGACATGGAAAGTGATGGATTATGGCAGCACAGTATTGGGTGATACTGCAAGAGTTTACCTGGATTTAGGAGAAACTCCTGAAAATAAATTATTTACGATAAAACATTCAGAATTTAAGGAGGTCAGGATTTTCCAACGTCATGAAAATAGTGTATCTATTTCTCAAGAAGGACCCCATTGTGATTTGTTTGATTGGAAACACTATTATTCTGATTGGCAGGAATTAGAATTTGATCCTGTAGAAAATAGTTTTACCTCTAATTCATACAATCAAAATGATTGGAGAAAATTTATAGAGGTTGAAATAGATGAACTGATTGAAGCAGTTGAATTGACGTGTGGGGAGGAGTGGTCACAACTTTTGGGGCATATTAGCGATGTAAATGAATATCCTAGTGGCGTATCCATGAGTAAAATCATTATAAAGCTTATACTTACTAAAAAAGATGAATCTGTTCAGGAAAAAATTATTGAGTTTGAAATCCCTATGGGGTGTTAGTAATATCAGTTCATATTTGGTGTTAATCATCTTTTCTAATGATAGAGTATATATCTGTTCTACGGTCTTTTAAATTTCTAACGCTTCCGAATTGATTCAGCTGTCGCAGCATATCGATATCCACATCTGCAATTAATATCATTTCAGTATTTGGAGTTGCTTCCGCTTTCACTCCATTGGTGGGAAAGGAGAAATCGCAAGGTGTAAATACCACCGATTGAGCGTATTGGATATCCATATTGTGCACCTTTGGTAAATTACCTACGCTACCTGCTATGGCTACATAACACTCATTTTCTATCGCTCTGGCCTGAGCGCAATTCCGAACTCGTGAATATCCATTTTGGGTGTCTGTTAAGAAGGGAACAAATAAAATATCAATACCTTCATCTGCTAAAAGCCTGCTTAATTCGGGAAATTCTATATCGTAACATATTAGAATACCTATTTTACCGCAATCGGTTTGGAAGGCCTGAATAGTTGATCCACCTTGTAAGCCCCATACTTTGGCCTCATCTGGAGTGACATGCAATTTTTCAAAGCGATCAATACCACCGTCCCGCTTACACAGATAGCCGACATTAAATAGATCGTTTTCAATCATTTCCGGCATACTTCCGGTAATAATATTGATGTTATAAGAAATGGCCAATTCGGCAAACCTGTTTTTTATTTCTTCTGTATATCCTGCTAACTTTCTAATAGCCTCTGGTTCGGAAAGTTGGTTGTATGCAGACATCAATGGAGCGTTAAAAAATTCTGGGAAAAGGGCGAAATCAGCTCTGTAACCTGAGACGGCATCTATAAAATATTCAGCTTGCTGCATGAGTTCGTTGAGGTTTTTGTATAATCTCATTTGCCATTGCACCAAACCTAATCTGACCACTGATTTAGTGGTCACTGCATTATTCGTTTGTCGCTCGTAATACACATTGTCCCATTCTAATAAAACGGCGTATTCTTGAGACTCTTTATCTCCTTCTAGGTATCCTTTTAATATTCGTACAGGATGAAAATCATTGGACATTTGAAAATCAAGTACAGGGTCATGAATTTCCTTATTCCTTACCTTTTCTATGTATTCCCTAGGTGTTAATTCTTTAGAATATTGATGATAATTGGGAATTCTTCCTCCGAATACGATCCCCATCAGGTTTAGCTTTTCACAAAGTTCTTTTCGGTAGTCATACAATCTTCTACCCAAGCGCAAGCCTCTAAATTTAGGCCTTATAAAAATATCAATACCATAGAGTTTGGTGCCTTTACTCGTATGAGTCTTAAAAGTATAAGCAGCCGTAATTTCTTTGTAGGTATGTTTGTCGTCGTATAAATCATAATCAACGATAATGGAAAGGGCACAACCAGCTAATTCCCCATCTACTTTAATTCCTACTTGCCCTTCAGGAAATTTTTCTATTAGTGATTTGATTTGACGAGCACTCCAAAATGCATTGGGTATGTTCGCATAAGCTTCCATCATGGAGGCTTTAATCTCTTCGTAATCATTCATGGTTAGATAAACGATCTCTATATTTTCTATGGATTGGATGTCTTTTTTGGCTTGCATGAAGGATTATATTTTATAGAGAATTAAGTCTCAAGTATACTTTTTAAGGATTTAAAAAAAGAGATCAATATCCATTAGAAATGGGTAAGAACTGTTTTCCGCATTCGAAAATGATATAGCAAACAAAATAATAGACTCTTTTAACTCATAAACTGAAAGCTACATATACATTGCCTTTTGCAGTTCCCAATTTACTACCTCCGCACGCAATGACAATATATTGTTTACCATCAACCATATAGGTAGCTGGGGTCGCAAATCCAGCAAAGGGTAATTTGAATTTCCAAACCAAGGTGCCATCTTCAGCATGGTACGCCCTGAAGTAACCATCTTTAGAAGCTGCGATAAATAATAATCCATTTTCCAATAGCAAGGGGCCGCCATAATTTTCAGTTCCCGTTCCGTAAATACCTTTTTCAGCCAACTGGGGTTCGTCTCCAAAAGGAATTTTCCATTTGTATTGGCCAGTATTTAAGTCTATAGCATTCAACGTACCCCATGGTGGAGCTATCCCAGGAAGTCCATCTTTATCTAACCACTTATTATAACCCTGCATGCGATATTCAATGGAGGTGGATACCTCCTCCGCGGTCAAAGGTTCTTTTGATACATTGGAATCTTTATCTAAAAAGGCTAATAAATCATCTATATCCTCATCAGCTAATTGCGGAAAACCAGGCATCATTCCTTTACCCTTAACCACTATATCTCTAATGAAGGCTTCTTCTTTTCTATCCAAAATATTTATTAAAGACGGATAACCGCTAGCTGGGTTACCTTTTAAATTCTCCAAATGACAACTGGCGCAGTTTACCTGATAGAGCTGGGCGCCTCGGGAAACTACCATTGGGAGTTTTTCTTTACGCTTCATTTCCATAATCCATGGCATTTCATTAGAATTGATGTAAATGATTCCCTTTTTGGGGTGAGCCGCTGCGCCTCCCCACTCAGCTCCTCCATCAAAACCTGGTAATATTAGGGTACCTTTTTCCGAAGGAGGGGCAAACCATTCCTTGTCTATTCTTGAAAAGGTTTTCAGGATTTCTTCTGGTTCTGCAGAATATGGATTGAGATCCGCTGTGGTTATTTCATGAGCGGAACGGGCAAATGGAAGAGGAAGAATCGGGCGAGGTTGAGTGGGCCAGGATATTTCTCCATGCAGAGTTGAGGAGGGAACAGGGATTTCTTCTATATCAAATAGAGGTTGGCCGTTAAGCCGATTAAAAAGAAATACATATCCTTGTTTGCTGATTTGGGCTACCGCTGGAATCACTTGACCATCTCGGGTGATATCAATCAAATTGGGTGGAGCAGGGAAATCTCGATCCCACAAATCGTGGTGAACAGCTTGGTAGTGCCATATCTTTTTTCCCGTATTGGCATCCAATGCCAAGAGGGTATTGGCGTAGAGATTTTGTCCTTTTCTATTGCCGCCATAGAAATCGTACCCTGCAGAACCTGTGGGTACATAGAGGATTTCATGCGCTTCATCCACTGCCATCCCCGCCCAATTGTTGGCCGCACCAACTTCTTCATTGAGGTAGGCACTAGGAGGGAACGTTTCATACCCCTCTTCCCCGGGATAGGGGATGGTGTGAAAAGTCCATACCAATGCACCTGTACGAATATTGAATGCCCGAATATCACCCGGTGCTGCATCCTCGCCCTCAGAAAGTCTTACTGGCATAATAATAAGGTCTTTGAAAACGGTGCCTGGAGTGTTGGAGGTGAGAAATTTTTCTTTTGCTATTTTAGGCAAACCAAGATGTAAGTCCACTTTTCCACTATCGCCAAAACTTAAGATAGGCCGCCCATTGGCTGCATCCAAAGCCCAAAGGTGATGACCTACGGTGTATAATATTCTTTGATCCTGTCCATCTTCCCAATAGGCAAGTCCTCTACTGGTGCTTCCCCATGCTTTATCCAAATCGGTGGTCCGCCAAATTTCCTTCCCCGTTGCTGCATCGAGTGCAAAAGCTTGTATATATGGACTTACTCCATATAATACGCCATCTACAATTAAGGGATTGGTTTGAATCTGACTGCTATCGGGATTTTCATAGATCCAGGCCACTTTCAGCGAGTCAATATTTTCAAAGGTGATTTGATTGAGCTGAGAATAGTGGTTGCGGTCTTGGCCTCCTAAGTAGTAGGGCCAATCGACTTGCTTTTTGCAGGACACACCTATTATGGCCAATATTGAAAGCAGTAGGAAGGCGTACTTCATATTATTCGAGGCGCTATTATAA
>CALAZP010000222.1 GCA_937926355.1 uncultured Saprospirales bacterium
AGATTGGGGCTTATTATCAACAAGTTGAGGCTTAATATCAGATTGGGGCTTATTATCAACAAGTTGAGGCTTAATATCAGATTGGGGCTTATTAACCACCGAGGAAGGGCGTTTTTCTATGCCCGTTTCATTTTTTTTTTCCGGAATTTCGAAATCCCGGTTTACATAGCACATTTTTATCAATGCCAATTCAACATGTAAACGTCTGTTCTTAGCAGCTTTATAACTTAAGTCGCAACTATTTGAAATTTCAATTCCCGACAAAATGAATGATTCAGGAGTGATTTCAGCTTGCTCCTTATAGCGCTTTTTTAATTGGTCACCCACATCGAGTAAAGGAATAGTTTCAGGAACTTTGGCCATCAATAAATCTCTGAAATGACCTGCCAAACCGTTAATAAACAAATCAGGTTCAAAACCATTCTGAACGACTTCGTCAAAAAGCAAAAGTAGCGCACTTACATCTCCTATCATCATGGATTCTGCCGCCTTAAAAAAATAGTCGTAGTCCAAAATATTCAATTGTTCGACCGCATCCTTATATAATAGTCGATTACCACCAAAAGCTACCAATCGGTCAAAAATTGACAAGGCATCTCTTAATGCCCCATCAGATTTCTGGGCAATAATATGCAAAGCATCATTTTCCACTTCTATTCCTTCCTGTTGACAAATGCCATTGAGATGCCCTACCATTTTTTCTGGCTCAATTCTCTTGAAATCATAAATCTGACAACGAGAAAGAATAGTGGGTAAAATTTTATGTCGCTCGGTAGTCGCCAAAATAAAAATGGCGTGAGCTGGGGGCTCTTCTAAGGTTTTTAAAAAGGCATTGAAAGCTGATGAAGAAAGCATGTGAACCTCATCTATAATGAATACCTTATACCTACCCTTTTGGGGTTGAAAACGCACTTGTTCTACCAATCCTTTTATGTGATCAACCGTGTTATTGGAAGCTGCATCTAGTTCAATAATATTAAAGGAACTATTGGTGTTAAATGACAAACAAGAGTTACATTGATTGCAAGGTTCTTTGTCCTCTCCGGGATTTTCACAGTTAATGACTCGAGCTAAAATTCTGGCGCACGTAGTCTTACCGACTCCTCTTGGTCCACAAAATAAAAACGCGTGGGCCAAATGGTTGCTAACTAAGGCCTTTTTTAAAGTTTGAGTAATGTGCTCTTGACCGACTACTTCGTCAAACCTGACGGGCCTGTATTTTCTCGCAGATACCACATAATTACTCATGCCAATCTAATAAAAGTGATCATTCAAATATACGCCTTTAAACATTTAACCACCAAATTTGGTTTGCCGAGTATCTTTGAGCCATGAAAATATCACTTGCACAACTAGACCCTATTATTGGGGATTTTAAGACCAATAGTCTTAAAATTAAAAAATGTATTAACGACGCGATTGAACAGGGAGCGGATTTAATTTGCTTCCCTGAACTTGCTACCTGTGGCTATCCTCCACAAGATTTACTTTTGTTTAACGATTTTCTAAAAGGCTCCAATGATTTAATACAATCTTTACTCCCTTTATCCCAAAAAATAGGCATAATAATAGGTGCCCCTTTAATTAATAATCATTCAACCGGGAAGCCTCTATTCAATGCTGCGTTCTTTTTGCATCAGGGAAGTATTCAAAAAATAATCAAAAAGACTTTATTACCTACCTATGATATATTTGATGAAAATCGATACTTTGAACCCAATGATAATTGGGAATTAATCTCTTTTAAAAATAAAAAAATAGCCTTAACTATTTGCGAAGATATTTGGAATATTGGGCCGCAACAACCGCTCTATAAAACAACACCAATGGATCAATTAAATCTACTTGACCCGGATTTAATGATTAACATCAGTGCTTCTCCATTTTCGAAAGACCATCATCTAGAAAGGTTAGCTGTATTACAAGCCAATTCGAGAAAATATCAAATCCCCATTTTTTACGTAAATCAGGTAGGAGCACAAACCGATATTTTGTTTGACGGAGGCTCCTGTGTTCTCGATGAAAATGGAGAATTAATTGCTGATTTTCCAGCATTCGAAGAGGCTGTAAAAACTTTTGATACAGCGGCATTAGACCAATCGAATAAAATTTTTCCCGAAGGGCTTAACCATATGGCTTTTTTGGAAAAGGCACTGATTAATGGAATCAAAGGGTTTTTTGGTAAATTAAACATAAAAACTGCCGTTTTAGGGCTTTCCGGAGGAATAGATTCGGCTGTCACTGCTGTTTTAGCTGTTAAAGCCCTGGGAGCACAAAATGTGAGAGCGTTATTAATGCCTTCCAAATATTCTTCCCACCATTCCGTGGACGATGCAGTGGCGCTAGCACAGAACCTCTCCATCTCATACGATGTCCTACCTATTCGCGATTTAGTTACTGCTTATGACCAAAACTTAGCAGAACTTTTTGCCAATACTACATTTTCTTTGGCCGAAGAAAATATTCAAGCTCGCATACGCGGTAACCTGTTAATGGCGATATCGAATAAGTTTGGCAACCTATTACTGAATACCAGTAATAAAAGTGAATTGGCAGTAGGATATGGAACCTTATATGGCGATTTATGTGGTGGCCTTTCGGTTTTAGGAGATGTTTATAAAACAGAAGTTTACCGCCTGGCTAAATGGATGAATCGCCATGAAGAAATCATTCCTGATCATACAATAACCAAACCACCCTCGGCTGAGTTAAGGCCTGATCAAAAAGATTCTGATTCGCTGCCGCCGTATGAAATTCTTGATCAAATTCTTTTCCATTTCATAGAAAAAGAACAAAGCACATCAGAGATCATTGCTCAAGGATTTGATTGGGAAACTGTCAATCAAATTATTGGTTTGGTCAACCGAAATGAATTTAAAAGGTACCAAACTGCTCCTATTTTGAGAGTAACTAAAAAATCTTTCGGCAGTGGGAGAAGACTTCCAATCGTAGCTAAATACACCAATTAAAAGGAAAACTATAGAATCAAAATTTTATTATAAATTTGGTTCAAACTCCTAAATTCATTCAATCCACAACAAAAAATTATGTCTGACAACAAAGTGATTTTCGCCATGGAGGGCGTTTCTAAAACCTTTCCTCCCAGCAAAAAAGTACTCAACAATATTTGGTTATCCTTTTTCTACGGAGCGAAGATTGGTGTACTCGGCCTTAATGGCTCCGGAAAATCAACTTTGTTAAAAATTATAGCAGGAGTAGATCAAAACTTTGAGGGTAAAGTAAGTTTCGACAAAAGTTATAAAATTGGATACCTTCAGCAGGAACCTGAATTAGATGAAAAAAAGACAGTCAAACAAGTTGTTGAAGAAGGCGTTCAAGAAATTGTTGACATGATGCAAGCCTACGAAGACATCAATTTGAAATTAGCCGAGCCTATGGATAATGACCAAATGATGGCTTTAATAGAGCAACAGGGAGAATTAATGGAAAAATTGGATCACGCCAATGCTTGGGAATTGGACAACAAACTCAATACGGCCATGGAGGCGCTTAGATGTCCCCCCGAAGATGCGTTAATTGGCCCATTATCTGGTGGAGAAAAAAGAAGAGTAGCACTGGCAAGACTTTTACTTTCCAACCCTGACATTCTTCTTTTGGATGAACCTACCAACCACTTGGACGCAGAATCCGTCCATTGGTTAGAACAATTTTTAAAGAATTTCCCCGGAACCGTTATTGCAGTTACGCACGATAGATATTTCTTGGATAACGTAGCTGGGTGGATATTAGAATTAGATAGAGGAGAAGGAATTCCTTGGCAGGGTAATTATTCATCTTGGTTGGAGCAAAAAGCCAAAAGATTAGAGCAAGAAGAAAAATCTGAGAGCAAAAGGCGTAAAACATTACAAAGAGAACTTGAATGGATAAGAATGGCTCCAAAGGCCAAACAGGCTAAGGGAAAAGCAAGGTTAAACGCTTATGAAAAATTAGCAGATGAGGAGTCAAAAGCTAAAGAGGCCAAATTGGAAATTTTTATCCCGACGGGACCAAGGCTTGGTGATAAAGTAATCGAAGTTGAGGGGGTATCCAAAGGATTTGGTGATCGTTTGTTGATTGATAATTTAAGTATGTCTGTTCCCAAAAACGCCATAGTAGGTATCATTGGTCCTAACGGAGTAGGCAAATCAACCCTATTCAGAATGATAATGGGACAAGAGCAGCCAGATAAAGGAAAGATTACTCTTGGTGATACGGTCCAATTGGCTTATGTAGATCAGAGTCATAATGAGTTGCAGGACAGTGAAAAAACAGTTTATGATGTTATAAGCGGGGGATTGGATTTGATTACTGTGGGTTCTACTTCCGTTAATGCTAGGGCATATCTAAGTAAATTTAATTTCTCTGGTCCCGATCAACAAAAGAAAATTGGAATGTTGTCTGGAGGGGAAAGGAATAGAGTACATTTGGCTATGACCCTAAAAGAAGGAGGAAACGTTTTATTGCTGGATGAACCTACGAATGATATAGACGTCAATACCTTGCGAGCTTTAGAAGATGCCCTAGATGATTTTGCTGGTTGTGTAATGGTGATTTCGCACGATAGATGGTTTATCGATAGATTGGCTACCCACATATTGGCTTTTGAAGATGATGGTTCTTTGGTTTTCTTTGAGGGCAACTATTCTGACTATGAAGAAGCTAAAAAACAACGACTAGGAGACATTACTCCCAAAAGGCCTAGATTCAAAAATGTAATTAATCGTTAACTGAATTATTCTTTCCACTTAATATTACAGCCTCCACTAGGATATTGAACGGAAGTAATCGCTTGTTGTGAAAGCAGAGCATCTATGGCAGCGCGTAGGTCTTTTCCCGTAAGGGGCTTATCGTTACCAGGTCTTGAATCATCGAGTCTTCCTCGGTAAACTAAAGATTTGTTTTCGTCAAAAAGAAAAAAATCAGGTGTACATGCTGCATCGTACGATCGCGCTACTTCTTGGGTTTCGTCATATAAATATGGAAAATCATAACCCTCCTTTAGCGCGTGCTTCTTCATCATTTCTGGACCATCTTGGGGGTATTTATCGGCATCGTTAGAACTAATTCCGATAAAGCCTACGCCTTTGCTCTTATAATCTTCTACCAACTTAACCAATTCTGGATTGACGTGAATGACATAAGGACAATGATTACATAAAAACATAACCAAAGTCGCTTTATTATTAAACAAATCATCCGCATCTAAAATTTTACCGGTTACAGTGTCAACCAATTTAAATTTAGGGGCATGGGTCCCTAAGGATATCATTTTGGATGGCGTGAAAGACATATTTTTGCTTTTTCGCTAAATTAATTTTTATGTTCTCATTATTCGTATTTTTGCACACATAATTACAAATTATATGTTTCCCGTATATGACGTTATAGTTGTTGGTGCTGGTCACGCTGGATGCGAAGCTGCTGTTGCTGCTGCCAATTTGGGTTCCAGGGTATTATTAGCCACAATGAATATGCAAACCATTGCTCAAATGTCGTGCAATCCGGCTATGGGAGGAGTAGCAAAAGGGCAAATTGTAAGAGAAATTGATGCTTTAGGAGGGTACTCTGGAATAGTTACTGACCATACACTCATTCAATTTAGAATGTTAAATCGTTCTAAAGGGCCAGCTATGTGGAGTCCAAGGGCACAAAGTGATCGAATGGAATTTGCAACCAAATGGAGGCAAATGTTAGAGGCAAACCCCAATATTGATTTTTGGCAGGAGATGATTACGGGTTTAATGATTAAAAACAATCGAGTCCAGGGTGTTTACACCAGTTTAGGCCTAGAAATTCCAGGAAAATCGGTCGTTTTGACCAATGGCACTTTTTTAAATGGAATCATTCATATTGGAGAAAAAAAACTAGGTGGGGGAAGAGCTGGAGAGAGAGCTTCCAAGGGAATTACTGAACAGTTAATTGAGTTGGGGTTTGAATCTGGAAGAATGAAAACAGGAACTCCTCCAAGAATAGATGGGAGGACCATTGATTATCAGAAATTAGAGGAACAGCCTGGAGATGAAATTCCTGGAAAGTTTTCTTACACGGATACCCCTACGGTAAAGAATCAGATTCCATGTCACATTGCATATACCAGTAATGAAGTACACGAAACCCTTAAAGAGGGTTTTGACCGCTCACCTATGTTTGCCGGAAGAATTCAAGGGCTTGGGCCTAGATATTGCCCTTCTATAGAAGACAAAATTGAAAGATTTTCCGATAGAGACAGGCACCAGTTATTTGTAGAACCTGAAGGCCGAAATACTTGCGAAGTTTATGTAAATGGATTCTCATCCTCGCTTCCAGAAGACGTTCAATTTAAAGCCATTAGGAAAGTTGTTGGTTTTGAAAATGCCAAAATGTTCAGACCAGGATATGCTATAGAATACGATTTTTTTCCACCTACTCAACTTAAAACCAGTTTGGAAACCAAGCTGGTTAGCGGCCTTTATTTTGCTGGTCAAATTAATGGTACTACCGGATATGAAGAAGCTGCGGGACAAGGTTATATCGCAGGTTTAAATGCCCATTTAAAAATCAATAATTTAGATCCTTTTGTTTTAGGTCGGTCTGATGCATATATAGGTGTTTTAATAGATGATTTAGTACATAAGGGTACTAAAGAACCCTACCGAATGTTTACCTCCAGAGCAGAATACCGAATTCTATTGCGTCAGGATAATGCGGATATTCGATTAACCCCTTTAGCTCAAAAAATTGGAGTTAAAGGGGTGGACATTCGTATGGAACGGGTAAAGGAAAAAATAAACGCCGCTAGTGAAATTGAGAAATTTTTTCATCAATATAGTGTTGCTCCCGACCTAATTAATGGTTACTTAGCTCAAATCCGTTCTGCACCAATAAAGCAAAAAGTTAAACTTCACAGTATTTTAGTAAGACCACATGTGTATATGGACGCTCTTGTGGAAGCCCTTCCAGAAGTATCTGATTTTCTAAAGTCTTACCCCAAATCATACGCAGAATTGGCTGAAATCAATATGAAGTATGACGGTTACATAAAAAAGGAAAATGAAATGGTTGACAAAATGGCCAAGTTAGAAAAGGTAAAACTCCATATTCCAGATTATCACCAACTGCAATCTCTTTCCGCAGAAGCGAGAGAAAAATTAACCCAAATTCAACCTGAGACTATTGGTCAGGCTAGCAGAATAAGTGGAGTTTCTCCAGCAGATATATCAGTTTTATTAGTACACCTGGGTAGATAAATATGAGGTTAAAAAAATGGGGCGGTTGGGCTGTACTTATACTTGCATTTTTTGGTTCGATGTTAGTCCTCCTCACTTTTCTAGTGAAAGTCGGCTTTTTTGGACAACTCCCTTCCGACAAGGAATTAAGTAATATTCAAAACAATATTGCAACAGAAATTATCGACCAATCAAATACTGTGATTGGAAGATATTATGTAGAAAATAGAATCAATGCTAAAGATGCTGAGATTTCTGAAATTATAACTCAAACCTTAATAGCAACTGAAGATGCTCGATTTTTCAACCATCGAGGTATCGATTTAAGAGCCTGGGCAAGAGTCTTTATTAAAACAATTCTTTTGTCCAATAGTAGTTCAGGAGGAGGAAGTACGTTAAGTCAACAGCTGGCCAAAAATCTTTATCCAAGAAAAAATTACCTAGTCCTTTCTCTACCCATTAATAAGATAAGAGAAATGCTAATCGCTCTTCGGTTAGAAAAAATTTACTCAAAAGACGATTTGCTCAGATTATACCTTAATACGGTTCCCTTCAGCGATAATATCTATGGAATTAAAACGGCCTCAGCAAGATTTTTTAACAAATCTCCTCAAGATCTTAAATATGAAGAAGCTGCAGTTCTTGTGGGAATGCTAAAAGCCAATACCAGATACAATCCAGTTCGCAATCCCAATTTAGCCAAGGAAAGGCGAAATACCGTCATCAACCAGTTGTACAAAAACGGATACATAAACGAAAAAGAAAGCGCTACTCTTAAGGATCAACCCTTGACATTAAATTACCAAAAAGAAAAATTGTCCAAAACTTTTGCTGGTTATCTCAAGACTCATTTAGAACAAGAGTGTCGTTCTTTATTGAAAGAAATCAAAAAAACTTCAGGAGAATCTTACAATCTGTACACAGACGGGTTAAAAATTTATACTACCATTTCCAATTCCATGCAGAGAGCAGCCGAGAAAGCCGTTCAGGATGAAATGAGTCAATTACAGAAGAACTTTGTTAGGGAATGGGGTCCTCAAAATGGTCCTTGGTCAAACCAAGACATCATCAAGAAAGAAATAATCGCTTCCAAAAAATACCGCCAATTAAAAAAACAAGGTAAATCTGAAAAGGAAATTGCCTCCATTTTCAAAACTCCTATCCCTATGGAAGTTTTTGATTGGTCTCAAGGAAGCAAATCTTTGAAAATGAGTCCCTTGGACTCTATTAGGTATTATCTTTCTCTATTGAATGTTGGTTTTTTAGCCATCAACCCTCAAACAGGAGATATCCTTGCATGGGTTGGGGGAATCGATCACCGATTTTTTCAATATGATCATGTTAAAGCAAAGCGCCAGGTGGGCTCTACCTTTAAGCCCATTTTATACGCCCAAGCATTAGAAAGTGGGTTGCTTCCATGCGATTATATTGACAACCAACCCATCAATTTTCCAAAATATGACAACTGGCAACCCAAAAATGCAGATCTAAATTATGGAGGGCTTTATTCTATGGAAGGGGCCTTATCACAATCCGTTAATGTTGTAGCTGCAAGAGTTATTGATAAAATAGGCCCTGAGAAGGTAAGTGAATTGGCGGTAAACTTAGGGATAAAAAATACCCCTGAATATCCTTCCATTGCCTTGGGAGCAGTAGATGCTAGTCTTTTTGAAATGGTAACTGCCTATACCATTTTCGCAAACGATGGCCAGCAAGTGGAGCCCCATCTTATCAAGCGGATAGAAGATCACCTTGGCAATGTAATTTACAGCGCACCAGAACCAACCATACGACAAATCATTGAACCGGAGAATGCTAGAATTATAAACACATTTTTATCTTCTGCCGTAGAAGAAGGGACTGGCAAAAGGCTTCGATGGTCCTATCAAATTAAAGGCCCCTTGGGCGGAAAAACAGGAACCACTCAAAACCAATCTGACGGTTGGTTCATTGGTTTAACTCCTAATCTGGTCGCTGGAGTTTGGGTAGGTGCATCATCTCCCGAAATTCATTTTAAAACCCTCGCTACCGGGCAAGGAGCCCATTCAGCTTTACCAGTCTTTGGGAATTTTCTAGCTACCTTTTTAAAAGACAAAACCATATCTGGAAATTTTGAAAAACCCTCCTTGTCCTCCCAAGCTCTTTTGGACTGCCCGCCAATTTTAGAACAGCTCAATATTGCAGATCACATCAAAGAGGCATTCGCCCAAAATCCAGAATTTTATCGCTCTGTTCTCCAATCTATGAATCTCAAGGAAAGTGATTTGGAAAATTTATCACTCGCTCAACCACGTGAAACTAAAGAAGAATATATAAATCGACTCCAAGAAATTCAACGACAAAAAGAAAAAAGAACCGAAAGAAAAAACTTTTGGAGCAAACTGCTATTTAGAAACAACCAAAAGTCTAATGAAAACGAAAAATAATATCACTTACAAAAAAGGTGGTTTAACAACCAGTACGTTAATTCATTTATATAAGTCCATCCTCTATCCTAGATTAATTGAGGAAAAAATGCTTATTCTTTTAAGACAAGGGAAAATTAGTAAATGGTTTTCCGGAATAGGTCAAGAGGCTATTTCAGTTGGTGTAACCGAAGCCCTTCAAAAGGAGGACTATATATTTACCATGCACCGTAATCTCGGGGTTTTTACGAGTAGGGAAGTTCCCCTTAGTCGATTAGTAGCACAGTGGCAGGGCAAATTAACAGGTTTCACAAAAGGTAGGGATCGTTCTTTTCACTTTGGTGCTAAAGACTATGGAATTGTTGGAATGATTTCACACCTTGGACCCCAACTATCTTTGGCCTCAGGAGTAGCTCTTGCCAATAAAATTAAGAAAGAACCCCTCATCAGTGTCGCCTTTACCGGGGAGGGAGGAACTAGTCAAGGAGAATTTCACGAGGCGCTAAATGTAGCATCTGTCTGGCAATTGCCCGTAATTTTTATCATTGAAAACAATGGCTACGGTCTCTCCACACCAATTAACGAACAATACCACTGCGAGCATCTGGCTCAGCGCGGATCAGGTTATGGAATGGATGCCATTCGAATTGATGGTAATAATATACTCGAAGTCTATCAAACCATTAAAAACATTGCCAATGAAATAAGACATCACCCTAAGCCGTGGTTGGTAGAATGTGAAACTTTTCGAATGAGGGGGCACGAAGAAGCTTCTGGAACCAAATATGTTCCACCCAAATTACTAGAAGATTGGGCAAAAAAAGATCCTGTTGCGAACTTTAAATCCTTTCTTGAAGAGGAAAAAATGATAACAAATTCTGAGCTATTAGCGATAGAGGAGGATCTCAAACAACAAATTCATTCCCAAGTGGAACTAGGTTTTCAATCAGAAGATCCCATCCCTTCCATTGCCGACGAATTAAATGACGTTTATGCACCAACTATACAAATTCCAATACTGCCCACGTCGAATGGAAAATCCTCCAACAAAAGGATGATAGACGCCATCGCAGAAGGTCTTTATTTAGCTATGGTCAAACATCCCGATTTGGTACTAATGGGTCAAGATATCGCGGAATACGGTGGGGTGTTTAAAGCTACCGAAGGTCTGATCCATGAATTTGGAAAAAACAGAGTCCGCAACACTCCTCTCTGTGAAAGTGCAATTCTTGGAATAGCTATGGGATTATCTATATGCAAAACGAAATCAATGGTAGAAATGCAATTTGCCGATTTTGTTTCCGTAGGTTTCAATCAAATAGTTAATAATCTTGCCAAATCCCATTACAGGTGGGGCCAAAATGCTGATGTAGTAATCCGGATGCCTACCGGAGGAGGTGTTGGCGCCGGCCCTTTCCACTCCCAAAGTAATGAAGCTTGGTTTACCCATACACCTGGGCTCAAAATTGTATACCCGTCTAACCCTAAAGATGCTAAAGGATTATTATTAGCCTCGTTTGAAGACCCCAATCCTATTCTATACTTTGAACATAAAGCTTTATACAGAAGTATCTCTGATTTAGTCCCCGAAGAATATTATACCACCGAAATTGGAAAAGCAGTTGAGGTTTGTCAAGGAAATGAGGTGGGAATTATTACCTATGGAATGGGAGTTCATTGGGCACTAGCAAGCATTAAAGAATTAAATATTGATGCAACTATTTTAGATCTTAGAACACTGCTCCCATTAGATTTGGATGCCATCAAACATGTAGCTGAAAAAACAAACAAAATCATTATTCTTCATGAGGATACCTTATTCGGAGGAATAGGTGGTGAAATTTCAGCCTACCTCTCAGAATATTGTTTTGAATTATTAGACGGCCCTATAATTAGGGTTGGAGGATTAGACACCCCTATTCCTTTCGCCAAAACTTTAGAAAATCAATTTTTACCTAAAGAAAGGCTCAAAGAAGCCCTTATCCATTTAACCCAGTACTAATATTATTACTTTTGTACTATTAACCATTCCTAAATTAAATTTTTAATAATGAAATTGGAAAATTTGGTTGCTATCAGTGGTATGCCCGGCTTATTTAAAATGGCAGCCAATAGAAGCAATGGTATCATCATCGAAGATCTCCATACTGGAAAACACAAGTTTGTTTCCGCGAGAAAACATCAATTTACTCCTTTGGAAACTACCGCTATCTTTACAGATGATGGAGACTCTGCGCCCCTAGCTAAGGTCTTCCGAAATATGTTTGAACAATTAGAAGACAATCCTCCTATTGACGTCACCGCTAAAGCTGATGAACTACACGAGTATTTTACTGATATCCTTCCAACATATGATAAAAACCAAGTAAAAACCAGTGATATAAGAAAAGTAATCAAGTGGTTTTCCCTAATAAAAGAAATGGGATGGACTCCAGAGGAAGAATCAAAAGAAGAAAAGGAAAAATAGCATTCCATTTATGTATAAAAACAAAAAAGTGGTAGCCGTTTTGCCTGCCTACAATGCAGCGCAAACCCTTTCCCAGACCTATGCTGAGATTCCCTTGGATTTAGTCGATGAAGTTATATTATGCGACGATGCCAGCAAAGACGAAACCGTAGCACTTGCCCAAAAACTAGGAATTGACCATATTATTGCTCATACTACTAATAAGGGCTACGGAGGAAATCAAAAATCTCTTTACAACCGAGCATTGGCTACAGGGGCAGATATCATAATAATGCTACACCCAGATTATCAATATACTCCCAAATTAATCCCAGCAATGGTTAACCTCATAGGAGAAGATCTCTATGACGCTGTTTTGGGATCTCGCATTTTAGGAAAAGGAGCACTTAGGGGAGGAATGCCCATTTATAAATATGTTGCCAATAGAATTCTAACATTGGTTCAAAACATCCTCGTCAACCACAAATTATCTGAATACCATACGGGGTATCGTGCATTTTCTAAACAAGTACTTAGTCAAATTAACTTTAACCAAAATTCGGATGATTTTGTATTTGATAATGAAATGCTCTCCCAAGTTATTTTTAATGATTTTAGAATTGGCGAAATAAGTTGCCCCACCTCTTATTTTGAAGAGGCTTCATCAATTAATTTTTCTAGAAGCGTCACCTATGGGTTAGGCGTTCTTCGCGTTTCTTTAATGCATTTTTTACAAAGGCTTAAACTATTCCATTTCCCTATGTATCAGCCACCACACCCTCATACATCTAATCAAAAATGATTTATGTACTTCTTCAAACCGAATGGCAGCTGTTTATACTTTCTGTTATAGTACTTGGGCTTATTCTCTTTAAAAAATGGAATTGGGCTCAATGGATAGGAATCTTTTCTATGAGTTATTTAATCCTCTTGTGTAAAACTCCGATAGTTGACTCTTGGCTTGAAAAACTAGAAAATAAATACCCACCGTTAGAAGCGACCCAGTTAGAACCTTCTTTAAAATACTATATTGTCGTCCTAGGTTCTGGAGGGGTCTACGATCCTGATATCCCCGCTAATAGTTGGTTAGACCCAGTATTAGCTAGTCGTTTTTTAGAGGGACTTAAATGGAAGTCACAATTACCTAACAGTACCTTAATTGGAATGGCCAATAGTTTGGAGAGCTCCATAACACAAGCAGAAATGGTAACTAAAGCTTCCCTGCTTTATAAAGTTCCCCCCTCTGACACTTTACAAATTCCCCAACCAACCAGAACGAAAGAAGAAGCTAGCTTTCTCTATAAAAGAATTGGGGGTCAAAAAATTATTTTAACGACTAGTTCTTTTCACATGCCCAGAGCAAAAAAGTGGTTTGAAAAAGAAGGCTTCAATGTCATTCCAGCGCCCACTGACTACCGAATTAAAAAAGATCCAAAAGGTGCTCAACGTTCTTGGGCTTGGAATTGGGACAGAATTGACTATTGGAATATATTACTCCATGAATGGGCTGGCGAACTTCATTTTTGGCTGCTCTCTGGTTCATAATTTCTAATATACCTGCCAGAAAAAACTCCCGTATGTTCTCCATTTTTTAAAACCTGTGTTCCATTCACAAAAACGTCATAAACCCCAATAGCGAATTGCAACGGATCCTCAAAAGTAGCCTGATCGGACACCTCTTCAGGATCAAAGACCACTAAATCAGCATAGTAACCTTTTTGGAGTAACCCCCTATCCTTCAATCCTAAATTTTGAGCGGGAAGACCGCTTAATTTATGAACCGCCTCAGGCAAGGTCAACCATTTTTCATCCCTAGTATACTTGCCCAACACTCTAATAAAACTCCCAAAAGCTCTAGGGTGAGTCCTAAAATCTTTACTTAAATCTGAATAAGACCCTGCATCCGAACAAAAAGAAACCCAGGGGATTTTAACTTTTTTCGATATATTTTCCTCTGACATACTAAAATAAATACATTGAATTCTGCTATCGTCCTCTATAATCAGATCAACAATGGTTTCCTCTGGAGTTTGCCCCCTCTTTAAAGCCGCTTCCGCAATCGTCATCCCTTGGTACAACTGTTTCATTGAATCCCTATTGAAACCGACCATTAAAATACCTGCAGGATCTTGTTCAGCTAATTCTAATCGGATATCAGCTAATAATCGTTCCCTAACAGCAGGGACTTTCATACGGTTAATCCACGCCCGATGTCCCCCCTCTTGAACCCAAGTAGGAATTACCCCAGTCAGCCCTGTAGAACTCGCATTATAAGTATAAATATCAGCTGTTATTTTTAATCCTTCTGCTCTCGCCTCTTCAACCTTTTGAATAACACTATCCAACAAATGCCAATTCGGTTCTCTAGATGCCTTCAGATGGTATATTTCTGAAGGAATTGAAGCTTCTCTAGCAATAGTTAAAAACTCATCCAATGCTTCCATAAGATATTTATCCTCATTCCGCATATGAGAAATATATTTTCCCTCAAACTGCTGAGCGACTCGACACAGCTCGATTAATTCTTCCGTATCCGCATAATCTCCTGGGGCATATATGAGCGACGATCCTATACCCATAGCTCCTTCCTCCATAGCCGTTTGCACTATTCCACGCATTCGCTCCATCTCATCTTTCGTTGCTTTCCTATTTTCATATCCTACCGTTTGTATCCGAACTGTAGCTGCCCCTAGGTAAGATGCAAAATTGGTGGAAACCCCATTTTCTTCTAAATTTTTCATGGCTTCGCCAAAAGATACATAGCCCTCTTCCCCTGGTATTCCCCTAGGTCCCGCCGAAGTACCCTCTCCAAAAACCTCTAAAGTTACCCCTTGCTTAAGGTCACTTAAAGATCTTCCATCCTCCATTAAAGAGTTATAGGCCCAACTGAGCATGTTAATAAAGCCAGGGGTGATCACCTTTCCTTCAACATCTATGAAAGTATCCGCCTCTACCAAACACTTTTTACCAACATAAACTATTTTATCTCCCTTAATGACCACCTGACCTGGATACCCTTCCTCTCCCGTACCATCCAAAATAATCCCATTGTGCAATACAATGTCTCCAACAATAGGTTCTTGCTCCGTACAAGCCAACAACAACCCCAAAAAAATCCAATAAAAAAAGTATTTCATGATATAACTTTTTGTGAGATGACTAGGTTAAAATACAACTTATTTTTCCATATCCACACTTTATAGAAATCCATAAACCATTTGTACTTTTGGAAAAAAGTAATATGCGCCCCTTACTCGGAGTTTTAATCATGGTTATTTCCACTTTGGGGTATGCGCAAAAAGGAGTCACCCATTATGCTAATGGAGAAATCTATTTGCTAAAACATCAATATAAGAGCGCCCTAAAAGCTTTTAAAAAAGCTTCCAAGGAAATGCCGGAAATGGCAGCGGCATACAGAGCACAGGGAATATGCTACGAGCTATTAAAAGATTACCAAAATGCCTCCTTAGTTTACGAAAAAGCCATTTCTTTAGACAGCTTCCTCTCCAGACCTATGTATTTTGAAACTGGTTTGGCATACTACAAACAAGGAAATATAGATCGTGCTCTCCATTATTTTTTGTTATTCGAATACCTCCTTATGAATGATAGGGGACGCTTTGATACTCAAGAAGGTTTAGAAAAAAAGAATGAGGAAAGATATGCAGATCAATTAGAAAATTATTTGGCAGCATGCCATCAGGGTAAAGCGCTGGAAAATTTTGAAAGCCTAAGGAATACCGTCAATTTGGGGCCTGAAATTAATTCCACTGGAGACGAATATTTCCCATACCTTATACAAGGTCACTCTCTTTATTACACCTCTAGAAAAAAAGTAAAAGGAGATGAAAACCTATTTGTAGCCGCTCTAGAAAATGGGGAAATCAGGAAAGGGAGGCCCGTCAATGGTTCCTTTAATACCGCTGAAAATGAGGGTATGGTTACATGGGTAAGAAATAATAAAAAATTATTCTTTACTGCCTGCAATAGAATAGATTCTCTTAAAGGGTGTGATCTTTGGGAAGGTACTTTCAAAGAGGGAAAGCCAAGTGATTTAAAACCCTTACAAGGTTTTTTAAATACTGACAACTGGGAGTCTCAAGCTACAATAAGCTGTGATGGTAGAACTATATTTTTTGCCTCTAACCAACCAGGTGGATACGGCGGGACAGATATTTGGAAGAGCCAATTAGATGGGGAGGGAAACTGGAACAAACCAGTAAATCTAGGCCCCAATATTAATACCAAAGGAGACGAAGAAGCGCCCTTTATTACCAATGATGGCCAAACTTTATATTTTTCCTCTACAGGACACATAGGTTACGGAGAGCAAGATATTTTTTTCTCTAAAAAAATAAACAAGACCCAATGGGGACCTTCTATAAATCTTGGAAATAAAGTAAACTCCCCCTATCGAGAACTCGGGTTTTTTCTAACCTCAGATGATCAGACAGGCTACTTTGCGTCAGATAAACCAGATGGAAATGGAGGAATGGATATTTATAAATTTTCTCTTGATAGCGCCTTGTATAGTCCTCCAACCACCTTAGTCCAAGGGGTTTTGGTAAATGCAATAACAGAGGAACCCATTCAAGGAATACTGGACGTTACTGGATATGGAACCATTCATACTGAAATTGACGGAACTTTTTTCCTGTGTATCCCGGCCGATAGTGAGATTATTGTTGATTTCTCAGCTCCCGGATTCAAACCCTACACGGCATCTTTTGAAATACCTTACTGGGACAATAGAGCCTTTTTTCCCGTGGAAATTAGAATCATCCCCTTGGATCAAGTAAAAAAGAATATTCAACCTTTACCTTTAGATTCCCCCAATGAAAAAGAAAAAATTATTCAGTCCTTTAAACATACCATTCTATTTGGTTTCGATGATGCCATAGTGGAAGCTTTGGAAATGGAAAAATTGATTGATTTTTTAAACTCATTTTCCGATGATATAACTATTGATCAAGTAGATGTTTTTGGATATGCTGATGATTTTGGAACTACCGATTACAATCTTAAGTTGTCTGAAATGAGAGCAAAAAATGTAGCCATAATCCTCCTCGACCATCAAATAAAAACCAATAATGTATTCATCAAAGGCAGAGGAGAATTGAGAGGAGAAGGACCAAAGTCAGCATTCCGAAAAGTAGAATTGAAAATAACAGGCCACTCTTTTCATTAAAACTTTTCGAAAACGCCCAATCCAAAAAGGGCAAAATCATATTTAACCGGATCCCTCGAGTCTAGTAATCTAAGTTGTCTATCCAATTCAAGTACTGCCCTATGGTCATTTTGTTTTCGATTTAATAACCCTAATTTTCGAGCAATATTTCCTGTATGTATATCCAAAGGACATGACAATTGAGCAGGAGAAATACCTTCCCAAATTCCAAAATCTACTCCAGATTTATCCCTTCTCACCATCCACCTTAAAAACATATTAATCCGCTTAGCTGATGATCCCTTCATAGGATCAGATACATGCTTTAAAGTTCTTGAAGGATGTTCTATTTCAAAAAAAACCTTTTTAAACCGGCTAATGGCTAGTTGCAGATGGTCTTGACCTAATCCCCTTTCAAATACCCGTTCAAGCCCCCCATGATGGATATAAATATTTCTTAGCGCTTCAATAAAAAAAGTAAAGTCCTCTCCGTTGAAGGTTCTGTGAACAAAGTTTTTTAACCTCGATATATCCTTTGCGGTGTGGTTGATTACATAATCATAAGGATCATCATCCAGTAAACTCACCATTTTTCTCGCATTTTTAACTATGCTCTTTCGATTTCCCCATGCAATAGTGGCAGAAAGAAAAGCGGCTATTTCAATATCCTCTTTTTGCGAAAACAAATGAGGAACACTGATGGGGTCATCTTCAATAAAAGATTTAGTATTGTACTGTATGACCTTATCTTCTAAAAAGTCTTTTAACGATGGGTCCAACAATGTTTAAGCTTTTTTTATTTTATTACTGCTGCTAAAACTCAAAAGTTTATAGTTTTGAAACAAAATTAATCTGAACATGTCAAGCGGAAAAGTTTTTTTAATAATCCTAGATGGATGGGGGTTAGGTACAGATCGACAATCGGATGCCATAGCACAAGCTCATACCCCTTTTGTGGATGACCTGCTTCACCGTTATCCATCTGGAACCCTAACTACATTCGGAGAAGAAGTAGGCTTGCCACAAGGTCAAATGGGAAATTCTGAGGTGGGTCACCTCAATATCGGGGCGGGAAGAATTGTCTACCAAGAACTTGCTAGGATTAATAAAGCAATTCGAGAGAAAACCTTACACACCAACGAAGTACTTGTAAATGCTCTCAAAAAAGCTGCCCAAGAAAAAAGAAATGTGCACTTTATGGGGCTTCTTTCAGATGGTGGAGTGCATTCCCATATCAATCATTTGATGGCCCTTTGTGATATTGCAGTGGAAAATAAAGTCGAAAATATATTTATTCACGGCTTCCTAGATGGTAGGGACACGGACCCAAAAAGTGGCCTGGATTATGTAAAAACACTATTAAAGCATATTGAAAAAAGCCCCGCTCAACTGGCTTCCTTAATAGGCAGATATTATGCAATGGACCGTGATAATAGATGGGAAAGAGTTCAAAAAGCATATAATCTTATGGTTAAAGCGGAAGGCAACCCAACTACTGACCCTTTGAAGTCAATTCAAGAAAACTATGAAAATGGAACTACGGATGAATTCATGCCCCCTATACTAGTTCTTAAAGAAGATGGTAATCCAACTTCTATTGCTGATGATGATCTTTTGATATGCTTTAACTTTAGAACAGATAGGCCAAGGGAAATTTCTGAAGTCTTAACTCAAAAATCTTTTCCCGAATGGGATATGCATCCATTGAAACTGCATTATCTCACCATGACTAAATACGACGACAACTTCCAAAATGTGGAAGTTCTGTTTAATAAAGACAATATTGTTAACACCCTAGGCGAGGTCATTTCAAAAGCTCAAAAAACACAAGTTAGAATTGCAGAAACAGAAAAATACCCGCATGTTACTTTCTTTTTTTCAGGTGGTAGAGAAAAGGCTTTCGATGGGGAAAGGAGAATTTTGGTCCCTTCTCCTAAAGTCGCCACCTACGACCTACAACCAGAAATGAGTGCAATGGAAATAGCTGGGAAAATTACCGCTGATATCAATCAAAATAGTCCCGATTTTATTTGTCTTAATTTTGCAAATGCAGATATGGTAGGCCATACCGGAGATTTTAATGCCGCCATGAAAGCTGCCGAAACAGTTGACAAATGTATGGAACAAATAGTGCCACATGCCTTAAAGAATGAATATGAAATCATAGTCATCGCCGACCATGGCAACTCGGATTATATGATTAACGCTGATGGCACCCCTAATACGGCCCATACTACCAATCCTGTTCCATTTGTTTTTATAAGTAAAGATAAAAAACCTGTAAAAGCTAAATCTGGCAAGTTGGCTGATATTGCTCCCACCATTCTCGACAGAATGGGTATTCCAATTCCCGAAGAAATGGATGGTAAAAATTTAATTGTTTCCTAACCATGAAAATACTGCACATTTCAGGTTTACTTTTGATGGCCTTATCAATCGCTCCAGGTTGCAACCCAACTAGTGATCCTGCACCAACGGTAACAAATAAATTTTTTGACGTTTCAGGGTTTTTTCAAGCGGAAGTAGAACGGCTTAATCAACTACAACCTTCAGTGGAAAAATCTTTTGTTGTCAATCAAATCAAAGAAATCACCGAGCCCAGTACCCTCAACTACCAATTGGAGCTGTCCCCATTTATAGATTCAGACATTAACAAAAAAGCTTGGGAAGATAAATATTCTATAAATTCTAGTTTGGAAACCTTATCCTATAAGGCATTAGATGAACAATTGGAAATAAAAGAAATTACGATTCAACTAGACCCAACCAATCATCCCACTCATATTCAAATCATAAAAATCTCAGAAAGCCCTCTCAGTTATAATAAGACTACTTTGAGTTACCACCTCAATCATGAAATTGAAATTATAAGTACTCAAAAGAATATTTTAACTGGAGAAAAAGAAATCAAAACAAAGGTTAGTTTTTTAAACAAAAGAGGTAGTGCAATAAACACTACCTCCGCCCTAACCAAATAAAACCAAATTATTCTTAAAGTTGATTATTTCTTTGCTAATTTAAATAGTATTTTGTAAAAGTCAATGCTGACCAAATTTTTAGTAAGTGGCCAAAACAAGCAAATTTTCTGCAAATAAAACTTCAAAATTGTTTTTTTCAATTTTTCAGTATTTTATTTTATTATATTCTTGTTTGCCAAACAAAGTGTTGAAAAAAAATTATTCAGTTTTTAATTTTTCTCTATGCGCTACGCTCTAGTTGTATTATTCTCCGCTTTCGTTTTTAATTTTTCCTTTTCCCAGACCACCGAAACTTCAATAGACGAAGACGCCTTTTACATTCGAAAAATTTATGATGAAGTATTGACCAATAGCCCTTCTATGAACTGGTTAAAATATTTAACCAAAAATATCGGTCCGAGGTTAGCCGGCTCTCCCCAAGCCGCAGCAGCAGTAGAATACACCCGTCAACTTATGGAAGAATTGGGATTCGATACCGTTTATCTTCAATCTTGCAATGTCCCTCATTGGACCAGAGAAGGAAAAGAAACCGTCACCATCGTTAATTCTTCTGCCAGAGGAAGTATTTCATTAAATGCTCTATCATTAGGTAATTCTGTAGCAACCCCAACAGGCGGGATTACCGCTGAAGTAATCGAAGTATTTTCCTTGGATACTTTGAATGTCTTAGGTCGAGAAAACATAGAGGGTAAAATAGTATTTTTCAATAGACCTTTGGACCCCACTCAACTTAATACGTTTGCCGCTTATGGTGGAGCGGTTGATCAAAGAGCTTTAGGAGCATCCAGAGCAGGTGAACTTGGCGCTGTTGGAGTTCTGGTAAGGTCCATGACCACGCGAAATGATGATGTTCCACATACGGGTTCTATGATTTACGAAGAAGGCGTTCAAAATAAGATTCCAGGAATTGCCATCTCTACTAACGATGCTAATCTTTTAAGCCAACTTCTTAAAAAAGAATCCATTAGGGTTTTCATGGAATCCTTCGGAAGAATTCACCCTCCTAAGCCTTCCTTCAACGTGATTGGAGAAATTAAAGGAAGTACTTACCCAGAAGAAATTATTTTAGTGGGCGGCCATTTAGATTCATGGGATGTCGGAGAGGGCGCTCATGACGATGGCACGGGGTGTATTCAATCCATAGCTGTTCTTCATACTTTGTTAAAAATGAATTACAAGCCTAAACGAACTATCAGAGCAGTTATGTTCATGAATGAAGAAAATGGTTTGGCAGGAGGTAAAGCCTATTGGAAAAATTCTAATGAAAAAAATGAATTTCACCTAGCCGCCATAGAATCTGATAGAGGTGGTTTCACCCCAAGAGGGTTCACTTGCGATGGAGATTCTAAAGTATTTAATCATAGATTTGCCCAAGTAATTGAGTGGTTGCCCTTACTTGAACCATATGGATTATACTTCCAAAAAGGTGGTTCTGGGGCAGACATCTCTGGATTAAAATCTCAAGGTGGTTTGCTATTCGGGCTGGTACCTGATAGTCAACGATATTTCGATTATCACCATACCCCTATTGACACCTATGAGGCTGTTAACCAAAGAGAACTGAATCTTGGTTCTGCTGCGATGACTAGCCTCGTATTTTTAATAGATAGATACGGACTTGGGGAATGAACCAGCAACCACACATTTTAATTGATAAAAGTTTCATCAACCTTAGAGTAGAATACCTTGGCAAGGTATTATCTGAAAGATTTGCAGATAAAAACCCTGTTTTTATAGTGGTATTAAAAGGAGCATTTCTATTTGCAGCTGATCTAATTCGATCTTGTACTATAGATTTAGAAGTCTCTTTTTTGCAAGTTTCTTCCTACCAAGGGACTCAATCCACTGGAGAAGTCACCACAAAAATCCCCTCAAGCACCTCTCTTAAAAACAGACATGTAATCATCGTTGAAGACATTATTGAAACCGGTAAAACACTTTTATATCTCAACCAATACCTACAAAAAGAGGATTGCGCCTCCATTCAAGCGGTCACCGTACTTCATAAGATAAACCCCAAAGTAACATTACCTCCCATTGAATTGCTATCAGCATTTGTTATTCCACCTGCTTTTGTAATCGGTTATGGACTTGATTACAACCAATACCAAAGAAACCTTCCCTCCATTTATATCCACAAGTCTAATTTATAAAAGGTTTAATCGAACTTACTTCTACCCTAATGCATTTTCAACTATCTTGTTGATTTAAAGGTTAAATGCCATTATGACAACTATTGAAAATATTCTAATAGCCTTAAGATCTATTCGATCCAATATGCTAAGAGCTGTTCTAACCCTAAGCATTATAGCTTTTGGAATTATGGCCCTTGTTGGTATTCTTACAGCTATTGATAGTGCTATTTACTCCTTAAATAACAGTTTTTCTTCCTTGGGAGCGAATACCTTTGATATTGAAAGGAAAGGAACCACGCTCAGAAACCGACAAGGAGGAGTAGACGAAAAACCAGGTGACGTTATATCTTTCAAGCAAGCCACTGAGTTCAAAGAAAAATTCAATTATCCTGCGAGAACATCTGTTTGGATGAACTGTACCGGAAGTTCTGTTGTCAAATTTGAAGATAAAAAAACCAACCCCAATGTCCGAATGATGGCAGTAGATGAAAACTACCTTGAGGGTAAAGCTTTTTCCATCAAAATAGGTAGAAATATTTCCTCTAAAGAAGCGCTTCAAGGAGCCTATGTTACAGTCATTGGAAGCGATTTGGTAACCGAATTATTCGAGGGCAATTCTTTCAACGCCATTGACAAAACTATTTCTGTTGGAAATATACGCCTTAAGGTAATTGGCGTTCTCAATGAAAAAGGTTCTAGTATGGGCAGAAATGAAGATCGAAGTCTTCTCATACCCTTATTCACAGGCAAAAGATATTTTGGATCTTCTAGGACCAACTATAATATTTTTGTTGCTGTCAAAGACCCCACGGTAATGGAAAGTGCCATTTCAGCAGCAACCGGGTTGTTTCGTAATATTAGAAATCTAAAAGCTGCTCAGGATAACGACTTCGAAATGAAAAAACCCGACCAAATCGTAAATATTATTAAAGAAAATACCCTTTATTTCCGCTTAGCAGCTGTAGGAATTGGCCTGATAACTTTAGTAGGGGCCGCAATAGGATTAATGAACATTATGTTGGTTTCGGTAACCGAAAGGACCCGAGAAATAGGAATCAGTAAAGCGATAGGAGCGACTAGTAAAATAATCCTCTCTCAATTTTTAACAGAAGCTGTAGTCATAAGTTTGATGGGAGGCATATTGGGTATCATCCTTGGCATTTTAATTGGAAATATAGTAACCCTTTTGTTAGGGGGAGATTTTTTAATTCCTTGGTTATGGATGTCCATTGCTTTCGCCACCTGTTTTCTGGTTGGTTTGATATCTGGCATTTATCCAGCTATGAAAGCAGCATCTCTAGACCCAATTGAAGCGCTGCGCTACGAATAATCTACCTTAGATGAATCGGCAATTTTCTCTAAATATTGCCCTCCTATTGGGAATTAATGGATTAATCAAACCCCTATATCTTTTCGGGATAGACCGTACCATTCAAAATACACTTCCCGAAGGGGATTATGGCTTGTATTTTACTTTTTTCAACCTCTCCTTTGTCTTAAGCATTATTAATGATCCCGGAATTCAGAATTTTAACACCACTTTCATAGCTGGGAAAAATCACCTCCTTCAAAAAATTTTTACCAGTGCGGTGCAAGTCAGAATATTATCGGGAATCCTATTTTTATTTTCAATCCTGCTGGCTGGGTTTGTTTTAGGCTATCAATTTGATGCGCTCTTCCTTCTTTTTTTGGTTGCATGTAACCATTGCTTAGCATCCCTTGCCCTTTTTTTTAGATCTAATTTATCAGCCATTGGCTACTTCACCGTGGACAGCATATTGTCTGGATTGGATAAATTTATCATGATAGTGCTTCTTGGCCTCTTTTTATTGAACCCACAACTCCAATCTCACCTAAATATTTATTGGTTTGTCGCCCTTCAAGGATGCGCATTTTTAACCACTATGTTAATCGCTTTATTTATTCTTATCAAAAAGACTGCACCACTAAGGCGGCCTAATTGGAGAATCTCCTATTCTCTTATTAGAAAAAGCCTCCCTTATGCATTGGTAGTATTTTTAATGCTAGCATATACGCGTGTAGATGCTATTATGATTGAAAGAATGCTCCCCTTAGGAAAAATTGAGGCGGGTTACTATGCTGCAGGTTACAGATTATTAGATGCTGCTAACGCTATAGGATTCCTTTTTGCCTCTCTTTTATTGCCCATGTTTGCCCAAATCCATGTTCAAAAAAAACCTTTAACTCCTCTTCTAGGAACTAGTCTCAACCATATTGTCGCACTTGCTGGTTGGGTTTCCATGATATTGATTACCTATAGAGTGCCAATCACCCAAATGCTTTACCCCTCCATTCACCCCAGTGTACCTACTATCTTAATGTATCTAATGTTGACCTTTATTTGTTTAGCAATAGGATACATCTTTGGCACCTTACTCACCGCCACAGGCAATATTCACAAAATGAATGGCTTATTTGCATTAGCTGCCTTAATTAACATAAGTTTGAACCTACTTTGGATTCCTTCGGAAAAATCTATAGGCGCTGCTAAAGCCACTTTACTCACCCAAATTTTCGTTTGCCTTGCATTGGTGTTTGCCGCTAACCATTTATTGAAATTGAAATTCAACATAAAATATTGGATCAAACCTATTGTATATCTAGGGCTACTAATTCTAATTGGGTTTTCGCTCCATTTTCTAAAAATCACAATGGTTATTGGAATCCTATCTAGTAGCTTGTTTGCCTTGGGAACCTCCATTATAATTGGCCTTATACACCCACTCAAATGGTTTAAGAATTAGTACTTTTGATACAAAATTTGATGAATGGAAAAGGAAGACAACCTAATAGACGCATTCAAAATTTTAATGCAGCATAGAAAACTTGTTTTAGGTTTTTCCTTTGCAGTAGGGATTGTAGTGGCGGTTAGTTCTTTATTTATGCCCAACTACTACCAAGCCAGTACTACCTTCTTAGCTGCTAGCCCAGATCAGGCAATTCCTGACCTAGCTTTGGGGATGGGAAAACGAGAAGCACAAATATATGGTGGACAAGGGGATATTAACAGGGTCCTTACCGTAGGACAATCGGGTGAATTAGAAGACTTTTTAATAAATAAATTCAACCTGCTTGAACATTACCAAATTGACCCAAATCAAAAAAAGGCCCAGTATAAAGTAAAGGAGGAAATTAGAGATCTGCTAAAGATTATTAAAACAGATAAGGATGCCATACAAATTACCGTTGAAGATAAAAATCCTGAATGGGCGGCCCTTATCGCCAATACCACGCGAGAAAAAATAGACGAAATCAGCCAAGATATTCTAAAAGCCTCTCAGAAAAATTTATTGGCAAATTACGACCAAAAAATATTAGAAAAGGAGGATCTTTTAAAAAAACTAACCGATAGTTTGTTCCGACTTCGTAATGAATTCCAAATTTTTAATGGAAATGCTCAAACGGAAAACCTGACTACCCGATTGATTGATGCTACAGCAGATTTATCAAATTATCAAGCCGCTTTTCAATATTTGTCGAACCAAACAAGTGTTCAACAAGATACCCTAACCAAAATTGAAGCTAAAATAAAAGGACTAGTAGCCGAAACCCAGATCCTCACTAAACGTCTATCTATAGTTAATCAAGGACTTTCCACAGTTAAAACTTTAGAAGACAATTTTAATACCATTGCAAGCAGTCTTAATATAGAGAAAGACAGTCGCAATCGTTTACTCACTTTTATAGAAGCCCAAACACCCGCTTTGATATTAATTGAAGCTGCTCAAATTCCACTTATCAAATCGAAACCCAAAAGGAGCATTCTAGTAATAGGTGCAACTATCTTGGCCTTCTTCCTTGCTGCTTTAGGAGTCTTATTTTTTGAATCGACTAAAAAATATAATTTTGGTCGTTAATAAACTTCATCTTTATTTGGGAATCGTCGCATTGGCCATTCTCCTATCCATCTTGACTTCCACTTGGTATTTTTTACTAGTTCCTATTACCGCCCTGCTAATAGGTGTTTCAATCACTCGACCCAAGTGGATTTTCTACTTACTTTTATTAAGCCTTCCCCTTTCTACGGAAATATACTTTCCTAACGGCTTAGGTACAGATTTGCCATCCGAACCCCTAATGATAGGTCTTTGTATCCTTGCCATTCCTCTTTTTATTACCCATCCTAAACTATTAAATAAAAACTTCTGGACCCACCCCATTACGCTTGTTTTAGGGGCTCATCTTGGTTGGACCTTAATAGCTACCCTGAATTCGGCCAACCCATTAGTTTCATTTAAATTCCTCTTAGCCAAGACATGGTATATTGTTGTTTTCTACTTTTTAACCCCTGTATTTCTTAAATCCAGAAAAGATTTTTTAAAAGCCATACATTGGGTAATCTGGCCTTTAGCGCTAACTGTTGTTATCACCCTGATAAGGCATTACCAATTTAATTTTTCCTTTAGTGAAGTTCATAAAGTATTTCACCCTTATCAGCGTAATCATGTCAATTATGGGGCTATGCTAGCTCTTTGTATTCCATTCGTGCTTTTAATGTGGCAACAGCTGAAAGGAACTTCCAAAAAAGTGTCTCTAATTCTAGGTATCCTTTTTTTAGTCGGCATATATTTTTCCTATACTAGAGCAGCTTATATTGCTGTAATGCTAATTCCGCTGCTTTATCTCGTTTTAATTAAAAACACCCTAAAACCACTCATGCTTATAGCCAGTTTGAGTTTGGTAGTTGCCTTTTCTTTTCTAGCTTCCGAAAACAAGTATTTAGATTTTGCTCCTAACTACGAAACGACTATTTCCCATTATAATTTCGAAAATCTACTAGAAGCAACTTATAAAGGACAAGACATCTCCACAATGGAAAGATTTTACAGATGGATTGCTGGAATTAAAATGGGATGGGAAAAATTCATTACGGGTTTTGGTCCTGGAAATTTTGTTAATTTCTACAAAAGCTATACTGTTTCTTCTTTCAGCACCTATGTCAGCGAAAATAAAGAAGGATCTGGAATACATAGTTATTTTATAATGTTGTTGGCAGAACAAGGTATTCCTGGCTTATTGATATTTTTGGCCTTAATAATAGTAGCACTCTCCTACGGTCAAAGTTTAGTTACCCAGCTAAAAGGAGAACCCGAAAGAAACTTAATCTTAGCCCTAGTTTCCTCACTCCTTATAATTATAGCATTTCTTACAATTAATGATTTGGTAGAAACAGATAAAGTAGGCCCATTTTTCTTCATTAGCTTGTCCTTAATCGCCTCTTTTTCCGCAAGGAAAACCTCCAAAACCAAATCTTATTCGCCCCCTCCTTAAAGCCTAAAGTAATTATCTGCCGCAAGCTTTAGCACTCGGGTAAAAGCTAAAAATCATCTAATAAAATGACATCAGCCCACACCGCTAATTCAAAAAAAGCGCTTTTATCGCTATCTTTAAATATAAAAATTATAACAAATGCTGAATTGAGACGTATCACCCTATAGAAGGAGATCCCATTTATAGACCATAGAATAACTGATATTTAGGATTTAGAAGAATGCCACTCCAAATAAAGCAGCACCATAAAAGCCAAACTTCATTTAGTTTTAGTGATCGTCAAACAAGTCTTTTTCTTTATCAGTCAACCATCTTTTTAAATAACCAACTACATGGTCAAAAGCTCTTTGTTCAAAAGGAGACTCTAAACCAGCTTGCTTAACTATTTCCAAAAAAGAAACACTGCCGCCAATAGAACAAATATTCACATAGTTATTCCATGCTTTTTCATGATCCTCAACATTCATTCTCCAAAATTGAAAAGCACATATCTGGGCTAAAGCGTAGTCTATATAGTAAAAGGGGACAGAAAACAAATGAGTTTGCCTGATCCAAAAAGTTCCCTTTTCAAGAAATTCTTGGCCATCGTATTGACGATGTGGCAAATACTTTTGCTCTATGGCCCTCCAAGCTTGGTATCGATCGTCTATGGTGCAATCAGGTTGAGAATAAACAAAGTGTTGAAACTCATCTATCGCTGCCCCATAAGGAAGAAATTTAATTGCGTTCGCAATGTGACCGTATTGATACTGAATAGCTTTTTCTCCAAAAAATAGAGACATCCAAGGCATTGTGAAAAGCTCCATACTCATGGAGTGTATTTCACACGCCTCATAAGTCGGCCAAATATACTCGCTGATTTTTGCGTGGCCGCTTTTGTAAACCTGAAAAGCATGACCAGCTTCATGGGTCAAGACATCCATATCCCCACTAGTTCCATTAAAATTGGAGAAAATAAAAGGGACTTTTTCTTTTTCAATAAACGTACAATAGCCTCCCGTTGCTTTGCCTGGCCCACTTTTTAGATCCATCAACCCTTGATTTTTCATCATCTGGAAAAATGCATGGGTCTCTGAAGAAAGTTCAAAATACATTTTCTCTGCCTGCTCTACTATCCAATCTTCATCTCCAAGTGGTGATGGATTACCCTCTTTAAATTGAAAACCCTCATCGTAAAACTGTAATGATTCTAACCCCAGTCTTTGCCTTTGTTTTTCATATATTTCGGAAGCAATTGGAACTATTTTCAATCTGATAAACTCCCTAAATCGCTCTACATCTTGAGCATTGTAATCAGACCTGAGCATCCTTTGATAACCCAGTTCTACATAATTATTAAACCCTAGTTTTTGAGCTGTACGATGTCTAACTTTGACCAATTGATCAAAAATGAAGGCGACCCTTTCCTCTTGCTTTTCAAAAAAATTCCATTTAGCAAAAGCAGCTGCTTTTCTTTCTGCTCTATCTTTACTGACCTCATATTTCTGTATGGTAGATAAATTCAGATTCTCCCCTTTAAAATCAATTTCTGCAGAAGCCTGTATTTTTACATAATCCGACACCAGTTTGTTTTCCTCTTGCATATCAGGAATAATAGAAGGATCAAAAGTTTTGATCGCCGATGCAGCAATTACCATTAATTGATTTCCAAAATGTGCAACAATAGTCTCCTTGAAAGGAGAATTCAAAATCTTTGAATAAAAAGTATGATCCAGATTGGCCAAACTAGGTCCCGTAATATCGAAATGCTGTTGCTCCTCCTCATAAAAAGAATCCTTCGTGTCCACCGTATGCCTTATGTGGCATAAGGTCCTCATCGAACTGTATTTTTTGCGGTGTTCATTGATTTTCATGATGACCGCAACCTGATTTTCACCTGAGTTTTCAGAATCAAATTCAGTTAATAATTCTTGATATCGAGCAGCAAAATCATCGCTATTAGGTCTTTGGTAAATAAAATCTTTAAAGTTATTCATCTCTTATTTTTGAGGCACAAAAATACTGTGGTTTAATTTGCTAGTCAATGTCGGGCAAAACCATTAGTTTTCTTAATTTTGTTGGGATTTTTGGAAAATCATTTTGCCGAATCAAATCAATATGCTTCGGTACAATAAATTCACCGAATGTGATTATGAATCAGGAGCTGAAGTCAAAAATTGATTTTACTAATTTGCCTCGACACGTTGCTGTGATAATGGACGGCAATGGAAGATGGGCTAAATCGCAAGGAAAACCAAGGGTATTCGGTCATAAAAATGGCGTAAAAGCTGTTCGAGACACCACTGAAGCTGCCGCTGAATTGGGCATTGAATTCCTAACCTTATATGCTTTTTCTACAGAAAATTGGTCAAGGCCTAAAATGGAAGTAAATGCTTTGATGTCGCTGCTCGTAGAGACCCTTCACAATGAAATTCAGACACTCCATAAAAATAATATTAGACTCAAGACCATTGGAGCAATCGAAAATATGCCTGAAAAAACTTACAAAGCATTATTAGATGGCGTAGAGTCTACATCCCATAATACTGGAATGACCCTTACCTTAGCATTAAATTATAGTTCGCGCTGGGAAATAACCAAAGCACTTCAAACCATATCTCAAAAAGTGCAAAATGGTCAGTTGTTTCCATCAGATTTGTCTGAAGAATTAATCAATAGCGCTATGGAAACACGCGATTTGCCAGATCCAGAATTACTCATTAGAACCAGCGGAGAATATAGAGTTAGTAATTTCATGTTGTGGCAGCTAGCTTATACTGAATTATATTTTTCTCCAGTATTTTGGCCTGATTTTGGAAAAACAGACCTTTGTAATGCTATCATTGATTATCAAAAAAGAGAACGTCGATTTGGAAAGATAAGTGAACAAATACCCTCCTAAATAAACTTATTGGCCATCAACCATCGTTCATAGAGAGTAAAAAAAATTATAATGTTTAAACCGTTACAAGCTTTCAATACACTTTTTATAGGGATTTTTCCAATTATTACCCTTTTAGGCTTAACGGCTTTAGTACAACCTGTTATCGGCCAAACTAATAATAATGAACCGGAAATTATTGACTATGAGCTTCCTAAAGACTATGAAATAGGTGGCGTCTCCGTTTCAGGAGCAGACTTCAGCGATGAAAATGCCATCATCAGTATTTCCGGTCTTGCTGTAGGCGATAAAGTTAGAATTCCAGGACCTAAAATTCAGCAAGGATTAAAAGCCCTATGGAAATTACGCTTATTTACCGATGTTCAAATCATCCAAGAAAAAGTAGAGGGTGAATTGGTATTCCTAACCATCAAAGTGGAAGAAAGACCTCGACTCTCCAAACATACTTTTGTTGGAGTAAAAAAGGGGATGCATGAAGATCTCAATACAGAAGTAGATCGCTTTTTACTGAAAGGAGGAATTGTTACCGAAAATGTGAAAACCAATGCCTCTGAAGCGATCCAAGATTTTCTAATTGGAAAGGGTTTTCTTAATGCTACTGTATCCGCCCGAGAAGAAACAGATACCTCTAGAATAAACTCTGTTCAGCTATTTTTTGATATCGATAGAGGCGAGAAGGTAAAAATTCATGATATTTTATTCGAAGGCAACGAAATGGTTAAAGCGTCCAAATTGAGAAATCAGTTAGATGAAACCAAGAGAAAAAGAAAAATCCTCTCCCCATCTAAGTTTATCGAAAAAAATTACAAAGAAGATAAGGTCAACCTTATAGCCTACTACAATAAACTGGGATATAGAGATGCCAAAATCATTAGTGATAGTGTCTGGAGAAATGAGGATGGACTTGTAATGATAAAAATTACTTTGGATGAAGGAAACCAGTATTATTACCGCAATATAACCTGGAAGGGGAACTCTATTTACGAGTCCAAAATACTGGCAGAAGTATTAGGTATAAAAAAAGGAGACATTTATAATCAAGAGGAGCTACAAACTCGTTTGCAATTTAGCCAGGACGGGAGAGATATTAGCACCCTTTATATGGACTATGGATACCTCTTCTTCAGTGTTGATCCTATTGAAATAGCCATAGTGGAGGATTCTGTAGATATTGAAATCAGAATTTTCGAAGGCCCTCAGGCCACTATTGATAAAGTTGGTATTGCCGGTAATGACAGAACCCATGAACATGTTATTCGCAGGGAACTTCGTACTCGTCCGGCTGAAAAATTTAGCCGTTCCGACATCATTCGATCTCAAAGAGAAATTATTAACCTTAATTATTTCAATCAAGAAAACTTAGATATCAATACCCCGGTTAATGCAGATCGAGGCACAGTTGATATAGATTATACCGTTGAAGAAAAACAATCTGATCAGTTAGAGCTTTCAGCTGGATGGGGTGGAAACAGACAAGTGATTGGAACATTAGGGGTCTCTTTTACCAATTTTTCTCTGAGAAATATCTTCAAAAAAGAAGCTTGGCATCCACTCCCCATGGGAGATGGACAACGGTTTTCTATCAGAGCTCAAACCAATGGAGATTTCTATCAATCCTATAACGTATCCCTCACAGAACCTTGGCTAGGTGGGAAAAAACCTAACTCGTTTACCACCGCTGGATTTTTGAATAGATTTGCTTTTGGCAATAGGAATAGCATTGATTATCAAAACTTTAGTATCAAACAAGCTTCCATCAGTTTGGGAACTCGTTTGAAATGGCCAGATGATAACTTCATCTCTAGTACTGCCATCAACATTCAGACCCTTAGCCTTAACAATTGGCTTAGAGGATTATTTAGGGCAGATGACGGTTCTTTGGTTTCCAACGGAAACTATAATAATTTTAGCATCAAACAAACAATAGCGCGGTCAACCGTTAATGACCCTATCTTCCCTAAGGAAGGGTCATCTATTTCTCTATCTTTGCAAATTACTCCTCCTTACTCATTAATCAATAGGCTATTATCAGACAGCCCTAAAGATTATTCCGAAATGGGGGCTAATGAAAAATACAAATTTCTAGAATACCACAAATGGCGTTTCGATGCTGACTGGTATACCACCATTGTTGGAAAATTAGTCCTGAAGGCACAAGCAAAAATTGGTATTCTGGGTGCATTTAACAGCGATATCGGAACTGCCCCTTTTGAAAGGTTTCAATTGGGTGGAGATGGAATCAACAACCAACAGTTTGGGTTCGCTGGTGTCGACATCATCTCTTTGCGCGGTTATGACGTCAACGATCTTCCTGCTAACGTAGATCCAGCAGGTGGAAATTCCTCCACCCCTGTATTCGATAAGTTTACTATAGAACTCCGTTATCCTTTTTCCCTTAATCCAACTTCTACTATTTTTGCAACCTTATTTGCACAAGGTGGAAATGCATGGAGAACGATTGGCGAGTTCAATCCATTTGAACTAAAAAGATCTGTTGGTATGGGATTAAGAGTATTCCTGCCCATGTTCGGTGTACTAGGATTCGATTATGGAATCGGCTTCGACAAACCAGGCGATTTGCCGTTTAGTGAATTGGGTACGTTCAATATTGTCCTTGGTTTTGAACCTGAATAAGGCTTAAAAATAAAACCAAGTTTTTAACCAGGCATACCAACTATGTCTGGTTTTAAACGCCAACACTAAAAAAGCCAAGCCTACAAATATTAAGGTGACCCTTAGATTCCTTATACTATTTGCTCTCCTTTCACGCATACTTTTGTACGCCCGCTTTCTACTTTGATATCCCACCTTTATAACTTTAGTAATCTTTATGCCTTTCCCAATAATTCTGGTCCTCCACTTCTTCCAACAAAGTTAAATAATTACCATATCTCAATGGCGATATTTCTCCTTCTTCTACCGCGTTTTTAACCGCACACCCCGGCTCATTTCGATGCAAACAATTAGCTCTAAATTTACACTCCTCAGATTTCTCAAAAATCTCCCTGAAATTATGGGCAACATCCGCCATTTCAAAATGAGAAAACGACAAACTCTTTATACCAGGAGTATCAATAATATACCCTTCTTCTCTTAAAGGATGCCTTTCGGCAAAAGTGGTAGTGTGTTGACCCTTTCCAGAAAAATCTGATAATTCCTGTGTCTTTAATAATAACTCGGGTTCTAATGAATTAACCAATGTCGATTTGCCCACACCAGACTGCCCACTGACTAATGTCGTTTTTCCAATTAGTAATTCTTTAATCTTAGCCACATCTTTGGGATTCTGAGCCGAAATCAACCTTGTAGTATATCCAATTTGGGTATAGATTTCTTCTAAATATCGATAAGTATTGATCGCCTCCTCATCGTATAAATCAGCCTTATTAAACACAATTATCGTCGGAATATCATAAGGTTCCGTCATCATTAAAAATCGATCGATAAACCCCTGTTTTAGATTAGGAGAAACTACCGTTACCACCACCATTGCCTGATCAATATTACTGGCCAGTAAATGTAAATCGTGTTTTTTTCTTGGTGACTGCCTTATGACATAATTCCTTCTGGGCAAAACCTCATGGATCACCCCTGTCCGCTCTAACTCATTTTCTCTCTTAAATATCACCTCATCGCCCACAGCAACTGGATTGGTTAATTTGATGTCACCCATCCTAAATTTTCCTACAATTCTGCACGACCATTCCCCCAGCTCCCCAGATTCCACTTGATACCAACTACCCGTAGATTTAATTACCGTCCCTTTAATACTTTCCACTGCTATAATTTTTATTAGAATTCTATACAAAGATACAACCCATTGATTTTTATCATCATTTGAAGTTTTTCTATACTTTATTTTGTATTTTATAGTAAACAAAACAAACGAAAATGAAAAATAACCACTATCAAATTCTTATCGTCGGTGCTGGAACCGCAGGAATTACAGTTGCCGCTCAACTCAAATTAAAAAGTAAAAAATTAAATATTGCATTAGTCGATCCCGCTAACAAACACTACTATCAAGCGGCATGGACCTTGGTTGGTGCAGGGACCTATAACTACAAAGACACCGAAAGGAAAATGAAAGACCTCATTCCACCAGGCGTATCTTGGATTCAAGAGCACGTATCAGGAATGCAACCAGAAGAAAATCAAATTACCACAAGTGAAGGCAATCAATATTCCTATGATTACTTGGTAGTTTGCCCAGGAATTCAATACGATCTAAATGCCATAGAAGGCCTAGAAGAAACCCTTGACAAAAACAATGTCTGTAGCAACTATACCAATAGCAAATACACCTGGGAAGTGCTTCAAAATTTTAAAGGAGGTAATGCTATTTTTACCCAACCAGCTACTCCAATTAAGTGTGGAGGCGCCCCGCAAAAAATCATGTATTTAGCCGATGATTATTTTAAAAAATCTGGGGTAAAAAATAAAACGAACATCGCATTTGTCACACCAGGGTCTGTAATTTTTGGAGTAGAAGATTTCAAAAAAACCTTAATGGAGGTAGTTGATCGAAAAAATATTGGTTTGTATTTTTTCCATAAAATCACCAAAATCGATACGGCTAATCAACTCCTTCACTACACCATTACCGCCAATGCCAATCAACCTGAAAAATTATTCCACCACCCTATCAACTCGTTGGGTTATTCCAAAGTAAGTGAAACAGAAATTACCATACCCTATGATATGGTACATCTAGCTCCTCCTCAATCCGCTCCGGATTTTGTAAAAAATTCTTCCCTAGCTCATCAGGACGGTCCAAGTAAAGGTTGGGTTAACGTCAATATCAATACCTTGCAACACAATGCCTATCCCAATGTATTCTCGCTGGGAGATTCAGCTGCGCTTCCAACAGCTAAAACAGGAGCAGCAGTGCGTAAACAAGCCCCGGTTGTTGTAGAAAATCTTTTACATGTTATCAACCAAGAAGGCAATTTATCTGAAGCTTATAAAGGATACTCCTCCTGCCCACTTGTAACAGGTTACGGAAAAATGGTATTAGCTGAATTTGATTATGACAATAATCGAGATACCGACCCACTTATCGGAAAATTCGTGGACACCGCAAAGGAAAACTGGAGCATGTGGATGCTTAAAAAATATGGGCTGCCGTTTATGTATTGGAACTTAATGCTAAAAGGTAAAGCATAAATTCCTTTTATGGCTATCCTTTAGATTTCTGCAAATGGATAGCCATACTCTTTCAAATAATCTAGAAATACCACCCCAGCATCCGAAATCAAGCTATTAGGGGCATTACTCAAAATAACAAGGCCCAGGTCTTCTTCGGGAATAGTCATAATCTCTGACCGATAGCCATTGACATAGCCACCGTGATAAATGATAAGCTGCCCCTCTTTTTGAATACCTCTCCAACCTAGACCATACCATGCTTTACTTACTGGCCTCCACGACACAACCACACCTTCTCGTTGTGAAACAGATACCTGAGGAGAAAAAATCTTTAACAATCCACTTTTTGTTATTATCTCAGGATGATATCCGGTTAACAGTCTCAAGTATTTAATCATATCATCCAAAGAAGCATTCACCCCCGCCGCGGGCCCCACATCAAAATAATTGGCACTAACCTTACCTTCCCTAAAGCTTCCATATCGCCTTTGATGTGGATAAGCAATATTATTGGAACGGATGAAAGTCTCATAATCCGTCGAAGCATCAGCCATTCCCAACGGTAAAAAAATGTATTCCTTTAATAATTCACCGTAAGGCTTACCTGTTACCGATTGTAAAACATCTCCAATAATGCTAAATGCCACATTTTGATAATTATAAGTATCTCCAGGAGGATGGAAAATAGTTACCTCACTTAACATATTTAAAATTTCCCGATAGGGAATACCCGCATTTAATAAGTTACTATAGGCATGCCTCGGTAAACCTGTTGTATGACTCAACAAATGTTTAACCTTTAGAGAATTGGTGGTAATACTATCCTTCAATTTAAAATCTGGCACATGTGTTATTACCCTATCCTCCCAGTCTAAATACCCCTTTTCTACCAAAATTTCCGTCAACACTCCTGCAAATGTCTTCGATATAGAGGCCATTCTGAAAGCAGTATGACCATCTACTTGTATATTAGACTTAACTCGAGTTACTCCATAGGTTCTCTTGAAAACCACCTCCCCTTCCTTTAGGATGGCAACAGCCATTCCCGGAGATCCATTCGACTCAAAATTCGACTCCCACCAACAATCAAAAGACTCGTTAAAAGATTGCCAAGATGCTTTGACCATTTCCAATTCTTGACAATCTGACAACTCTGAAATATCCATTTCAGTTGGGGAATAAAAGGCGATGGCTAATTTCAATAACCACCTTGACAAAGAAAATCCAACATATATCATTCCATTATTTCTAAATATCTGTCCCAAATAGGGTTAAACTCTTCCCTACTTTTGATGGTAATTCTTTTCAACAAACCAGGGTCCACGAATACCATTTGATAACAATGAAGGCCTATGCCAACCAATGCTTCTTCTGCCGACGAACCATATAAAACATCCCCTATAATTGGACATCCCTCTTCTGCTAGTTGCAACCGAATCTGGTGATACCTTCCGGTAATCAATTTAATATCCCATTGAAAAATATTATTTCTTTTTGCCACCCTGAACTTAAGCTTTGCCCGCTTGGCCATTTTGTTACCGGAATCTAACCTTACGGCCTTTTTCCCATCCTTACTTCGACCTATATAAGTATCTAGGGTTCCTTCCATTAAATGGGGTTTAGATGAAGTCAAAGCAAAATAGAATTTATCAATCTGTCCCATTCTCAATTGCTCATTTAAATGACGCAGCGCGCTTCTTTTTTTAGCTACAATAACCACCCCACTGACCATTCTATCAATCCGATGAACTATACCAACAAAAGGATTCTTATACTGTTTAGACAAATGGTCTTTTACCCAAGATTCTACCGACAGATATTTCCAATGTGCCTCTACTAATAATCCTGTCGGTTTTTCAATAACAATAACCCACTTAGATTCATATAATACAGATATCTCAAAAGAAGTCATTGTATTACCTTTGTAAATAAAAGATGGAGGAAAAAGTGGTCATTGTTGGGGCAGGAGTCGCAGGCTTAATTGCGGCCCACCATCTAGAAAAAGAAGGTTTTGCTCCTCTAATAATTGAATCATCGGATAGACCAGGTGGAAGATTAAAAACAGAAAACATAAACGGCTTTACATTAGATAAGGGATTTCAAATTCTTCTTTCTGATTATCCCGAAGTTAAACAATACTTGGACCTAGAAGCCCTTAAAGTAATTCCTTTCGACCCAGGAGCAGTGATTTTTTATAAAGGTAAAAGATTTTTAATCTCCGACCCTATTAGAAAGCCTTTCCGAGCATTACAAACCCTATTTGCACCTATTGGAACACTAAGAGATAAATATTTGATCTTGAAACTAAGGAATAGGGTTGCTAGTAAATCTCCTGAATTTATATTTTCCCAAAGCCAAGAAAGTACACTCTCTTTTCTCGAGCATTTTGGTTTTAGCAAAAAGATTATTGATAGGTTTTTTAAGCCCTTTTTTACAGGCATTTTCTTAACAGAAACATTACAAGTTCCCTCTGCAATGTTTCAATTTGTCTTTCAACTTTTTTCAAGTGGAAAGGCTGTTTTACCAGCCTTCGGAATTGAAGCAGTACCTCAACAACTCAGGCAAAAACTTTCCAATACTCGGATTTTGTATAACGAAAAAGTGAAAGATATCAATAATCATAAAATCTACCTTGCTAACGGATCGACCTTGTCTGCCAATGCGATAATTATTGCTACCGATCCGGCTCCCATGATCAAACAGCTGATCAACCAAGAAATTAAATTTTACAAAACTTCTAATTATTACTTCAAAATTCCAGAATCTATACTAAAGACGCCTACTTTGGGGATAGTAGCAGATGATCATTCGCTAATCAATTCTTTTTGTGAACCTACCTCTGTTCAAAAAAGCTATTCCAAAACCGAAGAAAACCTTTTTTCAGTCACCCTAAAGCCTAATTTGAGTTCTCAGCCTACTATTGATGATATCATTAAAGACCTTGCCAAATTGACCAATAAACCTCGTAGTTTTTTTGAATTTATTGAATCCTATACTATTAATGAAGCGCTGCCAATAATTGATTCATTAAAATATTCCTTGACCACTAATGAAGTAAAATTATCAGAAGGTGTTTTTTTAGCTGGTGACTACCTATTATACCCTTCTTTAGACGCCGCTTTGAAAAGTGGTAGAATCGCTGCACAAGCTGCGATAAATTATTTGAAAGATGAATAAAAAAAATTCCATTCTCATTCTTGTAATTTTTGGTTTCGTTTTCTGTACCCCAACAACAATAACTTCCTTTCAGGAAGATCAATCCTGGAAAAATCGGCTATTAGATGCTAATGGAACCACCGTCAATATGGCAATGTGGGGCGGAGATCCCATGATCAACCAATACATGAATGATTTTATCATCCCTCACTTAAAAGATCATTTCAACATTCAATTAGATATTGCTTATGCTCAAGGGAATACCATAGTAAGTCAAATAATGGCTGAAAAAGTAGCTAAAAGCCTATATAATAGTTACGATTTGGTTTGGATCAATGGAGAGACCTTCTACCAACTAAGACAGTTAGATGCTTTAATGGGAAATTGGACTTCAAAACTACCCAATGCTCGATATGTAGATTTTGATAACCCCTACATCGGCATCGATTTTAATCAACCTATCGAAGAATACGAATGTCCTTGGGGAAGTGTTCAATTTACCCTTATTTACAATAATAAATACATTGAAAATCCCCCATTAACAAGAGCTGAATTACTCCAGTTTGTAAAAAAATATCCAGGGAAATTTACCTTTGATATGGGTTTCACTGGCCTAACCTTATTGAAATCCTGGCTGATTGATTTTTCTGGTTCTCCCAATGGACTGAAAGGCCCCTATAACCCGGATTTATATCAAAAGCTTTCTAAGCAATTATGGGATTTTGTCTTTGAAATCCAACCTTATTTATGGAAAAAGGGGCTTACATTTCCCGAATCTGTCTCAGCGATGCATCAATTATTTTCCTCGGAAGAATTATGGATAACTATGAGCAATAACCATACCGAAGTTGACAATAAATTTTATCAAGGAGTTTTTTCCCAGTCTGCTCGAGCCTATGTTCCTGAATACGGTTCTATTCGTAATGCTCATTATTTAGGAATTCCAATAAAAGCTTCCAACCCAGTCGGTGCAATGATTGTAACTAATTTTTTAATCAGTCCTAAAGCTCAATTTCAAAAAGCTGACCCATTAGTTTGGGGAGATGGCACCGTATTAAAAATATCATCTCTTCCCGATTCTCTACAATCCAAGTTTGATAATATTCCTCATTTTATATCTTCTCCTGATATTAATGACCCTACAGTAAAGGCTTTGAGTGAACCTGCGCCAGAATATATGATTAAACTTGCTGAAGATTTTAGGAAAGTAATTCTAAAACAAGAATGAATAAATATATTCGGGCTCTATTTTTTTTGCCAATCATTTTGCCATTTGTAACAGGCCTGGCCTACAGTCTATTTAAAAGTTTTGGTTTTTGGGATCCTATTGGCCATACCTCTTATAGTCATTGGGGTAAAATTCTTTTTTCGCCCACAACCTACAGGTCCATTGCCTATAGTGTTTACATAGCCACTTTTTCAACCTCAATTTCATTTGCCTTAGCATTAACACTTTTGTTCCATAAACCTGCTCGAGTCAATTTATTGGTGCTATTGCCTCTAATTCTTTCTCCGGTTTCAGTAGCTTTTATTTTTCTTCAATTATTATCTGGTAATGGCTTTTTTGTAAGACTTTTGGCCAAGCTCCCTGACACCAGTATAATTTTTTCGGTTGATCTCACCGCGCAAAGTCCTCATGGATTTGCCATCATTTTAGCATTGACTTTTATGACTATTCCCGTTTTCTATGCTTTTTTAACAAAAATAGCTGAAGAAGAACAAATCAACCATCAAATTCAACTCAGTAGGGAATTAGGGGCATCTTATTGGCAGTCCATCTGGAAAATTGCAATTCCTACTCTAATTCAAAAGAGTAAATTCTTTATTCTATTATATTTTGTTTTTGCTCTTAGTAGTTATGAAATACCACTTTTACTAGGCAGTCAAAATCCTAAAATGATTACCGTTTTCATTATCGATAAAATTCAAAAATTTGATTTAACAACTATTCCTGAAGGTTTTGGCTTGGTAATCATTTATAGTTTTTTAATTATTTTAATCAGTCGTTGGATGTTTCAAATCGTAAAATAAATGCGTTGGATTATCTTATTTAACTTTGTTATCGTAATCGGACTACTAATTTTATTAGCTATTTCATCCGAATGGCCATATCCCAATTTGATGCCAGGTGGCTATTTTTCAAAGAATGGTTCATTTCAATTTTTTAACCTAGTCCTATTGAAAAGTATTTATCAATCATTATTACTTTCTTTGACGCTTGCATTATTAACGACCTCAATAGGATTTGTTGCCTCCCGGTATGCTTCCAATCACACCAGATTAGCACTACTTCCCTTTTTAATTGCCCCTATAATTTTAATGGCCACTTTGAGGCATTTCTTTATTATTATTGGAGTTAATAATACTTGGGGAGGAGTCCTTTTAGGCCAGTTTTTTCTAGCCTATCCTTTCGCTTTTATTTTTTTACATCCATTTTGGACTCAAAAATTGCAAGATGCGTTAATCACCAGTCAAGAGTTAGGCGCCACTTTTATATATACTTTCACTAAAATCATTGGTCCACTTGCCCGACCTGCTCTAACTCTTTGTTTTTTTCAGACTTTCCTAATTTCCTGGTTTGATTACGGAACTGCTATAATTATTGGTGCTGGGCAGGTTAAAACCTTAACCGTTCTCGTCTACCAATATGTTCAAGAAGCCAATATATATCTAGCAGCTCGAGCCTCTTTAATTATTGGAATTCCAGCTTTCGTATTACTACTAATTAACAAACATTATATCTTAGGTAAAATCCCATTTTATGGTTCTTGAGATAGTTGACCTGATAAAAATATTTGATAAAACCCCCGTTTTAAATAAAATTTCATTTTCCCTCCCTAAAGGGGAGACCTTATCTATTATTGGCCCATCTGGAAGCGGTAAATCAACCTTGCTAAAAGTTATTTCAAATCGCCTACCGATTACCACCGGTCATATTTTTTTCAATCGCAATAAATTAAATCCCATTCCTCAGCAGCCAAATAAAGGAATGGTATATCTATCTCAAGAACCTCTGCTTTTTTCACATCTTTCTCTTGTAAAAAATATCTCCTTTGGACTTAATTTTAAAAACTTGTCTCCTAATCAATTCCTCTCTAAAACTCAACACATGATTGAATTATTAGAACTAAAAGAGGTAATGAATGTGCCTGTAATGCATTTATCAGGAGGACAGAAACAAAGAGTAGCATTAGGAAGAGCCATCTTGGCGGAACCTACTTTACTATTATTAGATGAACCTTTTAGTGCCCTTGATAACTTTACGAGAAGTACCGTTCAAAAGGTTTTTCAAAAATTATGTGCCGAGTTCTCTATTACTTCTATCATTGTCACTCATGATATTAAAGAAGCTTTACTTTTGGGGAATCGATTTGCTAAGCTGGAAAAAGGAGCTTTGAAAAACTATTCAACCAGGGAGGAATTCATCAATGATCCCTCCACCGGAGCTACAGAGGAAATCAATTATTGGAAATCAGTAGTCAATGAAAAATGATTTTAACCATCTTGAATCTCTATATTGGGTATTTACTCAAGTTTGTAACGACCAATGTGATCACTGTTATAATCTATCGGGACCCAAGGGAGAAAAAATTTCTGAGGATGATTGCCTCAATATCATAAAAAATCTCCCTGATCAGATTGATAGAATTATCCTTTCTGGGGGAGAACCTTTGGCTGAAAAGCAAAAACTTTTCTTAATATTAGACCACCTTCAAAAGAGATATGGAAATTCTCAGACTCAAATTATGCTTCAAACCAATGGAGATTTACTCGATGAAAAATCTTTAGATATACTCATTGAAAAAGGAATTACTAGGTTTGATATTGCAAGTATTGATCGCTTCCATAAGTTTAAAGGAGAAAGATTGAATGTCCTCTCCAAACTTTTCGAATCAAGGGGGGTAAGTGGAGAGGAAAAAGACCCACTCATTGAAAAAGAAAACTACCTGCATCAAAACAAACTAAGTTGGGGATTCTGGGGAGCTACAGAAGATATGTGGCTTGGAGGAAATTGGGCAAGAGGTAGAGCCATGCAAACTAACCTTTGGAAAAAAGATGCCAGCCATAATTTTTGCCAAATTCTTTCTGGAGCTAGAAACTTCCTAGGTGGTTATCAAGATATTCCACAAGAAATTTCTATCCAATTATGGAAAATTAATCCCTGTTGCCCAGGTACCCTATATCCATTAGGTGATGCCAGAGTCCAAAAGGTTGCAAGAGTATTAAAACAAAGCGCTACATCCAAAATTATGCGGGCTCTCAATCAAGGCGAACCTCTTTCTATGGGAGAACACTTGGGAGTTGATCGGAAATCAGCAACGCTGAGAGCTGAGAAGTTTGAAAATATCTGTCTATACTGTGATTCCTTTTTCAGTGAATATTTAGCAGAATTAAATCACGAAAATTTTATACCTCTTCCGCTTCTTTAGAATCAATAATATTAATTAAGTTTTGCTCCAACAATGTACTAAGCATCGTACCTGTTTTCTTCTCGGTGACGGTTAAATCTGCAATGGAAACGTTGGACAAAATCTGATTTACAGACTGCTGTACAATAGTCCATAATGACCTGATAGAACAATCCATAGAATTGGTACACAATTTTAAAATTCCCGAGTGCGATTTACAAAAAGAGTCATCGTACAGATTGCCTCCAAGAGCTTCCATAACTTCACTCACAAAAATTGATTCTGCAGGTCTCGACAAAATATATCCCCCTTTGTGGCCTCTTCTACTATCTATTAATTGGGCCATTCTTAGTTTTCTGGTCAATTTTGCCACATAGGCAGTGGATAGGCCTTCCAATTCACTCAACTGTTGTATACTTAAACCTTCTGCTGGATCTGCCCCACTAATTTGAATTAAAATTCTTAATCCATATTCATCTTGAGCTGCAATTTTCATTATTATAAAAATTTAAAACATATCTAATGTAAGTCTTGCAGCGTCACTCATTCTTTCTTTGGTCCATGGAGGATCAAACACTACTTGTAAATCAACATCCGATACTCCTTCCACTTGTGCTACTTTTTCCTGAACCTCCATAGGTAAAGACTCCGCTACTGGACACATAGGTGATGTCAAAGTCATCCTAATGGAAACTCTGTTATCCTCTTGAATATCAATATCATAAATCAAACCTAACTCATAGATATCCGTTGGAATTTCCGGATCAAAAACCGTTTTGATTTGCTCGATAATTTTTTCTCGTAAGCTCATATCTTACTAATTTTCCGAACGCAATACCATAGCATCCATCTTAATTTGCTTAACCATACTTAAAAGGCCATTAGCTCTTGTCGGAGAGAGATGATTCGTCAATCCAATCTTATCAATAAAAAATAATTCTTCTTCTAAAATAGCTTGGGGAGTCTGCCCAGATAAGACCCGTAATAGTAAAGCAATAATTCCTTTGGTAATGATAGCATCACTGTCTGCTGAATATACCACTAATCCATCTTTGCTTTCGGCCCGTAACCATACCTTGCTTTGACAACCCTTTATTAAATGGTCATCATCTTTGAATTCATCTCTAATCAACGGTAATTTTTTGCCCAATTCAATTAAATATTCATACTTTTCTGTCCAATCAGGAAAAAAATTAAATTCCTCAATAATCTCATTTTGGATTTCAGTTATTTTACTCATCTCATCCTAACATTTTGGCAGCCTTGCTCACCCCTTGAACTAATCTATCAATATCAGAACTATTATTATAAATTGAAAAAGAAGCCCTTATCGTACCTGGGATTCCATAATAATCCATTATCGGCTGAGCACAGTGATGTCCTGTTCTAACTGCGATTCCCATTTGATCTAATAGCACTCCAACATCATAGGGATGATGTTGAGCCAATAAAAAAGAAATAACACCGGTTTTATTAGGTGCCTCTCCATAAATCTTAATACCATTTATATCCATTAATCTTTCAGTTGCATATTTCAGCAAATAAGATTCATGTCTCCTCAGATAATTGGGGTTTAAAGATTTTAAATAGTCTATTCCTTTTCCCATCCCTACTACACCTGCAATATTTGGGGTTCCGGCCTCAAAGCGATGTGGTAAATCAGCCCAAGTAGATTGTTGGAAAGTAACTGTTTTAATCATTTCCCCTCCTCCTTGATACGGAGGAAGCTTATTTAACCATTTTTCTTTTCCATATAAAACGCCAACTCCAGTTGGGCCAAATAACTTATGTCCGGAGAAAACAAAGAAATCTGCATCCAAATCCTGAACATCAATATCAAGGTGTGTAATCGATTGTGCCCCATCAATAAGGACTGGAACCCCATAAGAATGAGCTTTTTGAACCATTTCCTTTACAGGGTTAATAGTGCCTAATGCATTGGAAACATGCACAATAGATAGTAATTTTACCCCTTGTTTAATTTTGCTTTCAAAAACCTCCAAATCTAAAGTTCCGTTTTCTAGTAAAGGAATAACCTCTAAAATAGCTCCTGTTCTTTCACACAAAAGTTGCCATGGAACAATATTAGCGTGATGTTCCATTTCTGAGACCAAGATCACATCCCCCTTTTTTATAAATTGTTGCCCAAACGAATAGGCTACCAAATTGATGCTCTCAGTTGTTCCCTTAGTAAAAATCACCTCATATTCTTGCGCTGCATTGATATACTGAGCTATTTTACTCCTACTTGCCTCAAATGCGTCCGTAGCTTCTTGACTCAATTGATAGACTCCCCGGTGAACATTTGCATTTATTGTTTTATAATATTTTCCAATCTCATCAATAACCACCTGCGGCTTTTGACTCGAAGCTGCACTATCCAAAAAAACCATGTTTCTCCTTTCCTCAATTTCTTTAAGTAAAGGAAAATCTGCCCTTATGGAATCTATAGCCGTTTGATATGAGAAAGCATCTACCAATTTGATTATTCTTTTATTTATTTTATTAAACCTTCAGCATATTCCTTTATCATCTTATCCTCTATATGATTGAGTACGTCTCCAAGGAAAGCATTTTGCAATAATTTCCTAGCTTCTATCTCCGGAATACCCCTACTTTTTAAATAAAATACACTTTGCTCATCTAATTGTCCAATGGTCGCTCCATGACTACATTTGACATCATCTGCAAAAATTTCTAATTGAGGTTTGGCATTCATAGTCGCGGATGAAGAAAGTACCAAACTAGAATTTTGTTGATAGGCGTTAGTCTTTTGTGCATCTTGACGAACCAAAACTTTTCCATTAAATACCCCCACACCTTGTTCATCTAAAATTCCTTTGTACAATTCATTACTCTCACAATGAGGCACTGCGTGGTCAATAAAAGTTTGATTGTCTATATGACTCTCTCCTTTGGCATAATACACCCCATAATAATTAGTTTGGGTTCCCGATCCTTTAAGCTCCGTACTCAGGTTATTTCTTACTATCCTACCCCCTGCATCAACTACATGGGAAGTAAAGGTACTGTCTCTTTCTTGCGTGATGGCACCATTGCTTACTTGATAGAATTTGGAAGATTCCTTTTGAAACTTATAATGTGTTAATGAAGCATTTGATCTAATTTCAAATCTATTTAAACTGTTGATAAAGTAAGCATTAGCTTCATCACCTTTATGTTGGAATGATTCCACAATACTAGCACTTCCACCTTGCTCTATTAATCCAAAAATTTGAGTAGGTATCATAAAAGATAGACCGCATTCCTCGGTTATATGTTGGATGTGTAAAGTTTTCTTTGCATGAGCATTTTTTGGAACGTACAAGAAAAATCCATTTTTAGAAAATGCTAAGTTCAGCAGACTAAATGCTTGCTTTTCTTCAAAAATAACATCTAAAAATTGATTGATGGTGTCGGCAAAAGCGACATCTTCTAATGCATCTTCAATTCTTAAAAGCTGTACCCCATTTCCCAAATCAATAGGACTTTTAAATTGATTTGGAAATTTACCATTGATGATTTGAATGGTCTCCGCCCCTTTTATAACTTTTTCATTAATTACATTTGAAGATGATGTAGGTTCTTGAAAATCTAACTCAATAATTTGCCGCACTCCGGTATATTTCCAATTCTCATCCGTTCTAGTAGGAAAGGACACCTCGTTTAAATGTTCCAATGCCTTTCTTCTAATCAAATGCATTAACCTGGATTTTTGTCCATTAAGCCTCTGTTCTAATTGCCCGAAAAGGCCCGTAAACCCTTTTTGTCTTACCATACTTTCTGACATAATTCTGTATTTAAACGGTTGCCAATTCTTTAACCCATTCATATCCCCTATCCTCAAGTTCTAAAGCCAATTCTTTTCCTCCAGATTTGACAATTACCCCATTGTATAAAACATGCACGAAATCAGGAATTATGTAATTTAAAAGCCTTTGATAATGCGTAACTACTACAAAAGATCGCTCCTCATCTCTTAATTTATTTACCGCATTGGCTACTACTTTTAGTGCATCTATGTCCAATCCCGAATCCGTCTCATCTAAGACCGCCAATTGGGGCTCAAGTAAAGCCATTTGTAACATCTCATTTCTCTTTTTCTCTCCACCCGAAAAACCTTCATTCAAAGAACGCTGAAGGAATTTTTCATCCATTTCCACCAGTGCTGCCTTCTCTCTGATTAATTTTAAAGTGGTAATCGCATCTAATTCTTCTTCCCCTCTTGCCGTACGCAGGGAATTAATAGCACTTTTCAAAAAATTAGCATTACTAACGCCAGGTATTTCCACAGGATATTGAAAAGCTAAAAATACACCAGCATGAGCGCGCTCCTCAACTTCCATTTCCAGCAAATCTTCACCATTGAAAAGAATCTGTCCCCCTACTACTTCATATTCCTCCCTTCCTGCAATCACATTTGCAAGGGTACTTTTTCCTGAGCCATTTGGCCCCATAATTGCGTGAACCTCACCTGGATTTATAGTTAAATTTAATCCCTTTAAAATGGTCTTATCCTCAATCTTTACGGTTAAATCTTTTATTGTTAACATGATTGTTTATTTATTAATTATCCTACACTACCTTCTAAACTAATTCCAAGTAATTTTTTTGCTTCAGCAGCAAACTCCATCGGAAGCTCCTGGAAAACATCTTTGCAAAATCCACTTACTATCGTGTTAATTGCATCTTCCTCACTGAATCCCCTTTGCTTCAAATAGAATAGTTGATCTTCGCCAATTTTAGAAGTAGTGGCTTCATGTTCTACTTGAGCGGAAGGATTATCCACTTCCAAATAGGGGAAAGTATGGGCACCACACCGATCTCCCATTAACAAAGAATCACACTGTGAAAAATTATGCGCGTTAGTGGCCTTCGGGCCTATTTTTACGAGTCCACGATAGGAATTTTGACTTTTTCCTGCGGAGATACCTTTTGAAATAATAGTACTTTTAGTATTCTTACCGATGTGAATCATTTTGGTTCCAGTATCCGCTTGCTGCAGATTATTGGTCACCGCAACAGAATAAAACTCCCCAACTGAATGATCCCCTTTTAAAATACAGCTTGGGTATTTCCAGGTAATTGCAGATCCAGTTTCTACTTGGGTCCATGTTATCTTAGCGTTTCTTCCAGCACAAAGCCCTCTTTTAGTAACAAAATTATAAATGCCTCCCTCTCCCTTATCGTTTCCAGGATACCAATTTTGTACGGTTGAATATTTTACAGTGGCATTTTCTTTGGAGATCAACTCCACTACCGCTGCATGTAATTGATTTTCATCTCGCATTGGAGCCGTACAGCCTTCTAAATAGCTTACGTAACTACCTGGCTCTGCAACTACAAGTGTTCTTTCAAATTGCCCAGTGTTAGCCATATTTATCCTGAAATACGTGGATAATTCCATAGGACATCGTACTCCTTCAGGAATATATACAAAAGAACCATCACTGAATACCGCTGCATTTAATGCAGCAAAATAATTATCTGTATAAGGTACTACTGTACCCAAATATTTTTTAATTAACTCCGGATGTTCCTGTACAGCTTCGCTAAAAGAACAAAAAATAATACCCAATTCAGCTAACTTCTCCTTGTATGTCGTTTTTACAGAAACACTATCAAGCACCGCATCTACAGCGACTCCCGCCAATATCTTTTGTTCATTAAGGGGAATACCCAACTTTTCAAAAGTCTTTAATAAATCTGGATCCACTTCGTCCAGACTCTGTAATTCTTTCTTAGGCTTAGGTGCTGCATAATAAATAATATCCTGATAATCTATCGGATCATAATGGACGTTATGCCAAGTTGGTTCCTTAAGAGTCTTCCAATGCCTGAATGCCTTAAGTCTATACTCTAGCATAAACTCAGGCTCATTCTTCTTTTTAGATATGTGCTTGACCACATCCTCATTTAACCCTTTGGGCAAAGCGTCCATCTCAAGATCACTCGTAAATCCGTATTTATATTCGGTTTTCGTGTGATCTTCCAGAATTTGCATACTCTCACTCATGCTTCCTTTTTTTCTGAAATTGATATTGTATTCAATCTATACAAAAAAGTATAAATAATGTTTCAGGGGGCTTGATAAAAATTTTGAAAAAAACTACCGTTGAGATAAAATTTCCCTAATATCTCTAACTAAACTAGCGTTTTGAGGACGAAACATAAAAGAAATTCTTCTGTTCTTTTGTCTTCCATCTTCGTCCGAATTGGATTCCATTGGCAGAAAATCTGCTTGACCAGAAGCGGATAGTCTAGTCGCAGAAAAACCCTTTTCGCCTATGAAAAAGTCTGCCAATACTGCCGCTCTACCCATGCTGAAATCCCAATTGTTTTTAAATTTCCTGTTAGGACGTTCCGTATCAGTATGTACTTGAATTTCAACTTTAAATTTTAAAAAGGGTTCGATAATACGGGCTAATGAGTCTAAAGTACCGTAGCCTTCTTCCGAAACCGCAAGTGAACCTTTTTCAAAAATTAATTCCTCTTGAAAAGTAAGAACCAATTCAAAGGGGTTGACAGAAAGAGTGACCCCCTCCATACTATCGATAGGAAATGGTATCTCAATACTGTCCTTAATTTCTTGGAAAAGATCCCCATATCCAGCTAAAAGGATTTCAACATTTTCCAGTTGATTTTCTTTCTTTTCAATATGGCTCTGCAGAGAAACTACCCTATTTCTTAATACCTTTTCTTGGTCGTTGGCATTATCAATCAGAGAAGCTATTTGATTTTCTAAAACTTCAATTTCCCCCTCCAGCTCATCTCGCAACAAGTTTAATATGTTATTCTCCCCTGTTTTTTCAGCTAATTGAAACCTAAGAGATTGCTCCAAAATGCTCAGCGAATCTAGCGTCTCAGAAATAGATACATTGGTGGCTTCAATGGCATTATTTAGTGCCTGAACCTGTTCTAGATGCTTCTTTTTTCCAATGCACGATGCTACAATCACCTGTAACAAAAAGAAATAAAAAATTTTGTGAGCCATTCCGTTGAATCGTTATTTACCTCAACCTGAAATTAGATGCCCCTAATAACCCTATATCTGTATAAACTGATGCCCGATAATAACCTGGCTTAAGCTTATCTTCTAGCTCATAAGAAAAATTGATCCGTTGATTTGATGCCAAGCTGACTTCTCTAGACTTGGCCACAAATAAATCTATTTCTTGTTGATTGATAACTATCTGAACTGGCTTGGCATTATCAACTTGAATAGGAGTAGATTT
>CALAZP010000223.1 GCA_937926355.1 uncultured Saprospirales bacterium
AGAAAAGAGGCTGAAGAAAAATTGCTTGAAAAAATAAAGTCTGCCGACACCGTTCTTTTCTTACTTAAAAACCTTTCAAGAAATAAACTCGGAGGTTTTGAATGGAAAATGAATCTTCCGATTATTTCCCGTGATTATATGAAATTGATTGATAAAATTCATGCGCAACTTCCGCATACTGGTCCCGTCCTGTTTTTGAAAGGCCATCTTTCTAATTATATTCAAGCAGAAGATATTTCTGGTATCAAAGCCCTATTTCCAGATACCCAAATTGAAACTATCCAAAATGCTGGTCATTGGCTACATGCTGAAAACCCTTCAGAACTTCTGCATCATATCTTGCATTTTCTATAATTTAGTGTTCTTTTGATTCTTCAAATCAGCTCTTGTAAAATGAAAAAATATATCAAATCGTTAATTCTAATCCCTCTCCTATTTCTCGGTTGGAGTGCGGCTCCCCCCTTCCAATCCAGTAAGTACTTCGAATTGATGAAAAACATTGAGATTTTTACCAATTTATACAAGGAGTTAAACACGTATTACGTAGACGAACTAGATCCAAGCAAAATGATGCGAATAGGATTAGATGCCATGGTTAGTGCATTGGATCCATACACTAATTATATTTCGGAAACGGATATTGAGAGTTATAGATTAGCGAATGAGGGCAAAGCCAACGGTATTGGAGCAAATAATAGAAAAATTGGTGAGTACATTACTCTGGTAGAAATATATAAAGACCTCTCTGCGGATAAAGCAGGCCTAAAAGTAGGCGACATCATTTTAGCTATTGATGGGCAAGACGTAAATGGTAAAAGCAAAGATGAGGTAGATAATATTCTTAGAGGTTATCCTGGCACTAATGTCCTTTTAAAGATTCAAAGACCTGGAAGTATTAAGCCTATAGAAGTGACCGTTAGTCGCACCGAAATAGAAACGCCTAATGTGCCTTTTTCTGGTATCTTAAAAAATGATGTCGGGTATATCAACTTAACGACTTTTACCCAAAGGGCAGGGGCGAATGTAGGCGATGCCTTAAAAAACTTACAAGCTGAACATCCTGAACTCAAGGGAGTGATATTGGATCTAAGAGATAATGGTGGTGGATTGCTTAATGAGGCTATTAATGTCTGTAATATCTTTATTCCGAACAATCAATTGGTTGTTACAACCAAAGGAAAAGTGAAAGAATGGGACAGGACTTTTAATACTCGAAATGAACCCATTGATCCTTCTATTCCTTTAGCGGTAATTGTAAACAAATACTCCGCTTCCGCCTCTGAAATAGTAAGTGGTGTAATACAAGATTACGATAGGGGTGTTATAATTGGCCAATCTTCATATGGTAAAGGTTTGGTTCAAAACACCCGAGATATAGGCTATAATGCAAAAGTCAAATTAACCACTGCCAAATATTATGTGCCTAGTGGGAGGTGTATCCAAAGCGTCGCTTACGAAAATGGTGAACCAGTAAAATTGCCAGATAGTCTAAGAGCTTCATTCAATACCACTAACGGTAGAATAGTTTTAGATGGTGGAGGGGTAGATCCCGATATAGAAATAACCCATCCAAATGATTTGCCTTTAGTCAAACATCTTATAGATAGCCATTTAATTTTCGAGTATGTGAATAACTTTACATCTAAAAACCCATCAATACCCCATGTGAACGATTTTTATTTCGACGATTACGGTGACTTTATTGATTTTCTAGAAAAAAAGAACTTTCAATATCAATCTGCTGCTAAAAAATTACTTGCAGAACTCTCCGTTGCCACTACTGAGGAGGGGATTCAAAGTACTACTGAATTGCAATCTCTAGAAAGTAAACTACTCAAACAACAACAAGAGGAATTGCAAAAGCTACAATCCTATATTGTTCCCATTATTGAAAAAGAAATCGCATCTAGATATTATTACCAAGACGGTAGGATAAAAATGGGACTCAAAAACGACGAGGAAATCTCTAAAGCCGTAGAAATTCTTTCAAACCCTGCTTTGTATCAGCGTTTTTTAAGCCCCCGCCATTAAATCCTAGACCAAGTAGTTCCTTCTTTACCGTCCTTTAATTGTAATTTTAAATCAGATAAAGTATCTCTTATTTTATCGGAAGTTGCCCAATCTTTTCTTTCTCGAGCATCCTGCCGCATCGAGATGAGCAATTCCATAAGTCCATTTAACATGGCTTCACCTTCTTCACTTTCACCGACCGATTCGTCTTGTAATCCCAAAATATCAAATATGAACGCATGAAACGTATCTTTCAGTGATTGAAGCGTACTTGAGGATACGTCTTTCAAATCTAAGTGGCCATCCTTGAGACTGTTGATAATGCTCACCAATTCAAAAAGCCTTGCCAATGCTTTAGGGGTGTTAAAATCATCGCTCATCTCATGATTAACCATCTGACTTAAACTATTAATTTCTTCGTCCAAACTACTTTTTCCACCTTGGTTACTTCCTTCTAGATTTTTTAATGCCTCTAGCGCTTCCATTAATCTCCTATATCCCTTTTCAGCTGCGGATAGCGCATCATCCGTCAAATCTAAAGTGCTTCTGTAATGCGTCTGTAACATAAAAAAACGCACAACCATAGGAGAATAGCCCTTCGTTACATGTGGACTTTCCCCTGAAAAAAGTTCTACAGGAGTGATAGAATTTCCATCACTTTTAGACATCTTTTTACCATTCATCAATAACATGTTCCCATGAAGCCAGTATCGGGCAGGAGAGCAACTACAAGCACCATAATTCTGAGCAATTTCATTCTCATGATGTGGAAATTTTAAATCATTTCCTCCTCCATGAATATCAAAAGTTTCTCCTAAATATTTAGTGCTCATAGCAGAACACTCCAAATGCCATCCAGGATAACCTTCAGACCAAGGTGATTGCCATTTCATCAAATGCGAATGAGCTGCTTTCACCCAGATAGCAAAATCAGAAGGGTGCCTTTTTTCATCTTGGTTTTTCAAATTATCCCTGGTTTCTGCAATCAATTCCTCTACCTTCCTTCCTGACAACATTCCGTATTTGCCATTTTCATTTACCAGTTTAAGGGTATCAAAATAAACCGATCCATTCTTTTCGTATCCATATCCATTTTCGAGAATTCGCTTCACCATTTCTATTTGCTCAATAATATGACCCGTAGCTCGCGGTTCAATACTCGGTGGCAAAACATTGAATTTTCGCATCATTTCATGAAAACCATCAGCATATCTTTGTACAACTTCCATAGGTTCTAAGGCTTCAATTCTAGCCTTCTTGGAAATTTTATCTTCTGCTCCCGAATCTGCATCTCCCTCCAAATGACCCACATCAGTTATATTTCTGACGTACCGTACTTGATAACCCAAGTGTTTTAAATAGCGGTAGATGATGTCAAAACTTACAAAGGTTCTACAATTTCCAAGATGAACATCACTATATACGGTTGGTCCACATACGTACATGCCTACAAACCCTTCTCTTACGGGTTTAAAAGTTTCTTTTTTTCTAGTTAAACTATTGTAAAGTTGCATTTCCATTAGTTATAAGGTCAGTTTTGCAATTATCATTTTATGGTCAGAGAAATCAGAAGGTAAAACTTTGCAAGATGCTACGCCCATGTCAGCACTACAAAAAATATAATCTATTCGCAATCCAGGTATTTTACCATTATAACTAAACCCTAAGCCTTTACCTCCTTCAACAAAAGTGTCTTTCAATTTTTTAGAAATTTGTCGATAAATATATGATTGTGGAATTTCATTAAAATCTCCTACCACAATAGTTCCTTTGGGGTCATTTCCCATCTCCGCCAGTATTTTTTCAGTTTGCCGTACTCTAGCCTTGGCAGATTTTCCATATTGCCCAAGCATCCCAAAAACACTTTTCAATCGGTCTTCTTCTTTCATTTCAGGTTCCGATGCAATTTTTTCTGCTATTACAGAGACTTCATTGGAAGCCAAATGAGTATTGATTACTTTTATTTTTTGCCGACTAGGCATCCTAACCTCAACCACTTGATAACCATTTACTTTATTGGAAAACAACACCCCCCCTTCGACCACTAAAGGATATCGCGAAAATATAACTAAATCACTATTATCTAAATGATTATAATAATCAAATGAAGAGTTGGCTAAAATCTTTTTACTGATCTCAGGAGTGGAACCTAGCTCTCTCGGAAATTCTTGAATACATAATACATCAGCATCCACTTCAGAAATCATTTTAACTAAGGCATCTCTAGAAAGTAGTTTATTATCCTGATAATAGTCCTTAAAATAGTGGATATTGTAGGAAGCAATAGACAAATCAAATACAGATTTTTCTTCTGCATTTGAAAAATTAAAACCAATGATCTTGGTCATAGGCGCATACCCAAGAACCAATGTAAATAAAGGAACTAAAAAAAATCGGGACCGATCAGTTGCCCAATACAGAATAAAAATCAAGTTGAATAAAAACAGCCAGGGATAAAATAACCCTACAAATAAAATAGGTTGGCTCCATTGGGGTGGTACAATAGGAATTAAGTAGGTAATAAAGGTAATTATCACCAAAACCCAATTAATACCCTTTAGCAAGTTTTGTTCGCATACAACAGAAGACTTAGTCTTCCTTGCTCGCTTCGAATAAAAACGCTTTTTCTTCTTTCGAGAGACTGCTATAGCCTGATTTTTTAATTTTATCTAAAATGGCATCCACTTTTTCTTGTCTATCGAGATTTTCTGCCAATCGCGATGCTGATTTATTAGCTCTATTTGATGCCCTATTTTTATTGGTAAAAACTACTTGGGGTCGCTTTGCTTTTCGTTCAAATAGACCAGCAAGTTGGGTCAATATTCTATTGATTGGTTGACTCCAATCTATTCCTGCTTTGAGTTGGGAGACCATCAACCAACCCATCAATGCACCTCCTAAATGAGCGAAATGCCCCCCTGTATTCATATCGTTGCCAATCCCTACTAAGTCCAAAAAAACAAGCGCAAAAACTATATATTTCAATTTAACGTCACCCAAAAATAATAGCCTCATAATATAATCAGGCGCTATAACACCAGCTGCTACAACAATAGCCATTACCCCTCCAGAAGCACCCAAAGCAAAACGTTCCATCCCTCCAGTATAGGGCAGTAAATTAGCTGAAAGGTAAAAAAACAATACCCCAGCAAGACCTCCCATAAAATAAATTGGAAATACTCTCCTGTTACCTAAAAAGTCTCCCACTATACGGCCAAACCAATATAGAAATATCATATTCCAAAGAATATGCCACACCCCCTCGTGCAAAAACATACTGGTTACCAAAGTCCATGGATGAGTTAGAACAAACTTCCAATCAGATGACATGCTAAAGAAATGCAAAAACTGTTGGAAAGCACCAGAAGGAGTGGCTCCATTTCCTATATATAATATAATCTTGACCACATGAACCAACAGAAACACTACCAAGTTGATCAATATCAACCTAGTTACCATGTTTCCATATTGAAACTCCCGTTTAGCGTCTTCCCAAATTGATTTTAACATTTCAAAATAAACAAGTTTTACTGGCCATAGTTGTCAAACCTAGACCCGAATTTACGCCAATAGAGAATTAATAGGAACCCTGAAATCGCACCACCTAAATGGGCAAAATGAGCAATATTGTCCCAAGAAAACTGATTGACCCCTAAAAACAATTCCGCTATCATTAAAACTGGAATGAAATACTTGGCTTTTATAGGGATAGGGAGAAAAATAAGCATTAACTCTGCATTTGGAAAAGCCATTCCAAAACCCAATAGCAATCCATAAACAGCTCCTGATGCACCGACCACAGGTATGTCCTTCGTTCGAACAATGTGCTCGTTCATAGCTTCTACGGTGTTTTTTATAGCATCTACATCCCCCAATCTGATATTCCTGCTCATTGCGTCGAATATTGGTTGGTTGCCTTTAAGTCCTACTAAATTAGTTTCATTGAAAAAAGCCCAAAAGGTATCATAAGATGGTCCTGCCTCAAATGCATTTAATAAGTCTTGAAGTTGTGCAATATTATAATAACTGTAAAGCATATGCAACGCAGCAGCTCCAAAAGCAGAAATGAAATAAAAGAATAGAAATTTCTGAGGTCCCCATAAAGCTTCCAATGCAGATCCAAACATCACCAGAGCAAACATATTGAAAAAGATATGGGCCAATCCCGCATGCATGAAAAAATGTGTAACAATCTGATAAGGCTGAAATTTATCAGAACCTGGATAATGAAGCGCCAACATGTCTACATCTCCCAATATTAGACTAGCGACAAACATAAGTATGTTAATCACCAATAAATGCTTTACTACATCTGTAATCCTAAACATATTTTACAAATATATAATTACTAACCAAATCGCCTGTTTAATTCATCCAAATCGAATTGTAAAAAACATTTTCGTCCAGATGGACTTTGGTAAGGCATTTGACATGCAAATAACCGATCTATTAAAATAGTCATAGCTTCTTCATCCAAAGGCTTTTCTTTTTTTCTCGAGCCACTCTTGGCCATTGCCCTTGCAATATTCTCTTTGAGGTCTAACTTTAAATCCAAATTGTTCCTAACCTGATCTAACAACTGCTCCATAACTTCAATTTCATTCCTTCCTGCCAATTCCCCTGGCATTCCCTTAATAATAAAAGTATTGGGAGCTACTTCTGCCGTGTCTAATCCTAAATTTGACAGTTGAGGCAAAATGCTTCTAAATAATTCTGCATCTGCTGGAGATACCCGCATAGAAGTAGGAAATAAGCTCTGTTGACTTCCCACATGGCCGCTTTTCATTTGGGCCAAATAATGCTCGTATAATATTCTTTCCTGAGCAGCTTGTTGATCTATAAGAATAAACCCCGATTTGATGGGAGATGCGATATACTTATTGTGAATCAAATAAGGCTTTTTATTTGCAAAATCCTCTGAAAAAACAATCGGTTCTTCCTTAGTTAGGTCGTTTATTTTACTAGACACCATTAAAGCCTCTTCGCCCTTCGATATACCTTCATATATTTCCTTCCATTTGGAACGATCTGACTTAGCTACAAAACCGGGATTCAATCTATTTGGCGAAATATTTGAAGTGCTTGGTGGTCTGACTGCTCCAAATGATATGCCATTGGTCTCAAATTGGCCAACAACTTCTCGTTCTTGTGAAAAATCTAAAGATGGCATTATGCTGTGCTGGCCTAAAGCGTGTTTGACTGCTACCAATACATAATTATAAACCAATCTATCGTCATCAAATTTAATCTCCTGTTTGGTAGGATGCACATTGATATCAATCATTTTGGGGTTGATATCTATAAAAAGACAATAAAAGGGGTGAGTATCTGGCGCCAGCAAGTTCTCAAAGGAGGTGATTACCGCATGGTGGAGATAGGGAGACTTAATAAACCTTCCATTGACTATAAAAAATTGATCTCCTCTTTTCTTTTTCGAATATTCAGGCCTGCCTGCATACCCCTTAATAGTCATCACCTCGGTATCTTCCTTAACAGGTATCAGGTTCTTGTTGATTGAATTCCCAAAAAGTCCTACCAATCGATGACTTAATTTCCCGGGCATCAACCTGTATAGCTCCATTTCATTGTGGGTCAAAGAAAATCCCACCTCAGGATGGGCTAAAGCAACCCGAATAAATTCGTCCGTGATATGCCGCATCTCCACGACATTCGATTTTAAAAAATTCCTTCTTGCTGGTATTGAAAAAAATAAATTTTTAACCGTAATTACAGTTCCTGCTTCTGGAAGTTGACCAACCTCTAGCGATTTTACAGCTGAACTTTCGACGACCAATCGTGTACCTATGGTATCTATTGACTGTTGGGTTTTCATCTCCACCTTAGCTACAGCTGCTATAGATGCTAATGCCTCTCCTCTAAACCCCATGGTTTTTATATTAAACAAATCTGAGGCCTCTTTAATTTTAGACGTCGCATGCCTTTCAAAAGACATTCTTGCATCCGTTTCAGACATCCCACATCCATTATCTTGAACTTGAACCAGGGCCTTACCCCCTTCTTTGACCAATACCTTTATACTTGTAGCCTTAGCATCAACAGCATTTTCCATTAACTCTTTTACAATAGAAGCCGGCCTTTGTACCACCTCTCCCGCCGCAATTTGATTGGCAATAGAATCTGGCAAAAGATGAATTACATCTGTCATATTTTACTTTTCAAGCATCTTAACAATGTCGGGCAAATATACCGTTAACAACAAATAGGTCACATACCCTAAAACCACTATCACTCCAAATAAATATAAATTAGACCGCATAACCTGAGATTTCCTGGAAGAATTATCCGCTTCATATCTTCTTTTAAATCCCCCGGATATTCTATTTTTTACTCCCTCAATATTCCCCTCCTCGATTTGTTGGATTCTTTTTAATCGTTCCGCTAATTCTTCTTTTTTAGGGTCCCAATATCTCGGTTTATAATCGTATTGCTGGTGTTTTGGAATTTTAAAAAATCTTGGAAATGCCATAATTAATTCAATTTTATACTATAAGATAACAATTTACAAATCACTGATGTTGAAATTTCTCTTCCAGCCAACCATCCATTTTAAACCAGGAGTTGTTAAACATAACTATAAGCTGTCCCATGAAGTCTTTCTGTTTTTCCATTATCCTTTATTTCCAACTTCTCCATTCTTTGTCATCCCAAATAAATGGAAAAATTACCACCGATTCTAACATTCCCATTCCTTTCGCCACCATTTATATTCATCAGACACAATCTGGACAAATGTCAAATGTGGATGGCTTCTTTTCCCTATCCTTGCCGGAAGAAACATTCAAGATTACCTTTCAATGTGTGGGATACCAATCACTCGACACTGTTTTAACTTTGGATAAAGGGGTGTTTCTAAACATTCAATTAAAAGCCCATTCCTACGCTCTACCAGAGGTAATTGTATCTAAATCCAATTCGGAAAGAGGAGAAGCTATCATGAGAAAAGCTATAGCCACCGCCCCTTTCCATCGAGACAAAATTATTAGCTACCAGATGGATTCCTACATTAAAGGTAGCGGCAGAATCAAAAAAATACCAAAAATTTTCGACAGCCCTTCAGATCTGACCATACTGGATTCTTCTATGGCATACGTGCTAGAATCCAAAAGTAAGATAGTTTATACTGCTCCCTCCAATTTCCAAGAAACTTTACTAGCCTATAAAACCGTTGGAACTAGTAATCCCATCGCTGTACCATATCTTTATCCTGATTTTTATTCTGAGGTGATTGCTGATGCACTTTCTCCACTTGCCACTAAAGCACTAAATCATTACGAATTCAACCTTGAAAACACCTTTATTGACCAAAAACAAACCATTTATCAAATTAAGGTTACTCCACAGAAGAAGGGACCAGGCTGGTTTAACGGCCATCTATATATTCTAGAAAAAGACTGGAGCATATATAGGCTTCAATTAAACACCATAAAGGATGGTTTCCATCTTTCCATAACTCAACATTTTGCCCCAGTTCATGAAAAAGTATGGTTGCCTATTACCAACCAAATTGAATTTTCAGGAAACATCTTGGGGGCTTCCTTTACTTACCACTACTTAGCCAACCTGACAAATTATAAAGTCATCCTCCAGCCTCATTCCTATTTTGAAAAATACGGACCCCATCAAGAGGTGTTCGAAGATCCTTACCAAACTCTTGATAAAGAAGAAATAAAAAAATACAGAAAGGAGTTTGCCGCCTCTAAAACCAGCATTAATATTGAATTTGCAGATTCTTTGGCAATCGGCTATCCCACCCGTTACTGGGATTCCATTAGACCGATCCCTTTAACCTCCTATGAAGTTCGAGGAACAAAATACCTTGATAGTATCGCCCCTTTATTGTCAACGATCAACTCTTCATCCCGGTCCTCCATTCCATGGATTCCCCTATTAAAGTCCATTCAGTTCAATCCCGTTGAAGGGTTTCACTTATATCACCCATTCCAATTTAGAAAAAATAAAAACTTTTCCTTTTCATTTACCCCACGATTTTCTTTTGCTGATGAAAGATTTCGCTGGATGGGAAATTTGGAATACACCTTCCCCTATGTTAAATCTAAATTAGAATTCGGTCAATATATTTTTCAATATGGTCATCAACCTCCTATTAATCCCTGGATTAATTCCTATCAAAACTTGTTTTTTGACAAGAACAATATTCGCCTCTACCATAAAAACTTTATTAAGCTTTCTTTTGAATCTCCATCCTATCGCTCTTTTCAATTTACCGCATCAGTAGAACGAGCAGATCGCTTTCACTTGATGAGAAATACAACCCAAACCTGGCTAAACAATCCCAATCGGGAATACCTAGAAAACCACCCCAATAATCCACATTTTGGAATTGATCTAGATATGTATAATGAAACCTGGCTGTTAGAGGGCCTTTTACGGTGGTCTAAGAGACCTCAAACTAACAGTGCTAGATTTGAATTGCTTTGGAGGTCAGGAATTTCTGATAAAACCTTCCACCTTTTGCAATTTAGTCATCTTAACCATATAAATTTTCCCGCAAGGGGCGCACTAGACTACAAAATTGAATTAGGAGGTTTCTGGAATGCAAACCATATTCCTTTTCAAGACTTCAAACATTTTTCGGGAAACGCCACTTATTTTTTCTCCTCTGGTCCAATCGGAAATTTCAGAACACTAGGGTTTTACCAAAAATCCACTAATGAGTCTTTTATACAAATGTCGCTTCAATACCAAATGAAAAAATTTCTACTAACCCAATTTCCGTTATTTTGGGAAAAAGGCCTTAAAGAAAGTCTTTTCAGCTCTTTTATCGCCAACCAGTCTTTTGTTTACCACGCCGAATTGGGTTATAGCATCTCCAACATCTTAAGATTCTTCAGATTGGAAATAGTTGCTGGACTTGAGCCCAACCAACCGATTAAATTTAAATGGATGTTGGGCCTATCCACTTCATTGGCGGGTATATCGTTTTAATAAATTAAGCGAAAAGCGACCTTTGGAAAACTTGGTTCACATAAATTTAACAAGTACATTTGTGCTTTACTCGCTTCCTACAGCAATTTTATGAGTGACATCATCAAACACGAGTGCGGAATTGCACTCATAAGGCTTTTGAAGCCACTTTCCTTTTATCAGGAAAAATATGGAACTCCCTTGTACGGTCTTGAAAAACTGAGGCTTTTGCTGCAAAAAATGAGGAACAGGGGGCAAGATGGTGCTGGTATTGCAACAATAAAAATAGGTGTCCCTCCGGGAAAAAAATACATCAGTCGCAAAAGAATGGTAGGTCCCAATTACCTTCAAGACCTTTTCGACCAAGTTTATAGTCACTTTATTAATCTTTCAAATGAGCAACTAAAAGATGCTACGTGGTTAAAGGCCAATAAACCCTATACTGGTGAAGTTTTAATGGGGCATTTGCGGTATGGTACCCACGGTGATTATTCTATTGAAACCTGTCATCCTTTTTTAAGGCAAAATAATTGGATCAGCAGAAACTTAATATTAGCTGGAAATTTTAACCTAACCAACGTCGATGAGTTGTTCGATGAATTAGTAGAATTAGGGCAGTATCCAAAGGAAAAGTCCGATACCGTAACTGTCCTGGAAAAATTAGGTCACTTCTTGGATGATGAAGTACATCGCCTTCATACTTGGTACAAGCCTGATGGTTATTCCAATGTTGAGCTTAACGATTTAATTTACGAAAATCTAGATGTCACCCGTTTATTAAGACGAGCGAGTAAAAAATTCGATGGGGGTTTTGTCATGTCGGGAATTATTGGACATGGAGATGCTTTTGCCATGAGAGACCCTAATGGAATTAGACCAGGTTTTTATTATCAAGATGAAGAAATAGTAGTGATGGCTTCTGAAAGGCCTGCTATTCAAACCGCTTTTGATATTTCTTTTTCAAAAGTAGAAGAGCTGAAACCAGGCCATGTATTAATTGTAAAAAGAAATGGGGAAGTCTCCGAGAAACGGGTATTTGATATTCAACCCAGAACAGCTTGTTCATTTGAACGTATTTACTTCTCAAGGGGCAACGATAGAGAAATTTATCTGGAAAGGAAAAAATTAGGCAAATCTCTAGCCCAACCCATCCTTTCTGCCATTAATTTCGACCTAAAGAATACTGTTTTTTCTTTTGTTCCCAATACCGCAGAAACAGCCTTTTATGGTCTCATTGAAGGACTCAATGAGTATGCCGCCGAGCTCAAAGCTGAAAAAATACTTGCCCTCGGAAAAGAGATGAATCCCAAAAAAGTAGAAAAAATTATGGCCATCCAACCCCGGATTGAGAAAATTGTGGTCAAGGACGCCAAAATGAGAACCTTTATTGCAGATACCACCTCGAGAGGACACATGGTTTCACATGTTTATGATGTAACTTATGGTATTGTTGAAAATTACAAAGATACGCTAGTCCTCCTAGATGACTCTATTGTCAGAGGGACTACCCTAAGAGATAGTATCATCAAAATTGTCAGCCGCCTTAGACCTAAAAAAATAATTATTGTTTCCTCAGCACCTCAAATCAGATATCCTGATTGCTATGGAATAGATATGTCAAAAATGAAAGAGTTCGTTGCGTTTCAAGCGTTAGTCAAACTATTAAAAGAAGATAAAAAAGAACACCTGTTACAGGAAACCTATCACAAATGTTTGGAACAAGAAAAAGTCCCTAGAGCTTCCATGACCAACCAGGTAAAAGCGCTATATGAGACTTTCACCACAGAAGAAATTAGCCAAAGTATTGCTTCCATCATTACTCCCCCCGAAACTCCAATTCCCATTGAAGTAATCTACCAGGATCTTCATGGTTTGCAACAAGCTTGTCCATCCAACAGCGGCGACTGGTACTTCTCTGGCAACTATCCAACGCCTGGAGGAAATAGGGTAGTCAACCGAGCCTTTATCAATTTTATGGAAAATCGAGATGTAAGAGCTTACTAACCTTGGTTAAAAGACCAATCGTATTGATCTAATTTCACCAAGCAATCACCTAGTAAATCGATACAGTTCTGAATATCCCCCTTATGCGCCATTTCAATAGTTTGATGAATATGCCTTAATGGAATAGATATAGCACCAGCAATAGAACCGTTTTTTCCACTTCTTTGAATACCTGCGGTATCTGTTCCCCCAGCTGGTAAAATCTCTGGTTGCCAAGGAATTGCAGATGATTCTGCTATTCTTTTCATATAGGCTACCATGCGATAATCGGAAATTGATGTGCCGTCAATAATCTTAATGGCAGCTCCTTTTCCAAGTCTAGTAACTGCTTCATGTGGCTGTCCTCCCGGTACATCAAATGCAATAGTCACATCTAAACCAATTCCAAAATCTGGATTAATATGATGTGCTGACGATAGTGCTCCCCTTAATCCAACCTCCTCCTGAACAGTAAATACCCCATAGAGGTCAAAAGGCACCTCTTTTCCTTTCAAACTTCTAAGAACTTCCAAAAGAATAAATACGGACACTCTATTGTCTAAAGACTTACTGTTGACACAATCTCCCATTTCAATAAAAGAGCGCTCTCTGGTTATTGGATCTCCCAGTTGAATCCATTTCTTTACTTCAGATCCCGACATCCCCATATCTATAAAGTAATCTCCTATGGGTACGGGCTTACCCTTCTCCTCTGGTTTCATTAAATGAATGGGCTTTGACCCCATTACCCCTATCAAATCTTTTTTACCATGCACAACAACCCTTTGAGATGTTAATGTTTTAGGATCAAATCCCCCCAAAGGATGGAATCTTATAAATCCATCTTCATCAATATGGTTAACGATAAAACCAATTTCATCCATGTGAGCAGCAACCATAACCCGTTTGGCTTGCTTTCCTTTTTTTATAGCTATTACATTACCCATCGCATCTGTCCTAACCTCATCGACTAATGAGCTTACTTCTTCCATCACCAAATGCCTGATTCTCTGCTCAAAACCCGGTGCTCCTGGGGTTTCACAAATTTTTTTTAATAGTCCTATCCTTTCCATTTATACCCTTTTTTGCAAAGTTAATTATTTAAATTTGAGGTTTTATAATATGAATCTACTAAAGAAACTAGCTTCTGAAACTGCCATTTACGGATTAAGTAGCATCCTAAGTAGATTGCTTAATTGGGTAATTCTTACGCCCTATTTAACCAGAGTCCTAGGCCAAAAACCGTATGGTATCGTTTCGGATCTATACGTTTGGACAGCACTAATATTGGTTGTCTTAACCTTTAGAATGGAAACAGCTCTTTTTAGATTTGGAAGCGAAAAAAATAACCTAAACCGATCCTTTTCGACAGCCTTTTTTTTAATTGGAAGCCTATCCCTTTGCTTCATCCTTTTAGGCATAAGATTTATCCCTGAAATTAGCCAGTGGTTAAGTTATGAAAACACCCCTGATTATATTTTCTGGTTTATCCTAATCATTGGCCTTGACGGTCTGTCCGCCTTACCTTTTGCCAAATTGCGCCTATTGGAAAAACCCTTCCTTTTTGCCCTGCTTAAAACAGGTGCCATTGTCATCAATATCCTGTTGGTCTATTTCTTTTTAGAATTCTGCCCTTGGCTCATCAAACATAATTACAACATTCCTGCTTGGATATATAATAGTGAAGACCAAATTCTCTATCTATTTAAAGCTAATTTTTTGGCTAGTTTTCTTGTTTTTCTTCTCTTATTACCTTCCTTGTTTAGCGTGAAGTGGGATGTCAGTTGGGCCCTTTTAAAAAAGATGATTATTTATTCTAGTCCGCTAGTGTTGGCTGGAATCGCAGGGATTGTTAACCAACTAATTGGAATACCCCTGCTAAAAGAAAAAGCATCCCCTGACATTGACTATAATCTTCAACAAGCAGGCTTGTACAGTGCCGCTTCTAAAATTGCTGTCCTTATGGCTTTGTTCACTCAGGCATTTAATTACGCCGCAGAGCCTTTCTTTTTTAAAAATGCAAAACGCACTGATAGTAAAAAATGGTATGGGCAAATTGCTCAATACTTTACTTTAGTAGGCAGCATTACCTTTTTAGCCATAATGCTATTTTTAGACTATATTCAATTTTTCCTTGGTGAAAACTTTAGATCAGGCCTTCATATCGTTCCAATACTTTTAATGGCCAATTTATTCTTAGGTCTTTACTACAATTTTTCTATTTGGTTTAAATTAACAGACAAGACCTATTTTGGAGGCAGAATAGCTGTCTTTGGTTCTTTAATCACCTTCGCTTTAAATCTTTATTTTATACCTCAGATTGGTATCGCGGCACCCGCTTGGGCCTCCCTATTTTGCTATGGCTTCATGGCTGGAACTACCTTCCTGCTGGGGAAAAAACACTTCCCAATCCAATATCCTATTAAAAAAATGTTGTTTTACCTGGTTTTCACCTTACTAGTATATGTTGCCTTCCTAAGCTATAAAAACTTAATTCCCCAACATTTTTTGTTCCTTGTAAATGGATTTATTCTCGCCCTAACCATCCTTTTGTTCTTGTTTGTTGATAAGATTCATAAAAGGATTAATATCTTGCAGTAAAGAGGCTTGGAATGAAAGATGAACAGGATATGCAATGCCAAATATTAATCGAAAAGGGCGACCACCTCATCGAGAACGGCGATATTTACAATGCCGTAAAATTATTTAGAAAGGCTGTTAAAATGTATCCTCAAATTGCATTGGGTTTTGAACGGCTCTCCAGCGTGTACCACCTTAGAAATGAATGGAAACCTGCTTTTCATTTTGCCAAAAAAGCTTTAGCCATCAATTCGGCCAATAAAAATATTTGGTGGATTTTAGGGGTTGCCGCAGAGCGCCTAAATAAGCCTCGAATTGCAAAAAGTGTCTGGCAAAAATTTGGATTTTCCGCATCTCTTTTTCAAAAAAATCCTGTAGCTGTTAAAACCATACATGATAATATTACGGAAATTCTCTTGGCAAGAAGCATTAACCCTACCATTGCAGAAATTATTAATATCCCTCATCCCGATAACTCACTAAAGTTCGGCGACACCATTCTTTTTGATAGGTTGCAATCTCAAGAGTCTGTGGTCACCAGTAAAATGAAATTGCCCATTTATCCCATAAAAGAGAAGATAAAAACAGCTCATTATCTCACCTTCTCTACGACCCTGTTCACAAACGATGTTGAGGCTATTTCTATTTTGGAAAAATTGGCCATTTCCGGCAATATTGGATTTGAAATTTGGTCCAATATCTCCTTGTTCCATTCAAAATCCAAAGAATTTTATGTCCATAAGGAAGAACTTCCCACCTCATCAACTGTAGTTGCCTTTGCTTCCAAAAGCAAAACTAAAGTGATGGACCTCTTAAATGATTGGACCTTAATTACACTCAAAAATTTCTCTGATCTGATTTGTTACCATGAAAGCATTTAAAAACTTAATCGAAGAAGGATTTGTCTTCGATTCCAGAAGATATATATTTAAAGCATGGACCTTGTTTAAGCAAAATGCCGCTTCTTATTTAGGATTTGTTATTTTAAGCAGTGCCATCCAACTTGCCCTCAGTTTTGTTCCATTTATTGGGTCTGTTTTAGGAACTTTTGTGATCAGTCCCGCTCTTAGTTTAGGATATTACTTGGCCACCCACAAAATCAAAACTGTTGGCTCAGCTTCTTTCTCTGATTTCTTTAGTGGTTTCCAATATGTGGTCCAAGCCTCTTTACTAGCCCTTTTAACCTATATTATATATTTACTGGTTTTATCTCCTACTCTATTTAATTTCTATCAATCAGGCTTGATAGAGTGGTACCAAAAACTTATGGAAAACCCTTTGGAAGTGCCATCAGACCTGCCTGCTCTTCCTAAAAAAATAACAACAGTCTTTTTTCTTAATTTAATTCCCCTGATTTTCTTATCAGTTGCATTTGTATTTAGCACTCAATTTTTGGTTTTTTATCGGGTCAATTTCTTAAAGTCCTTAGAATACAGTCGCTTGTTGGTAACGCGTAAATGGTGGGCGGTATTTAGAATGCTCCTTTCATTCTTTAGTTTATTTTTCATCGCCTATTTCCCTGTTGCATTAATAGCTACTATCATCCCCTCTATTGGTGTTTTATTATTAGCACTATTAATTATTGCTGCCTATTTACTTATCCCTGTGGTGTATATAGCGCTTTATATCGCATTTGCAGATGTTACTCAACTTCTAAATACCTCTGATTCGACTTAACCTTTTTTACTCATTCAAGTTTCTTCACCCTTACCGTTTCAATTTTAGTTTCAGTAACGTTCTCTAAAATGAATAGATACCCATCTAACTCTATACGTGCATCTTTCTTAGGAATAGTTTCCATAGTCATTACCAAATAACCCGATAGGGTATGATAATCCCCTTCGGGAAAAGATATATCCTGATATTTTTCATTTAAATAATCTATTTCCAATCTACCAGAAAACAAATATTCCCCCGGCCCTATTTGAGTCTCCGTATACTCAATTTCATCGTCGTACTCATCCTCGATTTCTCCAAAAATCTCTTCTAATATATCCTCTAAAGTGATAACCCCAGCAACTCCTCCAAATTCATCTACTACACAAGAAATATTAATTCTTGAAGCAATCATTTTATTCATCAAATCCGTTACCAGCATGGTCTCAGGAACAAAATTTATTTTAAACACCATTTTATCTATTGAGTCCATTTGAGATAGAAGTTGCTGATGGTGTACATACCCTACCACATTATCAATTTCTCCTTTTACCACCAATATTCTCGAAAGTTTAGTAGATAAAAATAACGCCTCCAAATCCTCGATTTTCGCGCTACAATCTATGCTTTCCACCTCTGGCCGGGGAACCATACACTCCCTAACCCTTGTTCCCTTCAGATTCAACGCTTTTCCTAACAACTCCTTATCAATCTCTTCGTGCTCTTCCGTTCTTGAACTATTTATAAAATTTTCTAAATCAAGCCTTGTGAAGGTGTCTTTTTCATAATCCGAAGGGTTTTTAATTAATCTTCTTAAAAGAAACTCGGTAATATTGGTCATCATTCTAGAAGGCAACCAAAGAATAATTTGCAAAAATTTTAACGGGTACGTAAAAAAATACAAAATGTCATCGGCATATATCCTAAAGAAAGTTTTTGGTAAAAATTCTCCGAATATTAAAATAACCACCGTAATCAAAAGAGTATTTACCAGCAATAACGCCAAATCATTATAAATCCAACCATTGAAAATTGGTGATAAAAGTTTGGTCATCAAAAATGTGAATACTACCAAACTAATATTATTGCCAACCAACATGGTACCCAAAAAATTATTGGGGTCGTCAAAAAAAGCTCCTAATATTCTTCCCCTTCGAGAGCCCCTCTTTTTACGAAGTTCTACCTTTAACTTACTTGCTGAAACAAAGGCAATTTCCGCACCTGAAAACAAAGCGGAAAACATTAAAAAAATTAAAATCAATATAAAAATCATTCTTACTTTTCTTTAAATACGCTATTGGCAATTTCTCCTTCAATCGCATTGAGCTTAATTTCTGTGAAATCTTGGTTGGCTTCAAAACCCTGACTTAATATGGTTTCTCCCGGCCTCTTAATTACACAAAATTTTTTGGAGTAAATCAACTGCTTTCTATCATCCCATATTAATTCTGAAGTCTCTAACTTTTCATAATTTATACTTTCCCAAACTACGCTATCTCTTATATAGATTAAATCTTCCCCGCTATATCTTATGGCATATTTTCCAATCAAAACACTGCTGACCCGCTCCTCACGATCATAAAAAGCAACTTCTATACCATTAGTAAACTCTTCATAACTATCCCTTTGATTGTTGTATTTTATCATTAATCCGGCGTTGATCTTCGCCTTTATTCTCGCTGAATCACTGTAAAGCATCTCAATATTCGACGCATACTCCTTCTTAGGGTCCAATACCAAATCCTGTTGAGTGATATCCGACTCTTGAACTGTACATGCCGTCAAATAAATTAATGCGGGAAAACAGATTTTTTTCAACACAATAATCCAGTTTATCTGTCGCAAAGTTATGACTGTTTGCCACTTTTAAACTTATTTTTTGTTCCTATAGTTTTTAACGCTGGCTTTCAGAGATACATTTGCTATTATTCCTATTACCTTTAGGTTTTGTTTCATACTTTAATTTATGATCAAACACGTACCCAATAGCATTACAGCCCTTAATCTAGCTTTAGGTTTTTTAGCCATCATATCCACCTCTTTTCAACATTATGAAAATGCAATTTACCTCATTCTTGGTTCTGCCCTAGCAGATTTGTTAGATGGTGCGGTAGCGAGATTTCTAAATGCTTATTCAGACTTAGGAAAGGAATTAGATTCTCTTGCTGATTTGATTTCATTTGGTGTAGCCCCCTCCTTTCTAGCTTTTTCTCTACTTGTGCAAATGGAAACTTATTCCTGGTTACCCTATATTTCTATTTTCTTCACCTTAACGGCTGCCCTGAGGCTGGCGCGTTTTAATATTGCCCCAAGCGACCATAATAATTTTACTGGTTTACCTACTCCCGCAGCTTCTTTAGCGCTGCTGGGTTATATTTGGTTATGGCTAGACAACAAAGAACCTGTTTTAGAATTTGCCATCAAACCAGCTTATTTGCTCTCTTTAATTTTATTATTACTAGCCGGGCTCATGATATCCAATATCAAAATGTTTAGTTTAAAAACTCAAAATTTTCATTGGAAAACAAACGAGGCAAGGTATGTTTTACTATTCATTGGATTGGTTACTCTGATTTTTTTTCCTCACGCAACCCTCGCTATCACATTGACTTGTTATATATTTTATTCTGTTATCGTACATTTGCTATTAGGAAAAAAACTAAAATGAAGTTCAAAGCCACCATCAAAATCATGCCCAAACCCGAGCTGTTAGACCCTCAAGGGAAAACGGTCGGTAAAAATCTAATCAACATAGGTGTCGACTCTATTTCTTCCGTTAGAGTGGGAAAAAATATTGAATGTATCCTAGAGGCCAATAGCCTTTCTAAAGCCAAAAAAGACGTTGAAACCGCTGCTAAAAAATTATTGGCCAACTTAATTATGGAAAATTATACCATTGATTTGGAAGAAATAACGGGATAATGTTATACTTAGTCCCCAGTCCAATAGGTAACCTAGAGGATATTACGCTTAGAGCCATTAACATCCTTAAAGAGGTTACGCTCATTTTAGCCGAAGATACCAGAACCTCTGCAGTTTTATTAAATCATTATCATATTGAGACGAAAACCATAGCATTCCACTCTTTCAATGAACACGCCAAAACCAAATCTATTATCGAACAATTGAAAGCAGGCACCTCTATGGCTTTGCTTTCTGATGCCGGTACCCCTGGAATATCTGACCCTGGTTTTTTACTTACCCGTGCTTGTTGGGAAGCCCAAATTAAAGTGGTCGCACTACCAGGACCTACCGCACTTATTCCAGCGCTAGTAGCTTCTGGTATCCCTTCTGATAAATTCTTTTTTGAAGGTTTCCTGCCACATAAAAAAGGAAGACTTACTAGATTGCAATTTCTTGCTAATTTGCCCTATACTTTTATTCTCTATGAATCTCCCCACAGATTACTGAAAACTCTTCAACAATTAATAGCGTGTTGCGGAGAAACTAGACAAGCGGCTGTAGCCAGAGAATTAACTAAAGTTCATGAAGAAGTTCTCAATGACTCTCTTATCGCCCTTTACCAACACTTTTCTACCGTTGGTAAAATAAGAGGTGAATTGGTTTTACTCATTTCCGGAAATGAACACTAGATGTGTAAAGCCCGATTATCAGTCGCTGCCAATGCCGCCTCCTTGAATGCCTCTGTATAAGTAGGATGAGCATGACTAATTCTCGCCACATCTTCTGCAGATGCCCTAAATTCCATTAAAGCTACAGCTTCCGCAATCATATCTGCCGTCCTTGGGCCGACCATATGAACTCCCAATATTTCATCACTTTTAGCGTCAGCTAAAACCTTAACAAAACCCTCTGTATCCATACTAGCTCTCGCTCTTCCCAGCGCTTTCATCGGGAATTTACCCACCTTGTATGGAATACCACTAGCCTTTAATTGCTCTTCTGTTTGTCCCACCCCCGCTACTTCTGGCCATGTATACACCACACTAGGAATTAAATTATAATTAATATGTGGTTTCTGTCCAGCAATAATTTCAGCTACCATCACTCCTTCTTCTTCTGCCTTGTGGGCCAACATGGCTCCTTTGACCACATCACCTATTGCATAAATGCCTGGTTGGCTGGTCTCTAAATTTTCATTTACCTCGATTCTCCCCCTTTCATCTGTTGCAATTCCAACACGTTCTAACCCTAACCCGTCTGTATAGGCCCTCCTTCCAATAGCAACTAAACAATAATCTGCCTCAAGATTAAAGGTCTCCTCCGATCCTTTCTTCTGAACCTCGACTTTTACTCCTTTATTTGTAGAAACTACTTTTTGTACAGAATGCCCAACAAAAAAGTTGACCCCTGATTTTTTGAGCGTCTTCATCAGTTCCTTCCCACAATCCTTGTCCATCCCCGGCAAAACACCATCTAGGTATTCTATTACAGTCACTTCTGTTCCAAGCCGACTGAACACTGACCCTAATTCCAATCCAATTACCCCTCCACCAATGACAACCATCTTCGAAGGAAGTTTTTTAATGTTCAAAGCCTCTGTAGAAGTGATGACTCTCTTTTTGTCATAATTAAAAGCAGGAGGCACAATGGGTTTAGAGCCCGTTGCAATAATGATCTTTTCAGCCTTTATTTTGGTGACCGCCTCCGAACCCTCTATTGCTATGGTATTTTTATCCTCTATTTTACCATGACCATGGTAAACGTCAATCTTATTCTTGCTCATCAAAAATGATAAACCCTTGACCGTTTGGCTAACTACCTCATTTTTCCTTTCAATCATTTGGGGCATATTCAGTTCCAAACCTTTGATTTGAATACCGTGCTCGTCAAATCGTTTTTGAGCATTGTGAAAGTGCTCAGAAGAGTCCAAAAGTGCCTTGGAGGGAATGCAGCCTACATTCAAACAGGTACCTCCTAAAGTATTATATTTTTCTACAATTGCTGTTTTCTTCCCTAATTGAGCAGCTCTTATTGCTGCTACATATCCGCCAGGACCTGATCCAATTACAACAACTTCGTAATTCATTTTTTTTTTGTTTTATCTATTTGTTGGGGAAAATACTATTCTCTTTTATTCCGATTTCTCCTATTATTTTCAGATAGTCTACGTCCACTTCCTTTTTTAGGTCTTCTTCTCTTTTGTCTTTTCTTTTCCTCAGTAGGCAATTCGATAAAGCCGGTTACATCTGCATAATCAGTCACGGGTGCCGCTTCCTCAATAGTTTCCTTATCCTGCAGTTCAACCGGTTTATTGCCTTTTTTATTTAAAGCAAGAATATACTTTACCCTTTCTAAACTTAATGGATAGAATTTACCTCTCATTCCCTCCTTTTCATAGGCATAGTACATTAATCCTTTAAAAATATCTGTCTTTACCAAAAAGGCATGCCCAGCTTCCGTTTCTAACCTATCAGCTTTTGTGGGAAATTCTTCTAATGCCTCTAAATAGGTGTCTAATTCATAATTCAAACAACATTTAAGTCTTCCACATTGCCCAGAAAGCTTAGCTTGATTAATGGCCAAATTCTGATACCTGGCAGCAGAAGTACTAACGGATTTGAAATCAGTAAGCCACGTGGAACAACATAATTCCCTGCCACAAGAACCAATTCCTCCAATTCTGGAGGATTCTTGCCTTGCACCAATTTGTCTCATTTCTATCTTTACCCTGAATTCCTTTGCATAATGCCGAATCAGTTCCCGAAAGTCTACTCGCCCATCTGCTGTATAAAAAAATGTAGCTTTTCTTTTATCTCCCTGAAATTCAACATCACCAAGCTTCATATTTAATCCTAAGGTTCTTGCAATTACTCTCGCTCTAACCATGACCTCTTTTTCCGATAATCTGGCCTCTTCTAATTTTTCTAAATCCCTTTCATTAGCTTTCCTGATTACACTAAATTCAACCTCTTGGATAGTAACTGCCTTTTTTTTCATTTGTAGGCGCACCAATTCTCCCGACAAACTTACCTCGCCGATATCGTAGCCGCTAGAAGCTTCCACAACTACCATTTCCCCAGAACTCACCTTGTTGAGTTCATGATTCTTGTAAAAACCCTTTCTTGAACCATTTTTGAAACTAACTTCTACATAATCGAAGGCAAGCGGATCTGAAATCTCAGTCATAGTTAACCAATCATAACTATTCATCCTATTACATCCACCTGTAGAACAGCCACCATTATTTTGACATCCTCTTACCTTACCATTTTCAATATTAGTCGAGCATCCTGTACAACTCATTTAATTTTTTTTTGCTTTTAAGCAGTATTTCGCCTGCTAAATCGAAGTACCCTATTTAAAGTTATAGAAACATCCAAGAAAAGAATCTTAGGATTAGCATTTCTTTCAATAGAATAGATCGTCTCCGAAAATAAATCAGAAATCATATCAATTTTATCAAAATCAATTATTTCGTTTTTTATAATTTTTTCAAATACATTAGCCTCATCTTCTGTTGCAGTATTTAAACCCTCCATACCGCAGAATTGAAGCATTAACAGCCTGACAAAATGAAGCCCATATTTGAAAAATCTTTTTTGCTCCTCTCGACCGTATTTTACAAATAATTCCACCCAACCTACTAATTCTAATCCATTCCCTTTGTAACACTTTCTAAACCAATCTAAAAAAAAAGCATCCAAATCATCAGCCTCTTGTTTTACAATTTTTAAAGCCTCACTTAACCTACCTTCAGAACGCATAGCTGCAGTTTTTAGTTTACTTTCTTGTTCCTCAGGATAATACAATTCCAACTTACTATATACGTCAGCAACTTGCACTGGATTTAATTTGAATAATTGACACCTAGACAAAATAGTAGGAAGAATTCCTTCACTATTTTCAGTAGCTAAAATGAAAACCGTATTATCCGGTGGCTCCTCAATTAACTTTAATAAACGGTTTGCTTCATTTCCTAAATATTCAGGCAACCAAATAATCATTATTTTTTTGTTCCCTTCAAAAGTTTTTAAACTTAACTTTTTTAAAATGTTGGTGCACTCCTCTTTGTTAATATTTCCCTGCTTATTGTCTACCTCCAACGCCTTCATCCAATCGTTATAACTAAAATATCCATTGGTCTCTTTTAAAATGGTCTTCCATTTTAAAATAAAACTATCGCTCACCTCTTTGCTTCCAACAAACGGAAAAGAAAAATGTAAATCGGGATGAATTAATTGGTCCACTTTCCTGCATGCTGGACACCATCCGCATCTATCCTCTGTGGTTCTCTGATCACACAAAATATATCCTGCAAAAGCAACTGAAAGAGCTAGCTGCCCCACTCCCTCATTTCCCAATATTAACAAAGCATTAGGGATTTTATCTTCCTCAACCAATTTTTTGAGCCCATCTTTCGTGGCCTCTTGTCCTGCTACCCAATTGAATTTCACAACTCGATTCCTTATTTTCGTAAAAATACATAGAAAAGCATGAAAGTTTCAGTTTTCCGAAAAGCACATTTCAATGCCGCCCATCGCTTGCACAATTCTCTTTGGTCAGATGAAAAAAATGCCCAAATTTTTGGCCCCTGTAATAATAAAAATTACCATGGGCATAATTATGAACTAGAAGTAAAGGTTTCAGGCGAAATTAATCCAGACACCGGTTATGTCATTGATTTAAAAATACTAAAAGATCTCATCCGAGAAGAAATTGAAGACAGGTTTGATCACAAGAATCTAAATCTTGATACCAAAGAATTTGCTACCCTAATGCCCTCTGCAGAAAATATCTGCGTAGTCATCTACAACATTCTCCGAGAAAATCTAGATAGAAAATACGATCTCTCCATTCGGCTTTACGAAACGCCTAGAAATTATGTTGAATTCCCTGCATGAAAAAAATTGTAATCCTAGGTAATGGAATTGCCGGCGTCCAAACAGCACTAACCATTCGCCAAAATTCTAATGCAAGAATCCTATTAATCTCAGAGGAACATCCCGTTTTTTTTGCTCGAACAGCCATGATGTATGTCTTTATGGGTCAATTAACCGAAAAAGACATCGTACCCTATCCTGAAGCCTTTTTTAAAGGACATCAGATAGACCTGCTACATGCCTCTATTTCAAGAGTGGATGTCCCCAAAAACATTCTTGTTTCGAGTAATAATCAAAAAATCCCCTATGATTTACTACTAATCGCTACAGGGTCCAAACCCAATGTTCCAGATTGGGCCAATTCTAATTGGCCCGGAATCCACCACTTTTACCATTGGCAAGATTTGACCGCCTTAGAATCCAGTATTCCTGCGTCTAATCAACCAGTCGTAATTGGCGGTGGACTTATCGCATCAGAACTGGTAGAAATGATGCAACACCACCAAAGAAATCCCAAATTACTGGTTAGAGAATCTTATTTTGGTCAACATTTTCTGCCTCAAGAAGAGGGCTTGCTAGTACATGAAATTTTCCGCCAAAAAAGAATTCCACTATTTTTAAATACCTCTATCAAGTCTTTGATTCCCCCAGATAAAGAAAGAACATCACACACCTTATATGCTGAAAATGGACAAACTTTTTCAACCGATTTTATTGGTTTAGGAACAGGCGTTCTACCCAACATCGATTTTTTAAGAGATAGTCCCCTTCATTTAGGGCGAGGGATCTTAGTTAATAACCAAATGCAAACCAATATTGAAAATATATACGCTGCGGGGGATTGTGCTGAGTTGAACGCTTGCCTTCCTGATAGAAAAACAATTGAAGCCAACTGGTATGTAGCCAAATCCATGGGAGAAATAGCAGGAAAAAACATCGCCGGAATTCCTTCCAACTATTATCAAGGAATATGGCACAACACCGCCAAATTTTTTAATCTAGAATACCATTTATGTGGTAATGTTCCCTTAGAAGCCACAGATAACTTTAGCAGTTATTTCTATAAAAACTCCAAGCGCTTGCATTCTTTGCGATTGGCTTTTAACCAATCAACTAACCAATTATCCGGAGTACTTTCTATGGGTCTCAGAATTGATTATTCTCTATTAAAAAATTGGTTAGAAGAAGGTATAAGTATTGAAATGACTTTGAATAATCTTCCCAGTCTGTCCTATCAAAATAAACTTGGTTTCTTTCCCTCGAGAAACTTGCTAAAAGAAGTTAGATATGAATAATAAATCTTCCATTTGGAGAATTATTCTCGGAATCCTCCTAACAAGTTTTTATGTAGTAATTTATTTTTTCCCAGAAAGGTTAGGACTTCGGATTGAAACTGCCAATGTGGGTTTGATTGGGTTATTTGATCCTCTAAGTATTTGGTTAAAAAAAGTACCTGCTTCACAATGGTTTGTGTACGGATGCCTTTACACTTTTTTTGTGCTCATCTTTGGCCTAGTTTTTATTGTAAAACACCGAAAACATCCTTACCAATTATTAAGAACTCTATCAGTGATGTTCTTCCAGTTGAGCTTTGCTTTTTTAATTCCAGAGTTTCTTCAACGGTTAAATTATCCCTACCTCGACCTCAAAAATATGTGGCCTCTGAATTACTATTATTTTTTTGACTGGCACTTAGATGGATTGATCCATTCCGGTCAATTGGGTATACTTCTTCTCTCTCTAGGCCTCTTATTAACATTTATTATATCTCCTATTTTGACTTATAAATATGGAAAACGCTGGTACTGCTCTTGGGTATGTGGCTGTGGCGGCCTTGCGGAAACCGCAGGTGATGCTTTTCGCCAATATTCTAACAAATCTTCCCGGGCATGGAAAGTAGAAAGGTGGCTTATTTACCCCATTCTTTTTATCGTTTTTTTAATGACAATATCTGTGCTGCATAGCTATTTAGCACACAAATTACTATTCTCACTATCGGTGATCTCCTTTCTTCTTTTATTCCATTTATGGATAAGCCTAGATCATAATAGATTTGTGGGGCTTCCGCCTATCGCCAAAAAATTTTTTTTGGGCTTTTCTCTCTTTACCAGTTTAGGTCTAATTCAGGCATACTTTACTCAATGGCCACCCTTTTTAATCGATCCCTATACTTTAAGATCTGCTTATGGATTTCTTATAGGATCCCTTTTTTCCGGAGTCATTGGGGTAGGTTTCTATCCTATTTTAGGCAATCGAGTATGGTGCCGTTTTGGCTGCCCAATGGCAGCAATTTTAGGATTTCAACAAAAATTTTTAAGCCGGTTCCGCATCCAATCAAATGCTTCCCTTTGTATAGCATGTGGCAACTGCAGCACTTATTGTGAAATGGGAATTGACGTGAGAGCTTATGCCCTTGCGGGAAAAGATATAAAAAGATCATCCTGCGTAGGGTGTGGAATCTGTGAGTCAATTTGCCCGAGAGGAGTCCTTCTTCTTTCCACTACCAAGGGGCCTAATTTTCAGAATGAAGCTGATCCAATCGATTATTTGTATGCCGTTAAATAGTCCCCAACCAATTGTTTTCTTAGCTTTTCTAGGCTAGCTACGTCTTTATTAACCACCGCCCATCTTTCCTCTATTTTTTTTAATCTGCGACTATAAAAAATGGCCAATAATCCCGTACCTATGGTCATTAATAGCATATAGATTGGACCATTTCCAACTAGAAATAAAGAGGTTATTTTGACTTGTAAAAAATAAAAAAACGGTAAGAAAAGGATCCCTCCCACTAATTGAATCGTAGCTTCATATTCCACGTATTTGTTGTAGTGTCTTGAAATCCAAACTAATAAGCCAATCGGTATCAGATGGGTAATAAGACCCAACAAAAATAATGGAAATCCAAGAGCTAATAATATAGAGGATACCATTAAGCCCCTTTTGTGCTTTTTCGCCACGCCATAATCCGATACGCCTAAATTTTTACACTTCGTGAAATAGTCATTTACCTTTTTATGGAGGTCTTCAAATTGCTCGGGTGATTTTTCCCTTAGCATCTTAAGCTCATCAGACCAATTTTTAGCCTTTTCATACCACCGCCCCACCTTTAATTTTTTAGAATTAGACTCTATTTCAATTAATCTGTCTAATAGATCCTCCTCTTTTTCTGAATCGCAATGAATTATCAAATTTTTAATAGTATCTTCTAAAATTTGTGTAAACTTTCGAATTCCTTCAAACCCATTTTGGGATATGATGTTCCAATTTTTTCGAATAGAAATAGGTTCTCCTACCATTATTGCTACCTCTGTCCCAAAAAATGAAGGATTTCTATACGTTATGCCTACTGGAAGGATGTGCAAATCTTGTCCCTTTGCCAACCCCATAAAGGCACTTTTGGCTATTCTTGCTGTTCCTGTCTTAAATGGCAATAGTTTCTTCCCTTTGATACTAGTCCCTTCAGGTGCAATATAGATGGCTCCACCTTCCCTTAAGTGTCTATTAGCTTGTTCGAAAGCCTCTTCATTATTTACCACTTGGCCGTCATTGTCTTGTTTGCGCTCTATCCTGATACAATAAAACAACCTCAATATATGACCGAGAAGGGGGTTTTTAAACAAACTCGCATTTGCTAAAAAGGATAATCTTCCATAAAAAGAAGAGGCAACAAAAAGCGGGTCAATTAAAGTATTGGGATGATTGGATATCAGAATCAAAGGACCGGGAGTTTTAAAGTATTTTTGACTCTTTTGAACCTTAAATGGATAAAATAATTTAAGACCAATTTTGGCTATAATCTTTAAAGTTTGATAAATAACAACCATCATTCGCGTTGGAATTAAACTTTAAACGCTAATAAAAATTCTTTCACTAAATTGGCCAAATCATCGCCCTCCCCAAAATGAATCTCCACTATTGCAGGTAAAATGAAAATCGGCAACTTATTCTCTTTCAAGAAATCAGCGTGTTGCTCCAGCCGCATAGCATCTTTTTCAGTAGTGATTATGGCTTTATTTTTTCCCTCCATATTCCGGTAAAAACGCTCTATCCTCGATATCTCATATTTGTTAAAAAAATGGTGGTCTTCAAATTCCATCACCTCTATTTCCCCTGAAATTTGATTCAAATGCTCCAAAAGGTAATCTGTTCGGGCTATTGCACAAACAAGTAGTAAAGATGGGCGCTCAATAATATTTAAACGGATGGTATTATCGAAAAAATAGTACGGCTGTCCATATCTGTAGTAGGAAAAAAACAATTGTTGGTGGGGAAGTAATTTTAACTTTTGTTTCCAAATCTCTTTAGCCTCCTCCTTCAAATTATTCGGACACTTGGTCACAATAATAATGTCTGCTCTTTCGTATCCTTTTCTCCATTCTCTTAGTCTTCCAATCGGTAAAAGAAAATCTTCTATGAAGGGAAAACTATATTGAGTTAGTAAAATATTCATTCCCGGATTTACCGATCTATGTTGAAAGGCATCGTCCAATAAAATTAATTTTAAATCTGGATGATCAACTAGTATTTGAGGTATCGCAAAAGTTCTGCTTTCACATACTGCTACTGCCGTATCGGGATATTTTCTTTTAAATTGTAGCGGCTCATCGCCTGTTTGCCGAGCAGCCATATTACCTGTAACCTCTAAATATCCCTTGGTCTTTCTACCATACCCTCTGCTTATCACTCCTACCTGTATATAATTTCTAAAATACCTAATCATCCATTCTATATGAGGGGTCTTGCCCGTTCCACCCACTGATAGATTGCCTATAGAAATTATGGGAATATTAAATGTTACTCCCTTCAAAAGGCCAATGGAATAAAACCAATCTATTAATCCTACGCCCAATCCATACAAAAGGGTAATAGGAAATAATATTATTTTTATTGCATATTTCTGAAGCATGGTCACAAAATCACATTTTTTTGGGTAAATGCCTCACTCAATTAATAATGCTTTGTCCAATCTTACATGAAGTACAAAGTTTTTTTTGGCATTTTTCCTTCCAAAGTGAAATTAATCCTTGAGTCTCCCAGGCATGCGCAGCGCTAATTCCAAATTTTGCCCAATTTTGAATAATGGAATTCTCTTCCGAAGGCAATGCTTTTAAAAAACCAACAGCTCTTTCCTTGTAATTTATTTGCCCCCTTAAATGACCATATGTGTAAATGAGAGGCGCAATGGTGTTAATCAGTATTAATTGACAAGCCCTTTTACCTAATTTTTTCTGTTGCTCTTTACTCTTTTTACCGAAAACAAAATGATTCTGCCAATACAGACTTGGTTGAACCCCTAACATGTTTTCCACCTCCTCTTCCTCTTTCATAGCTAGCGCTTTACTGAATAAGTGGTGCGTTTGGAATAAGATTTTGGCAAACTGAGCTATGCGGATTGTTGGAAAATTAGCTGGCCGTAATCTTAAAAATTTCCATTGATTGCCACGCATAGGAACCAATTGGTGTTTATGTTTCAAAAATTGATACTCTTTCCATAATTCTTGGACATAAGAATCTGTTTGCTTATCAGATAACAATCCTGCTTGCCCAAACAATAGCGCTTCTAATTGAGTTAAGGAACTTTTATATTTGGCAATTAAGTATAAAGGTGTCCTTTGGGCCAAATCCAAAAAAGCCTCGCCATTTACATAAAATCCCATATTCCTAGCCAACATTTGATAAAATACTGTTTCCCAATCATATCGGGTGTTCTCTAGTTTTTTTTGGATGGTTTTCATCTTATACGCTAACCGATAGAATGCCATGTTTTGAATTTCCACCCCCACTATGGATAAATCGATTTCCGGGATAAAAGACGAACAAGGAATGGAATCCTTATTCGTCGATAATTTTTGATACTTCGTTAAAAGAGATCCAGCTACCCTTTTTTCCAAAACCAAACAAGGAAGGAGTTGACCTTCTTTAATCATAACTGGATGATCGTCCTTCCATACTACATGAAGAATTACGCTTTCATAATTAGGATCATTTTGGTGTTGATGCAAATACCATGCAGAAGATTGAACATGAACTTCAACATGACCATGCCAGCTTATTCCCGCAATTTTAATAACCGCATTTAAAAAATCAGGGCCTGCATTTTTATTAAGTGTTCCAAAATCTAGAATCTCTAATGATGCCCCTGAGGTAGTTTTTAATGATCTTAAATCAAAACACTTCTGCTCCCATATATAATGCAGCACCTCCTCCTTCATAGTTTTTTCTGATAAAACTATGTTTATAAAGTCTTAAAAGTCTGGACTTTATTTTTTCTTTTCCAAGATGTAAAAAGTACAATCCAGTGGATTTTTCTCATCCTTCTCCACATATTCCTCTCGAACAATAGTCCACTCCTCCATGGATATCTCGGGGAAAAAGGTGTCACCTTCTGCTTTGATGTGAACTTTTGTCCAATAAAGTCGATCCCATTTCTGCGAAGATTGTTGATAAATTTCACCACCACCAATAATGAAAATTTCTTCATTGCCTGGTTGTGCAGATGCCAATTCTACTGCAGCTTCAATTGAAGGGACTACTATACAATTCGACGCTATAAAATATGGATTTCTAGTAATAATAATATTGGTCCTTCCCGGTAGTGCCCGTCCAATTGAAATAAAACTTTTCCTTCCCATTATAATGGGATGTCCCATGGTCATTTTCTTAAAAAATTTTAAATCTACTGGTAAGTACCATGGAATCTGCCCATCTTTTCCAATAACTCCATTTTCACTTGTAGCTACTATTGCTGAAATAATCATAGTGATTTATCCCTTTTTTTATTCAACACATACTGTTCTATCCATTTTCTCGAAGAGGTAATAGTATCCTTTAGGTATTTTTCCATTACCAAACTCGCTAATGGGGCAGCCATTCCACCTCCCGATCCACCATTTTCTACATAGGCCACAATAGCAATTTGTGGGTTTTCTTTAGGGGCAAAAGCAAAAAATATTGAATGGTCTTCTCCTTGTGGATTTTCAGCAGTACCTGTTTTACCACAAACCTTTATATTAGGAATCTGAGCCAAGCGAGCCGTTCCGCTACTTACCACCTCCTCCATACCATCAATAATAGGTACGAAATGAATTGAATCAATTCCAACGTCCACTTTTTCTACCGTCCGCTTTATCCTTTGTTTCCCTTCTATCGTTTCTTTTATTAAATGAGGCTGGTAGTAATATCCCCTATTGGCTAACATAGCTGCTACATTGGCTAATTGCAAATTGGTAGTCAACATTTCCCCCTGACCTATAGCTAAAGATTGAATCCATAATGAATTCCATCGTTCGCCTTTATACCACTCACCAAAATAATCGCTGGTTGGATAAAACCCCCGCTTTTCATTAGATAAATCCACCCCAATCCTTTTACCCAATCCAAATTGATCCAAATATTGATTAAAAGTATCCAACCCTTTTTCTGGTTCATAATACCCATAATGATCTACCATACGCCTATAAATGGTTACGAAGTACGTGTTACATGAATATTTAATCGCATCCGAAATTCCCCTACACGCTGGGTGATTCCTGCATCCAGTAAACATTCTACCGTTGTAATAGTAAGCCCCGGCACAAGGTATTTTTTCTTCAGCATTCACAATCCCCATATCCAAAGCTACCAATCCCACTAATGGTTTGAATAGAGATCCCGGAGGATATTGCGCCATCGTCCCCCTATTAAAAAAAGGTTTATCCTCATCCAATAACAATTGCCGAAAGGTAACTGATCGCTGCCTTCCAATAGTCAAATCATTAGGATCATACCCAGGGGTGCTGACCAACGTTAAAATTTCTCCTGTCTTAGGCTCTATAGCAACTACACTTCCTTTTTGATTTTTCATTAGACTTAAGGCATAGGATTGTAAATCCATATCAATAGTCGAAATCAAATCCCTTCCCGCCTCAGCTGGAAGGTCTAAAGTCCCCTTCTCATAAGAACCAGCATCTCTTCCTAAATTATCTTTTAACACATACTTTACACCCTTTCTTCCTTTTAATGGAATCTCATAAATTTCCTCTAAACCACTCGCACCTATATAATCTCCCAATTGATAATCCTCAGGCCCTGTCAATACCTCTTCGCTATTTACCTCTCTGACGAATCCTAAAACATGTGGTGCACTATCATTTGGATACCCTCTAACATTTCTGCGTTGAACAAAAAATCCTGGAAAACGAAAAAGATTTTCCTGAAACCTAGTCATTAATTCAGCTTCAATTTTATTCATAAAAACAAAAGGTATGTTTTTAGAATACCTTCCCGAAGACCAATCCCTATTAATTAGTTTCTCAAACTCCAATACATCTATACCCAATAATTGGCAAAAAGACAAGGTATCCATTTCCTTATCCACTTGATTATAAGTGACCATCAAGTCATACAATGGCTCGTTATATACCATTAACTGAGCGTTTCTATCATAAATAATTCCCCTTGATGGATAAACCACATAACGATCCATCGCTGTGGCACTTGCCCTTTGTTGAATTGAATTATCGATAATTTGCAGCTGAAAAGCCTTCGCAATTAGTAGTACGCCTGCGGCAAAAAAAACGAGCCTGATGACTCTCGTTCGGTCCATTTACCTATTCTTTACTATTGTTTGGGTTGAAAAATTAAAAGATACATAACCATAAGCAATAATGATGCTATTGAACTAAAAAAAGTAAGTAAAAGAGTGTGGAAAAAATTGGAAAAACTAAAAGACAATAATAAAAAATAAACCAAATTATGGATGAAGGTCAAAATTATCATCAGCCTGATGAACATCGGAAATTCAATGTCTATAATTTTAATCCCTCTTCTCCCAAAGGTTGTTGGCTGAATTTGAAGTTGATGCACCACGAAGGGCTTTATATATGCTGTAAATACTAATGCAGCAGCATGTATACCGATGGAAGAATAAAAAAAATCTATTGCTAATCCCATTGAAAATGCCAAAAGCATACTTTGAACAGTTTTCATTTTTATTGGTAAAAGCAAGACAAAAAGTGGATAAAATATTAATTGTACGTAACGGAATTCTGCTAATGTGTTAGAAAGCTGATGCATAACCAGACCTTGTAATAACACAAAAAATATAAACCTAAACGCAATAGATATCATTCCGTTAATCGTTCTTTAAAATTACTTCGCCCCTGCCCCATGCATAGACATAAGTCAATTTAGATAAGTCATTCATTAAGTCAACTTCTAACGTTTTAAAATAATCTCCCTCCATAGGCTCATTGATTTGACTCACCACTCCTATAGGAATATCCGGGGGAAAAATATTTGAATATCCACTAGTTACAATAGTATCTCCAATCGCCACTGTTGCATGAGCAGGAATATCCTCTATTATCATGTGAAAAGGGTCAACCTCTTTTCTCACCATATTGCCGAAAAAACCCGTTCTCCCAATTCCCGCCGAAATCCTGGCTTGTCTATGCAATAAACTCATTGCCGTTGCATAGTGATCCCCTGTTTCTATTATAATTCCAACTACACCAACGGAAGAAAAAACTCCCATCTGCGGTTTTATCCCATCTTTTTCACCTTTATTCAAAAGCAAATAATTATCTGGTAATGCTATTGAATTTGAAAGTACCTTGCATGGAATCATTTCATTCTTTTGAGTTGAAAAGAAATTACTTGCGTTCTCTTCTTCTAATCTATTGCTCAAACTTATAAGTTGTGCTCTTATGGATGCATTTTCCTCCATAAGTAGGTCATTTTCCTTTTTCAATCGAAAAAAGGAAATTGCACCTTGGTATTCTTTCACTAATTTCCCTATTGCACTAGAAGCTGATGTGACAAAAAGTCTTTTTTGGGGAGCGCTAAACTGGATAATTAAGAAAACACTAATGATTTCTAGTATTATAAAAACTAAAAAAGTAATATTCTTTATAATTAATCTGAAAAATTCCAGCATATAGCTTTCTTAGACACTTCTTCTATCTAATAAAAATGTATATCGTTCTGTATTATTAAGGGCAATTCCAGTTCCATGAACTACTGCTTTTAATGGGTCCTTGGCAATGTGTACCTTCAATTTAGTTCGTTCATTTAACCGCTTGTCCAATCCCCTAAGAAGAGCTCCTCCTCCGGTTAAGTACAATCCCGTCTTATAGATGTCTGCAGCTAATTCCGGTGGTGTACTTTCTAGCGCCTTTATTATCGCCTCCTCTATCTTAGAAATAGATTTGTCCAATGCGTGCGCCACCTCACGATACCCAACTTTGATTTGTTTGGGAATTCCGGACATCAAATCACGACCATTAACAGCATAGTCATCAGGTGGGTTATCTAATTCATGAAGGGCAGACCCTACATTGATTTTTATTTGTTCAGCAGTACGCTCCCCGATTAAAATATTGTGCTGCCGCTTCATATATTCTACAATGTCATTGGAAAATTCATCTCCAGCAATTCTAATGGATTGGTCACATACAATACCAGAAAGTGCTATAACTGCAATTTCTGTTGTCCCCCCTCCAATGTCAATTATCATATTCCCAATAGGCTCCTCCACATCCAAGCCAATACCTAAGGCAGCAGCCATAGGCTCATAAATTAAGTAGGTTTCCTTAGAATCTACGTGATCAGCAGAGTCAAATACAGCTCTTTTTTCTACTTCCGTTATACCTGAAGGAATACAAATAACCATTTTTAGATGAGAAAAAAACCTCCTCTTTTGACCTATCATGTTAATCATACCCTCTATCATACTCTCCGCAGCTTGAAAATCTGCTATTACCCCATCTTTTAAAGGCCTAACTGTCTTAATATTCTCATGAGTTTTTTCATGCATTTGCATTGCCTTTTTGCCTACAGCAATAGTTTCCCCAGTCTTTTTATCGATCGCTACGATAGATGGTTCATCTACAATGACTTCTCCATCTTGAATAATAAGTGTATTAGCTGTCCCTAAGTCTATGGCTATATCTTGTTTGAAAAAGCTTAAAAACTTCATATTTGGTATATTCTATATTTTAGAACAGTAAAAATAATCAATCCTTTATCTATAAATTAGTATTTCCAATGATTGCCCAATACATTTTATCCAAATTCAAATATTTATTAGCCAGATCTCTCAAATTCTGACTGGTTATGGATCTTATTTTTACATTTTCCTTTTCAAAATAATCTAACGGTAAGTCTTCAATTAACAACTCTCTCAAGGCACTTGCCTGATTAAATGGCCCGTCTAATAAATTAAGAAAGCTTCCTGATAAGTAATTTTTCACCATCTTGAGCTCCTCATTGGATATCAATTTTTCTTTTAACTTTTTGACCTCTTGGTGTATACATTGAATGGCTTCTTTTTCTTTACCCTTAGAAACTTCCGTTCCTATTCCAAAGAATCCCCCGTACCTGAAGGTTTCCAAATGTGCATAAACGTTATAAGTGAGTCCTTGATCTTCCCTCAAACTACCCATTAACCTAGAGCCAAAATAGCCGCCTAAAACTGTAGTTAAAACAAATAATCCAACGTAATCAGGATGAGATTTATTAAACATATTACCACCAACTCGGATTGCAGTCTGCTGATTGTTCTCCATTTCCATTGGATATACGCCATAAGATAACAAAGTTTCCCTCTTTATTTTAGGCAGCTCTCCATTAAATCCATTATGAATAGTTTGACCTAAAGTTCCTTCGAGGATATCCCTAGTGTTGGTTGGCAACTTTCCACTTAAAATTACAGCAGCATTCTCAGCCTTATACCACTTTTCAAAATGCTCAATTAATTCTTTCCTCCCAATTTTGAGGTATTTTTCCTCGCTGCTGTTGTATCCATAAGGGTGTTCTTTTCCAAATACTAATTCCGTTATACTCCTGTATGCTAATACATCTATTTTTTCCAGATCTTCTTTTAACCTGGCTTGGTTCCTGTTTTTGTAAGCATCTAGTTCCTTTATCGGAAATGCTGGATTTTGAAATATCTTTCCAATTAATTTTAATACTTCCTTAAAATGTTTGTTTAATAAATAAATGGATATTCGACCCGCATCCAAATTAAATGGCAACTCTAGGGAAGTTCCATAAAAGTCCAATTTTTCAGCCAAGTCAGAACCAGTGATTTGGTCAGAACCCTCGATCAATAAGCTATTGGTAACCCTTCCTATCAATGGCTGACTTTCGTAAGGTCTTCCAGAAAAAAATATAATTTCCAACTTAATCAATTCCTGACTACCTCCTTCAATTAAAAAAACCTTAAGCCCATTGGATAAAATAAAACTTTTAGGAATAGGAAAAGGGGGGGGCTGTATAGGATAAATCCGTGGCGCTTTAGGTGGCATATAGTTTTATCTGACTTGATATTAAAATGGTTCGTGCAAATGTTCTTTATAAACAGTATTTTTGTTCAAAACTAAAAAGAGATGAAGTTTAGTGTTTCCTCAGCTGAATTACTCAAACACCTTCAATTAGCCTCGGGTTCAATTGGAAGTAATCAGGTTTTCCCAATTCTTGAGGACTACCTTTTTACTATTAAAAACAATAAACTTTTTGTAGTAGCTTCAGATATGGAGACTTTTTATACCTCCTATATTGAAGTAATGGCTGATGCAGAGGGAAGTGTAGCCATCCCCGCTAAAATCCTTCTTGATACCCTAAAGGCACTTCCCCAGCAACCCGTTACCTTTACCATAGAGGAAGATACCAAAATGGTGGAAATTACCTCAGCTTATGGAAAATACAAAATAGCAGGTGAAGACGGTGGTGATTATCCAGCAATTCCTAGTCCGGAAATGGTGAACACCTTTTCTATTCCTAGTGATATTCTAGAAATGGGGATTTCCAAGACTATTTTTGCTACAAGTACTGATGAATTGCGACCCCCTATGACCGGAGTGCTTTTTGAAATTGAAAGTGACCGCTTAACCCTTGTAGCTACCGATGCTCATAAATTGGTAAAATTTTCTTATCTAGGAATAGATAGCGAAGAAAATGCTTCTTTCATAGTACCTAAAAAAGCGTTAAACCTCATAAAAAATGCATTGCCAGATAACGGCTCCATCAGTGTAACCTTTAATGATACTAACGCATTCTTTTCTTTTGGAGATACCAGACTAATTTGCAGACTAATTGATGCAAAATACCCTGATTACAATGCAGTTATTCCGGTAGATAACCCTCATTTATTGACTATTTCTAAAGGTGATTTTCAAAACTCACTTAAAAGAATTGCCATATATTCTAACAAGACCACCAACCAAGTAATCCTTAATATTGGAAAAGAGATACTTACCCTATCTGCTCAAGACATAGATTTTTCGAATGAGGCCGTTGAAGAGCTCAATTGTGTTTTTGAAGGAGAACCTTTTACCATTGGATTTAATGCCAAATTTTTAGTAGAAATGCTAAATGTCCTGGAATCTGATGAGGTCAAAATTGAGCTTTCTACTCCCACAAGAGCAGGAATCTTAACCCCTGCAGATCAAATTGAAGGAACAGAAATTTTAATGTTGGTTATGCCTGTAATGCTTGGTAATTGACCTGAATAATATCCTGGATGAATTTTTCCGAAAAAAAAACGGGACTTTTCTTTGGCTCGTTTAATCCAGTGCATGTTGGCCATATGATTATTGCCAATTATATGGCAACACAAACGGATTTAGATGAAGTAATTTTAATTGTTTCCCCTCAAAATCCTCTCAAACCCCAAGCTGCACTTTTAAATAATTACGATAGGTTACACTTGGTAAACCTTGCCATCGGAGACAATCCTGTTCTGCGTTCTAGCGATATTGAATTTGCGTTGCCCACGCCATCATATACCATCGATACACTAATGTACCTTAAAGAAAAATACCCCTCTAAAGATTTTACCCTCATCATGGGAGGGGATAACCTTAAGTATTTACATAGATGGAAAAACTATGAACAATTACTAGAACACTACCGTATTTACTTATATAATAGGCCAACATTTCATGTTCCCGAAAGCTTACTCAATCACCCAAGCATTCGAATTTTTGATACACCCCAAATGCATATTTCCGCAACGTATATAAGAAAATGTATAAAAGAAAACCGATCCGTTGAGTATCTGGTTCCCGATGCCGTTTTTAGATATCTCCAAACAACAAATTTTTATAAAAAATGAAGTCAGTTTGGTCACTCGTTTTCAGCTTTTTTATCACCCTTACTTACAGCCAAAATGCCGTAGGGGAATGGAAAAATCATCTGCCATTCCAAGTTGGTTTAGAAGTAACTCAAAGTGAAACCCATATCTATTATTCCTCTGGGTTAGGAATCGTATCTATCGATAAAAAAACACAAGAATATTCCTTTTTAACTACAGTGGAAGGTCTGAGCTATGCCTCTATCAATACAATTAAATATCTAAGCACCCCCATTAATGGGCTAATGGTCGCTTTTGAAAATAGTGCTCTTGATATTATTCTCAATGAAAAAATTATTTCCCTTAATCAAATTGCCAACTTTAAGACTTTTACAGGAACCAAACGGATCAATAAAATTCAGCAAGATTCTGATGGCAATGTATACCTGGCTACCTCCTACGGGATCTCTGTTATTGATCCTCTTTCATTTGAATTTAAATTCTCCACTTTTACCGGATTTAATGTCAATGATGTTTTAGTCTATGATCAATATATTTACCTTTCTTCTAACGAAGGAATCTTTAGAACAGCCCTCTCCAATCCTTTCCCAGAGAATTTTTCAGCTTGGGAAGCATTAGGAGAATCCTTTAACCTGCCAATAAATTATACTGCTGGTCCAATGACCCTGTGGAACCAGCAATTATTTTTTGAGGTTTCTGGTGAAGTTATGGCCTTTGATGGATTCTTTGCGTTTCCCTTTTTTATTAAAGAGGGGTATGACATCCAATATCTCTCCGCTGAACAAAAAGGTCTGTTAGTTGGTCTTTCTTGTGTTTCATCGTGCAACAATGATGCCGTTGTTTACTTTCCCGACGAATCTCAAAATCCAATAACTTTAGACCCTCCTTGTATCAACCGTCCTAGATATGGTGTTGAAGATCAATTTGGAAGTTTTTGGCTTGCTGATGGATGGTCCAATTTTAGGCGGGTGGTGGATTTGGTCAATAACGATTGTGAAACTTTTTCTTTTAATAGCCCCTATGCTTCCAGTACTTACAGTATATCAAAAGGAAAAGAATCCATTTGGGTAGCTGCAGGGGGAGTAAATCCAACCTTTGGTTATAAATTTCTTGATCATGGAGTCTATGAATTATCTCAAAATGGTTGGAAAAATTATAACCGTAACACCTCAAGAGCTTTTTGGGGAAGGGATGAAATTTATGGGAGTGGTGGGGACGACGACGATCTTTTGGATATCTTAACCGTTGCCGAACATCCGGAAAATGGGAAGATATACTTCGGTTCTTTTTACGAAGGTTTATTAGAACTTCAAGATGATACTTATACCCTATTTGATAATACCAATTCTTCCTTAACCAATACTATTGGAGATAGCAAAAGGACAAGAATTAGTGGACTTGCTTTTGACGATGACTCCAACTTGTGGGTAATTAATCACCTAGCAGCTAAACCGATTTCTGTTTTTTTACCAGATAAAAGTTGGAAAGCATTTAATCCTTCATGTGGTATTCTGGAGCTGCATCAAGTTAGGATTGATCAATATGGCAATAAATGGATAGTATCTAATAGCAATGGTGCCGGATTCATCGTATTTAATGAAAACCTTCTGGAGGTTGAATCCGATAATCAATGCAAAACTTTTAGCTCGTCAAACAGTGAGTTACCTACTAATAGAACCAATTGCCTAGAAATAGATCAAAACGGAGAAGTTTGGGTGGGAACAGATCAAGGTATTGCCATCTTTGATTGTGGTAATGACCCCTTTAATATCAATTGTCGCGGAATCAAAAGGCTATTTGAACAAAATGGAATCGTCACCAACCTATTAAGCTCTGAGGAAATAATGAGTTTAGCAATCGATGGGGCTAATAGAAAGTGGGTAGGAACTCAAAATGGGGTTTTTCTATTGTCTGAAGATGGCCTTCAACAATTAAGCCATTACACCATAGACAATAGTCCTTTACCCAGCAATACCATCACCACCATTTTTGTCGAGCCTACATCCGGCATTGTATACTTTGGAAGTGATAAGGGTTTAGTTTCTCTAAAAAGCACCGCTACCGCTGCTTCAAAATTTCATGCCCAACCTTTATTAATTTATCCAAATCCCGTTTTACCCGATTACAACGGCCCAATTGTTATAGATGGATTGGCTCAAAATGCCAAAGTAAAGATTACATCTATTACTGGAGAACTGGTTTATGAAACCATGGCTAACGGTGGGCGAGCTATCTGGAACGGCATTAATACATCCGGCCAGAGAGTAGCCACTGGCGTTTATTTAGTATTTAGTAGTGGGGAAACTGATTTTTTTACTAGCCAGAAACCTGATGCAGCGACTGGAAAAATATTTTTTACCAAATAAATACTACAACTTAACTTGCTGGATGCATACTACTCTTCAATACTTGATCATAATATGCTTCGTACTGAGGTAAAATTAAATCTAGAGCAAATTTTTTAGCTTGCTCTAATGCGTTTTGTCTAAATTGAAGCAACCTCTGATCATCTCCTATTATTTTTAGGGTGTTTTTAGCCATGTCTTCTACAGAACCAATAGGACTCAAATACCCTGTTTTACCATGGATATTAACCTCTGGCAATCCGCCTACATCAGTAGATATGACAGGTACTTCACATGCCATTGCTTCCAATGCTGCCAAACCAAAGCTCTCATTTTCCGAAGGAATTAAAAACACATCCGAAACTGCTAATATCTCCTCCACTGCATCTTGCTTTCCCAAAAATCTGATATGATCAATAAGTCCTAATTCTCTGGACAGTGATTCCGCTTTTCTTCTATCTGGCCCATCTCCAATCAATAATAATTTAGACGGCAAAACATGATGAACTTTATCAAATACTCTTATTACATCATCCACCCTCTTAACTTTTCTAAAATTAGAAATATGGGTGAGGATTTTTTCACCATTAGGTGCAATTGCCTTTTTGAAATGTTCCTTACTAGTCTTTTTAAATCTGGTAAAATCTACAAAATTATAAATAACCTCAATTTCGTTTTCAAGATTAAAAGACCTTATTGTTTGTTCCTTCAAACTTTTAGATACCGCGGTAACTCCATCTGATTTATTGATCGAAAATTCTACCACAGGGGCAAAATCTTTATTTTTTCCAACCAAAGTAATATCCGTCCCGTGAAGGGTTGTAACAACAGGAATATACCTTCCCTTATTAAGGAGAATTTTTTTAGCCATATATGCTATGGCAGCATGAGGTATAGCATAATGTACGTGTAAAATATCTAGATTTTCATACAACACAACATTCACCAATTTGCTAGCCATGGTTGTGTCATAGGGAGAATATTCAAAAAGCGGATAATCCTCCGCATCGACCTCGTGGAAATAAACTTTTTCTTGAAAATTGGCTAATCTTGCCGGTCTTTTGTAGGTAATGAAATGGATTTCATGACCTCTTTTAGCCAAGGCTACACCAAGTTCCGTTGCCATTACTCCACTTCCACCGTACGTCGGGTAACAAACTATTCCAATTTTCATCTCCTCTCTATTTAAAATTTACCTCCTTGATACAAAATTAAAGTCTGATGGTTTAAGGATGAAGTATTATTCTTTTGGCGCCAATCGCACTTGGAGTTATAATTTGTAAGAAATATACTCCTGCTGGTTGCGCTGAAAAGTTTAATTCTTCTGAGTACAGATTAGTTTTTCCTGCATCAATTGTATGAATCAATTGTCCATTTAGGTTAAACAAATTAACTTGAATGTTTTCTGTTTGGTCTAGGTTCAGTTCTAATTTCAACACTCCTTTCGTCGGATTTGGATAGACCGAAAATTGTTCTGAAGTCAGTTCATCCATCCGTTTAGACAATAGGCCAATATTGATGGGTGTTTCAAAAGAACAACCAAAAACATCTTTCATGGTCAAAACGTACGTTCCAGTTCCTACATTGTTTAATGTTCTCCCTTCTTGGCCATTGTTCCAAAAATATTCTATGTAGTCTCTATACTCCAATGGAGCATTAATAATAATGCCTCCATCTTTCGCTCCTACACTTGTTTCAGGTATCGTTGTAATTTCTATATTCGGGGGTGCTCCGCATCCAAAAATTCCTACATTGTCAATATCAAACCAATAATCTCCCGTCGCATGAACCGCTCTAATCGCAATCTTAACATATTCCCCAACAAATGCGTCTAATGACAATCTAATGGTTTGCATTTCCGCTGAAATTTCTTGGTTGGCGCTATTGATGGTATAAATATTTTCAAACTGATTACCACAATCCGTCGATACCTCTACCACAATATAATCCGCATTACTCATAATATGTGGTACAGATCCATCCGTTTCAAATGAGGTAAGGCGATAGTCAAAAGTTATGGAATCTCCTTCTCTAATTATTCCAAAACTGGGCAAAATAATTTCCGCTGTTGATCCGGCTTCATAAAGGTTAAAGGCTAATACCTGACTGGTATTTCCATGCGTTGATGAATAAACGGAATTAGGAGATATAAACCAATCCGGCAACCAACTATTCTCTTCAAAATCCTCTATAAATGGCAGCTTTCTTGCTCTTTGGTAAGTGTAATATGCTGTGTCATTTTGTATATTCTCATCATTGTTTAAAACTACCCATGCTTTAATCTGCAGGTCATCATCCGATAAAGAATTGAAAGGTGTTCTAAACAAATAAGAACTTGTTGTACCTGGTTGAATGGATAATCCGCTGAGCGATTCAATGATAGGTGGCTCTGAATTAACTTGATACCCTAGCCTAAGGCTGCTAATATTGAAATTGCCTCGATTAGCAAACTCTATTCTAATTTGGTCAGCAACTGAACCGCAATTTGAATTTTGAATATTCACAGCTGTTAAAGCAACTGCATCTCTATTATTGGGTTCACTTATGGCAAATTGATCCAATCCAACCCCTTCTCCCGTAACCGCATCGTCTGTTTCCAAGACAAATCTTAATCTAACTGAAGGTTCTCCTGATAAGCCCACCAACCTTATAGAAGAATATTGCCAAGAACTAAAAGTTCTTCCTCCTGTACCTGTCCATGCCTTTTTTGTAAGGTTGTTATACCCATTGAAATCCGAGGCCTTACTATCTAATTTTTCCCAATTACCGCCATCATCTGTGCTATATTCCAACCATAAAAAATCATAATTATCTTCTAAGTCTAACCACATATTAAAGGAGAAATATGGATCCACATCCAAATCTGAAAAATCCAAACATGGGCTATACAAATAAGCCGTTTCCTCATTCTGATAATATCCGTTTAAGTTAGTTGCCCAACATTTGCTTCCATTTCCTACAGTATTTAATAAAGCTCCCTGTGGAATACCATACTCCCAAACACTCTTTCTGATTGGTGTGGTCGTCCATCCTTCTTGGCTTTGCTCCAACTCAGCTAAATAGGGATACTCTTGTATAATTGGGATACTGGTAACCATTAAGGAGAAGGTATCATTTTTCATATTTGAATCATTTGGAACCTCCGTCCACGCTTTAACCTCGTATGTTTTCTTTTCTGAAAAATCAAATTTCTGATCAAAAGATATCGTATACGAACTATCCATCCCTAAAACACCGGTATAATAACCATCCAATGGTACATTGATGTTGGCCTCCTGTCCGTCAACACTAAATTTAAACTCAAACAAAGCTTGTGGATCAGCACCGTAATTGGTCATTGTTACCCAAATCTCTTCGTTTTGCTCTAAATCACACGAGCTAATAGGCATTGAAATGTCCGATATCCCCACATCAACTGAACGTCGAGTCGTAAAATTTTCTGGCCCCAAAACTCTACTTGTGTCTCCAGGGCCGCAAACTACCATTACCTCAATTTCATACGACGTATTTTCTTGTAACCCATTCAGATTTACTTTCTCCCCAATATTTTTAAATACCCTAACACCTGATGAAAAATCTTCCGTTTGTTTTACCAATACTTGAAGTGCTGCATTTTCATTGGGGTGCGCCAAACTCACTACAGCAGAGGTAGCCTTTATAGAACTAATAAAAATTCCTTCCGTCGCTGAAACTAAACAACTAGGACACTTTACAATAGCGTTGTATACCATTCCCGGCATGGGAAATACCCCTTGTGATAATATTTCAAACCCTTCAGAATCATATAAAGCATATGCATTTTCAATATCTTGAATTCCTCCTGATTGATATACCAGAGAAATTTGATCTCCTTCTTTAACTAATATAGGCACCCTTTTATAACCTCCATTATCCACTAAATCATCCAATTTATAAACAGCTGTATCCTCGTTAATAATAACCCTTACCGCTGCGCCATTATTCCAACCATCACCGCCAAAGTCAATCATTTCTAACATATACTCACAATTTTGTGCTGATAGGTTAACTAAGATTAACAAGTAGCAAAAAATTGACACCACCATTCCTTTATTCATAACTTTCATCATAAATATTTTTGTATATGGACTAAAATTAATATTTTTCATTAGTTAAACTTTTTCAATAGATATATGTTTTCCCCTACTGTGACCTTCGGGTTTTTTACAATTTACAATTATTTTGGTCATTCTTTACCTGGCAAATTGTGGCGGTATATTCGATAAAAGATTTAGAAAGACTGTCTGGTATTAAAGCGCACACTCTAAGAATGTGGGAACAACGCTATGGGCTACTTGTGCCCCTAAGAACAAAGACCAATATTAGATACTACCAAGATAGCGATCTTAAATTACTATTAAATATTGTAGTACTCAATCAGAATGGATACAAAATATCAAAAATAGCCAGTATGAGTAATGAGGAAATTGCCGATAAAACTCGGGAGCTTTCTCTTCAAACTGAAGATTATTCCAATTATTTAGAGGAGCTAACGCTGGCAATGTTGGAGCTAAATGAAATTAAGTTTGAAAAAATACTCAATAGATATATCCAAGAGAATGGGTTTATGCAAACTATCCTCGAACTAATATATCCATTTTTAGATAGATTGCGAGTTCTTTGGCTTACAGGTTCCGTCAATTCGTTACAAGAACATTTCATTACTCAACTTATTAAACGTAAACTAATTTCGGCAATTGATGGAATCCCAAACAACCTAACTACCAATAATCCTACATTCATTCTTTATCTCCCAGAAGGGGATAAACAAGAATTGAGCTTGCTGTTTCTCCATTATATTTTGCGCTCGCGAAATTTCCCTGTACTTTACCTTGGTCCTAATGTTACATTAAGTGACCTTAAGAGCATGCAAAACGACAAAAATAATTTTTGTGTTTTTACCATTCTTTCGGAACACTTCAATGCTGAACCCATTCAGAATTACGTTTTAAAGCTTGAAGCTATTTTTCCGCAGTCAAAAATATTTTTATCCGGATATCAAGTAATCGCTCAACCTCTAAAAACAAATAAAAATACTGTTGTGGTAAATGGTCTACAGCAAACTCTTGAACAAATCGAGCTTATAAAATCCCATTCCCGATTTTCAGACAATTAACCATTTTTTTTGTGATTTAGGCAAAATATACTACCTTCAAAGAGCCATAAATCCAAATAAAAATGAACCCAACCAGAACATTTGACTTCATTCATTTTCAAAATGAGCATTTCCCGCAAAATAAAGCGTTCGGATATAGGTACAATCAAGAATGGAAATATTTTTCTACAGCTGAAATAATTACCCTTGCTAATGAACTAAGTTCTGGTTTGTTAAACCTTGGCGTTCAAAAAGGAGACAAGATTGCTATTGCTACTTATCAAAATCGCCCAGAATGGACCATAATAGATATTGCCATTCAACAGATTGGTGCAATTAATGTGCCTGTTTACCCCACCATAAGTGCTAAAGAATATGAATACATCTTTAATGACGCTGGTGTTTCCATAGTTTTCGTTGGCAAGGATGATCTCTTTGACAAAGTTAGTGATGCTCAACAATTTGTTCCTTCACTTCAACACATCATTACATTAGATCCTCATAATCACGGTCAACATTGGCAGTCCATTTGCCAAACTCCAAATGTAGAATCTTTAGAATCAATTAAATCTACCATCTCTGAAGAGGAATTAGCAACAATTATTTATACATCAGGAACTACTGGAAACCCAAAGGGTGTGATGTTGTCTCATTCCAATATTGTAAGTAATGTTATAGCAATCTCTCCTATCTCTCCCATTGGTGTTGGAGATGTTGTTTTAAGTTTTTTACCCCTTTGTCATATTTTCGAAAGGACAGCATCTTATCATTATGCTTTTAAAGGATGTAATGTTGTGTTCTGCGGTACCGATGAACTAGGTGGTGAAGAAGGAATGCTTCAAACGGTCCAACCTCATTTTTTTACAACCGTTCCACGGCTTTTAGAAAAGGTATATGAAAAAATATACAACAAAGGACTTGAACTAACTGGTTTAAAAAACAAGCTTTTTTTCTGGGCTTTAAATTTAACGGAAGATTACGAATATGACCTCAAAAGAACCTTAATAAACAGGTTTCAATTTGCCATAGCGGATAAATTAATTTTTAGTAAATGGCGAGCTGCCTTAGGGGGGAGAGTCAGAGGAATACTAACGGGAGCAGCTCCGTGTCCAGAAAAAATGATAAAAATTTTCTCTGCAGCGGGTATACCAATTAGAGAAGGGTATGGACTTACTGAAACTTCTCCAGGTTTATGTATTGGGCGTTTTGAACCCCATAAAGCGCTAATTGGAACAGTTGGACCTTGCCTAGATAAAGTTTCTATATTTATAGATACTTCAGAAGGCACTTATTTAGATGGGGAAGGAGAAATATTAGCCTCCGGTCCTAATATAATGCTTGGATATTACAACAGGCCTAGGGAGACAGAAGAAGTATTGAAGACAATTAATGGCGTGTCTTGGTTTAAAACAGGAGATATTGGAAAATTAATAACTCAAAAGAATGGAATCAGTTTTTTAAAAATTACGGATAGAAAGAAAGAGCTAATAAAAACCTCTGGAGGTAAATACGTTGCCCCCGCGCCCATTGAAAATGCTCTGAAAGAAAATTTTCTAATCGAACAAGCCATGGTTGTTGGCGAAAGGATGAAGTTTGTTTCTGCTTTAATAGTACCCTCGTATGAAGCACTTGAAAAAGAATTAAAAAATAAAGGCCATAATATCAAAGTTGAAAATAACTTAGATAACCCATTACTTATAGAAATATATCAACGAATAATAAACGACATAAACTGTGAATTGGGCCGAGTTGAACAAATCAAAAAATTTGCTTTAGTTTCCGGTAGTTGGGAACCTTCTAAAACGGATGGCTCCCAAGCCGAATTAACACCAACTATGAAGTTAAAAAGAAGGGTTATTCTTGATAAATATCAAAATGAGATTAACCAATTATATGAGATTGATTAATCATAAAGACTTTGATATTAATATTTTACTAGAACTCCAATCTAAAATTGTACTTGTAAATAGAAACCACAAGTACAGCAAACAAGAAGAATAGTATTAAGAAATACATTAAACAATACCCTTTTCTGCCTGCATTTTTTACATCTGACATAGGAAAACTGTTTTTTGAAGTTGGTTTACCACTAAATAAACTATTAATAAAACCTGAATCTATTATCCTTTATTTCAGCATCTTTTTTCATGCTTTCCAATAACCTCATAGCTGCTATAGATCGGTTTTGTGTAATCATTGCCCGTTTTATATTGGGGGTGTTTGTTGCAGCAGGTAAAGCAGGCTTTCTATCTGTTTTTACTAAATACACCCCGTTATTACCTATTATCGGTTCAGAAATTTCTCCCTCCTTTTGACTAAAAGCTGCTGCTATTACTTTTGGTTCATTGCCCATTCCAGGTACAAAACTACTACTCAGTGTAATTCCTACTGCATCCTCAACACTCATGCCATAGGACGAAGCTATTTCTTCTAGACTCTTTCCTCCAATTGCCTGAGTCAATAATTGACCCTTCTTGTCATTCATAACCTCAAGCATAATTTCATCTTTTATGGAAGTTAAACTTGGAATTCCCGGTTTTTGAATAGAAACAATTCCAGCTACAACATATTTGTTGTTGTAATAATTGATGGGGTCTTGATAAATATAGATTTCAGGGGAAACTTTTCCGACTTCTTCGCTATATGCCCATCTTACTAAATCTCTAGAGGATTGGCCTCCACCTAATGAACCTATATTGTAATCGTTTTTCTTTATTGAAGATGCCGTTTCCAAGTATAAATCTGATCGCCCTTCAACTGCTTTCCTTAAATCATCAATAGTTCTATTGTTACTTGTAAATTCTAACACTTGATCATACATTTCATTTTGAGTGTCTTCAGAAGGAACGATAGTTTCAGAAAGGATCGCTAATTGAACCGCCTCAGTATTATTAATATATCTTCTTCCGGTAACTTCGACTAAATGAACTCCAAAATCTGTAGTTACTGTGTAGTACTGTCCTGGTTCAGCTTGAAAGAAAATGAGATCGTTAAATGGCTTTACCATGGTGCCATTCGCTACGTATCCTAGGTCCCCTCCAGTTGTTCTTGTTCCATCTGATCCATATTGAGCTGCTAACGAATCAAATGAGTGGGTTCCTGCCTCTAATAATCCAATTAAACTATCAACTCTTTGCTGTGCGGCAGGAAACTCGGCTGGGTTTGTAGCGGATATAAGTATGTGTCTGCTCTTAACAGAATCTGGTATAATCTTCTTACCCGTTAATTTAATTGCTTTATAGGTATTCTGGTCTATAAAAGGACCGTTAACTGTTCCGACCTCCATCTCGAAAACAAGGTCAGCAATTGATTCAGGAAGCTGTGCTCTACTGTAATAAGCCTCATCAAAGATGCCATAGTTTTGCTCTAAAAATATTTGAAGGTTATCTGTATAAGTTAATTCGGGAATTAAAGACTCCACTTTTTCTTTTATTAAAAGGGAATCTTCTGATGTAGGGCTGACCTCGAATGTAACAAATGCAATATTTCTCTGCTCTTCTTCTAAGTTAAATCTTGCTATATTATTTTTCAGGAATGTCTCGTAATCAGCATCCGTCAAATTGACATCCTCTTCGCTCACCTCATTAAAAGGGATTTGAACATAAGAAAAATCAATTTGATGATTTTGCTCAATATCCATTCTCTCCGCTACCCATGAAGGAGTATACATTCCTTTAGATACTACTGCAATTAACTTAGTTTGTAATCGATCCTTGATAATTTCTTTTTCTTGATGTCTCCAAAAAGAAGGGAATGTAGGATTCAACTGACCAGATTGAATAGCTACTTCCATCTGGTTGTTGTCAATAACCTGTCTGAAAAATTCTAATTGTTGCCGATTTACCATTCCCGGCATGTTGGGATCCGAAAACCTTTGGACAATTACAGGGCTCAAGTTCTGTCCAAACTCCAATTCTCTTAGCTCTTCCCTTCCCACTCCTAAACCTAAATTTGAAGCTTCATTATTTACAATAAATTGCTCCACGAAGTAATTCCATAAAGCCTCTCTTCGACCATAAACTTCACTTGCAGAACCGCCGTATAACAACTCGTCTGTCCTATTAAATTCTGCCCAATCTAACTTTTCACCCTCTACCTCTCCGATTATGGTTTGACCACTCCCGAAAATACTTTGCTGACCAGAAGTCATATCCATTATTATGAATCCCCCTAATCCTAAACCAATCAAAACTACTAGTATCCAAGAGTTTTTTCTTATTTTACTAATAAGTGCCATCCTTCAAGAAGTTATTTATTAAAAATTTCTTTAATATTTCAAAAATTAACCCCGTTTTAAACGGGTGAGCAAAAATAAGTTTTATTCATTAAATAATCTAACTCGAACTTCATCAAATGCGTGAATTATTCCTTATTGTCTTTAATTTTATCAAAAAATCAAACTTTTGAGATCTCTGAACTTTTTTATTTTAAAAGCGACAGCTCAAAATCCTTTCGACATTAATCCAATTGGAGTAGTTGTAAAGAATCCGTTAGCTCATTTATGGGTGGCCATTCTGGTATCTTTCGTAGCTTTTACCATTCTCTTTACCCTTTTTAGACCTTTAGTGATGCGATGTCTTTATGCATTTGCTTCGATCAATGGATTTAAACAGCTCATTAAAGACATTCACTCTAAAGGGATTTTTGCTTTTATTTTTCCCTTCATTGCATCTGTTTACTCACTTGCCATTTTTTGTAATCTGCTTTTCGCAAAATGGTCAGTTAACCAAATCTTTCTGGCTATTTGTTTGGCAATACTGATAAAAGTTATCGCTGTTAGATTGGTGGGGCTGCTATATGGATTCAAAAAGGCATCTCATTATTACTCCTCCACTATTATTGTATTATACATAGTTCTTGGAATCCTATTGGCCCCAATTAATTTATTCGCAATGTTTCCTAGTTTAGCCTTTGAAAAAGTTCTTTTTATTACCGGTATTCTATTCACAATAACGATGTTCTTCCTTCGCTATTTTAGAGCAGCCCAGATTAATTTCACCTTGGTGTCTCCTAACAAGTTTCACTTTTTATTGTATATTTGCACGCTGGAAATAGGACCTTTTTTGGTTATATACAAACTGATTTTTAGTCAGTTACTCCTATAAGCAAAATTTAAATTGGGATGACAGCGAAAGGAAAAATCTTGGAACAGAAATATAAAAAAGTAAGGACCATTTTAATATCTCAACCAAAACCCAC
>CALAZP010000224.1 GCA_937926355.1 uncultured Saprospirales bacterium
GAAACGTAATCTACTATGAAGACTCAGAGGGAGATGTAAAAGACAACCGACCAAAGCAAAACTGTGAAGGCAAAGTGGTAGAGATTGATGGAAAGAAATACCAACTAAAAGAAGATCTAAAATCAATCTTAGAGGGACACGTCAAGAATCTTCAAATAAAACAAAAGTCGGACTTGAAAGTAGGAGACATCGCGGATCCCCCATCTGCAACTCCAAAAGAAGATTCAAAAAACAATAATTCAGAAAAGAAATCTACTATGAAAACTCAGATGGAACGGTAATAGACAGCCGACCAAAGCAAAACTGTGAAGGCAAAGTGGTAGAGATTGATGGAAAGAAATACCAACTAAAAGAAGTAAAATGAAAACAATCGCACAACAACTTAATGTGAAAGACTTTCCATTTATTATTAGAGATAATGATGAGAACATAATATACTGGGAAGACTCGGTGGGATATTGGGCAAAAAGAAAATTTGATTCAAAAGGAAACGAAATCTATTATGAAGACTCAACTGGATTTTGGGCAAAAAAAGAATACAATTCAAAAGGAAAGGAAATCTACTATGAAGATTCAAATGGATGTTGGTCAAAAAGTGAATACAATTCAAAAGGAAAGGAAATCTACTTTGAAAACTCAGATGGAGTGGTAATAGACAATCGACCAAACCCATCTTGTGAAGCTAAAATAGTAAAAATTGAAGGAAAAAAATATAAATTAACAGAAGTAAAGTAACAATGTTAAAACTTCTAAAAATTTTAAATAATCAATTAATCCATAATGATAGGCTAACGGATTACAATGACCTATCAAGTGGAGAAAGAGAGTATGAAGGTGGTATTGATGAAAAAGGTAAATATAAGTTAATTCATAAGTGGAAAGAATACTATACTAAGTGGGATTCTGAAAGTGATATGAAAATTAAAACTTCACATTGGTCTGAAAAGCATTATGAAAATGGTGAAGTAATAAAAATAATTCACTAAAAGTTTTGTTGACTCAAGATTTTTGTTTATATTAGTACTGTAATTAAAGCTAACTACATTATGAAAAGCAAAGTTATTATCAACACTCAGTATTTCGAAAACTATAACGTTGGCACTGACGGGTTCGAAGAAGTTCCACACTGGAAACCTAAAGGTGGTCATCAGTTCATAATTGAGATGGATGGTGATACTCTATTCTATGCTAACAACATAGCTGAGGCTTTCCAAAAGATGTTGGATAAGCATGAGACAATCACAGAGCGTTTCGAATATGTGGATTATGAGATTCAATGCTCTGAGCCGACTCCACTTGGTACTGAAGATGAATTTATATCCCTAATGGAGGTATAATGAAACAAAATGTTGGATATCTCTATTTCACCTTGTAATTAAAAGTTAAAGCAATATGATAGCATTAAGTATTCAAGAGGGGTTCGATGGTTTAGACAAGGTTCAAGACCTTCGTAACGCTATTGGTAAAGAGTTTAGTGATAACTATAGTTCTACCCTTAGAGGTAGACTAGTTAGCGTAAGTACTGACGGTAACCATTGTATAATCGATGAGGTTGATGCCTATGGTAAAAAGGCTAAAGAATTCGGTAAACGTCGTCCAAGTTGGTTAATTTGGAACGCAATGTTCTTTTAAAAATAATTCACCACAATTTACCACAATTCACCACTTAAAATAAAAATAGAGTATGATTAAATTATATCAAAGCAAAGTCCAATAAAATTGAAAGGAACGGCAAATACAGAGATAGAGAGAGGATAAAATAAAATCTATGTCTTTCCATCGATCTTGATGAGTGGATCGAAAAAACGAAGGGGCTTTCTCTAGCTCATATGAGGGAATTAGTTATCTCAGTATGTGCTATGGGAAATACCTTTGAAGATACCATGGATCGACTAAACGGTCTTAAAATTAAGCCCAAAATCAAATCTAAAAACAAGGAGGTTGGATTTAACAAGTAATGAAAAAATTCAATAAGAACAGACAGGTAGTAAACAGGGAGGCATACGATCTTTCCTTTGCTAGAATTGCTTGGGCCCACATCAGGGAGCTCCAGGAAAATAAAGATCCAATCATTAGATCCCAAATATTCGGTAATCTCAACCATCTAATTAGAGTTTGGAGCGGAGACAGGGCAAAACTCATCTCCAAAAATGCATTGGCGCTATTTAGAGAAATTGCACCTGATATAAATCCCTTCGATGCCAGATGGGAACAGAGAAATGTGCTAGGTAATTATGCTCCGAGAAAACCTAAAATTGTTTGGGAGCACACAATCCCAGTTGGTCAATTTATTAAGGAAATGACAAACGAGTGCTCTACTGAGGGTGAGGTCCTGGATAAGATAAAAACGTATCCGGGTGCTTGCTGGATAACTAGACAGGAAGATGATGCTTTGAGCTCTAAGGGATATAAAAATACTAGACCCGGTGGATTTAGTAAGTGCTATGAAGACTGCAAAATAGAAGTTGTTGCAGAGTCAGATATAGCATAGTTTTTTGATATATAAGGGGATGTTTAAGTATATCTCCGAAATACTAGGAAAATTTACACAGGGGCAAAGAATTACGGCCCTATTAATAGTTTTATTTAGCATAGTTCTAATTACTCTTGGTCCTTCCCTTATACAGGAAAACGACTGCAAGGATGTTTATTCAGAACTAGAAAAGCAAAGAGGTGATATCCTTAGACTTAATGGAGAAATCGTTCAGGTGCAAACAGAATGCACAAACGAGAGAATATCTAGAGAAAGGGAAATAGCTCAGATTTTAAACCTCATCGAAAGGGAAATCTTAGACATCCAGGAGGAAGCCAAAGCGGCCTCAAGCACCAGAGAGCTGAGAGTGATTGACTCAGATTCTGTTGTTTCTCCTCCGCAAAGATTGCCTGAAGCTATTCCTGTAATGCCTAATTTTGATAACGTGATGGAAAATATTCACTATCTCCAAAAAATGTGCGGGGAAACCCAAAAAAGAAATTAAGCAATTAAATGAGGCTTAGCTTCTCTTGCTCCTGAATTAGTAACCTCTACATATGTAGGTGCATATTTATCTAAGCTATCCGCTCCAGCATAGGAAAGTGCTGACTTAACCCCATCGATTAATCCGCCGATAACAAATTTAACTCCGCCCTTAAACGGTATAGTTGTGGATTCACCCTCAACATTTCTTTGCTCCTGACCATGAGCTGTTTTAGTTTCAAGAGAAGCTGATCCTCTATATCTCTTGTAGAGTGAGCCTCCTTTTTCTATAATTTTTCCAGGTGCTTCGTCTGTTCCTGCTAGAAGCGATCCAAGCATAACATTATTTGCCCCGACGGCTAAAGCCTTTGCAATATCTCCAGAACTCCTAATGCCACCATCTGCCATTACAGGAACCTTTGCTACCCTTGATACCTCTTGCAAAGAAGTAACATTAGGGACTCCAAATCCTGTTTTAATCCTAGTTGTACATAGAGATCCGCCTCCAATTCCAACCCTTAGTCCATCAGCCCCTGCTTCTTGTAATCTTTCTGCAGCCTCAGCAGTAGCGATATTACCAGCAATGATGTCAACTTTATCTTTTAGATTTTCTTTACACCATTTCAGCATATCGATGACATTCTGATGGTCTCCGTGGGCAACATCAATTAGCAGCACGTTTGCACCAGCTTCTACTAAGAGTCTAGCCCTTTCCTTAGATTCCTCACCAACTCCAATAGCAGCCATAACTGGGACAAGGCTTATTTCTGAATGCCAATCATCTAGCATAATTCCCCAATCCTCATAGGGTCCACCAAACCCATCCCCGTAAATTCTGTAGGACAGGCTTTTAACTTGTCTTGCTTGCTCCTCAGCAGACATAAATCTATGAATACATCCTACACCACCAAGTAAAAACATTTTGAAAGCCATTTCTTCCTCACAAACAGTATCCATTGGAGAAGCAACTAATGGGGTTAAGATACCATACCTTCTGCTTAATAAAGTGTGTAGTTTTATTGACTGCCTGCTTTTGATATTCGAGAAGGAAGGAATCAGTTGAATATCGTCGTAGGTGAGAGCTTGCATGACTTAGATTTAAATTTAGTATCCATTATACTAATTTAAACTCCCATTTGTTTCGATATATAACAAGCATGAAAAAGATATTTACGTTTGAAAATTTTTCCATTAACGAAAGCGAGAACACCCCAAGATATACGGAGGATGAAATTGAAAATGTGCTAGAAAATTTTGATGGCTCTAGATTTTTTAAGGTAAACCTTGAGAAAAGCAGGGTCGAATTCCTTTATCCAGCAAAACTTGAGAGCATGGAAAAATATAAGAATGGAGAGACTGGACAACTTGAATTCTATATTTCTGATGTGATCTATGATATTGGAGAGGACTTCATCAAAGAGATAAAAAATAGATTTGATGCACTAGGAAAATCTGGAGAGGACGTCGATAACGTCATGTCGGATTTGGATAAGATTGGATTTTCTGATGATAAAGTTGCTACCTGGACTCAAATAGAATCAGCGATAAAATCCAGAATCAAAGATGCATCTCCTGGATTCGTAAGGACAGAAATGCCAGATTTCAAATTTGCAATCGATGCAGAACAGGAAGGCCCGTATATAAACCTTGCTATAATTATAGAAGGATTTACTGGTGATATTGAATTTGACAGCCAGGATTTTTCAGACGATGTACTCACCGAACTTTTTTACAAAAAGTAGTATTTTCTTTTTTTATCCCCGGAGATTAACTCTATATTGGAGATATGAAACAAGGAGATATGAAAAAGTTAGTCATCTCATTAGCACTTTTACTTCCCGTAGTAAGCTTTGCACAGCTTGACTTTACAGTACGATACGTAAAGCATATTAAGGGATATCCAGTTTTCGAGGTTCGTAATCCAAACCATTTCAAGGAAATGAATCTTACCCGGGTAGATAACGGGGTAACGCAATTAACAGAAACTGAGAAATTGAATGAGTTGGCTTTAGAGAGGGGTTTATATTCATTCGAAGAGTTGGACTATTTTGATTTGAAAATTGTGGACGGTCACAGGGGAGCACAATGTGCAGAGAACTATGGATATAGCCCAGAGTTAGCTGGAATTCCAATTAGTGAATTCGTAAACATTGACGAGAATTTTGTCAAAAGTAGATTGGATACCAATTATAGGATACCACATAGAGGACAGGATAGAACTCACAAAGCACTAATAAACCAAGGGAAAAGGTACAATGCGTCACCTGGACACTTCAAAAACAGGACTAATCCCAAATGGACAAAATATGGAAATTGTTTTATCGTTACATTTATCCCAGAGAAAAATCCTAACTATGATCCCAACGGAGAAGGTATACAAAGAAAGACTATCCCTATGATGGTAGTAATACACTACGAGGTTTTCCAATAGTCTTGCCACAAAAAAGCAGATCCTGAGATCTGCTTTTTTTCAATTACCTAATACCTATAAAGAATTAATCTGAGAGATCACTTTGCCATTTAGCTATTGTTACCGGTCTAAAACTAAACCCAAATCTTGTTGAAGTCCTTTCACTAAAGTCCGGACACTGAGTTGCTCCACTCCTACCGCCACTCCCTCTCGAAGATTTTGAAGTAGTTATTACTGGAATTGGTATTCTTATTCTTCTAGTACTGTACCTTGAAGGGATCGCAATTTTAACTGGGAATAGCAGATTGGATATTGCTTCCTCAGATGGAAGATCCTTTCCGGGATTATCCACGGCTTCATATTCAACCTCAATGTTATTATATCTGAATTGGCTGTAGTCTTCTTTACTTGCTTCAGGATCCATGCTCTTAGTTTGAGCACCCTCAGCAGAATCTGTAGTTGGGGTACCTTCGTCATCAACTGGAATTATGGTTACTGTTTTTCTATCAGTCCCATCAACAAATTTTACCCCGTTACCATCTTTAACATAATATCCAAATTTGATTCCCTCTGGTGGATTCGGGCCTGAAGTTCCGTCTCCATTATCCCCCTTTGCATAGATTTCGATAATCTTTGGAAGCTGTGAAATAATATCATCGTCCAAACCTGCATTTTTTGCTAGCCCTTCAATAACTCTAGCCATTGTTAAAGCCCTAGCGTATGATAATTGCCCCCAAGACAAAGATTCTGCAGATCCGGTATTTCTATACCTATCGGCTGATGTTATGATTTTTATTTTCTTAAGAGATGTTATCTGACCTGCTAAATATCTTTCGAAGATTGAACCTAGATTATCAACCATTTCTTTGTAGCTAGACCCCTGGAAATCCTCCTCCCCATTTGCACCGGTTGCATTTGGTTTAAAGAGCTCTGATTCATTCTCCTCTGAAATTAGAAAAGTCTTTTCCGCCTTGGGCGGGTTTACAGGTTTAGTTTCGTCAGCCTCAACCTCCGTTGAAATGTAATATCCAGGGGAGGACATTCTATATCGATCATCCCTTTTGAGATCCTTAAACGATTTTTCCATGACACTTAAAAGAGGGGCATCCGTCTCATATCCTCTTTTCATTGCTAATTTAGAAAGATCGTTTGCTGCCTTTTGCTTATCTGCATCAGGTAAAAGTAGCCATAGAGCAGTAGGCCGTAAAGACCTTGCTATCACTGAGTTTGGATTTTTTAATAACTCCTCAGCCTTTTTATTTGCCTCATTTTCTGAATAGTTTTTTGCTTTCTCCAGGAGTTCTTTTAAGATAGGCTCTCTGTCTCTTCTACTGTTTAGGCTTGAGATATCTACACCAAAAACTGCATCAATTGCCTGTCTTTCCCTATAATTCATAGAGGAATCATTTAAAACATAACTGACTACAGCCATTCCTCCTTTACCCTCTTTGATGTACTCTAAACTTTTGGTAAACCTTTCGAGAACTTGAGAATCTCTATATGTACTTTCGATGTGATTTTCCAAAAGTTCAACGTTGTATTCGTACATTTTTTCGAGAATTTCCAGAGCAACTGAAGGACTCATTTCTTTGCCTGGTTCTTCATCCCTTTCGTTGATACTATTATAGTTTGCTTTAACATATTCATCAAAGCTTTCAAAAACAAATTTGTATTCCATTCTATCCATGGTTAATTTCAATTATATATCTATCTTTTATACCGTTATCTGATATATAAGAAAAAGAAAGAAATTCGAATGGGAAAGATCTTTGATTTTAAGATTCACTCTATGGCAAACGACATTAACGAGGCCATGGACGACGCAAGAAAAAAGAGACTTATAGCAGATCTTAAGATGTACTGCGATGAAACGGGTTCAGGCTTTTCTGAGGTTTGTAAGCTATTAAATATTGATTCTTCCGGCTTTGAATCTCTTAGTAAAGAGTCTGTTGATTTCCTTAACAACCTTTGCGGAGAGGGTAAATGGTCGGTAAACACCGAAACTGGAAAAATAGACGTTGACAAATCAATCTACGCTGGCTGGAGCAGCCATAACATGGATTCTTTTCCAGATGGAGTTGAATTTGGAGTCATCAAAGGAAGTTTTGATGCTAGCGGCTGTAATTTCTCATCCTTTAAAGGATTTCCAACTAGGGTCGAAGGAGATTTAAGCATAAAAGGTAATAACTTCTCGTCGCTTGAAGGATGTCCACAAGATATCCAAAGGGGTTTTGATTGTTCTAATCAAAGGGGGGAGAAATCTCTAGTTTCTTTAGAGGGCGGACCAAAAAGAATTGAAAGAGACTTCAATTGTTCAGATAACTCACTCGCTTCTTTATCTGGGGGTCCAGAATACGTGGGCGGAAGCTTTGACTGCAGCGACAACAATATTCAGACCCTTGAGGGAGGTCCAGAACAAGTTGAAGGAACCTACAGGTGTAACAAGAATGAACTTAGGACACTTATAGGATTCCCCAAGAAATTCGGTGGATATAGGGTTGATGCTGACGAGAATGATTTATATTCTTTAGAAGGATTACCTTTGAATAAAGCAGCTAGCGTAGAGGTTAAAAGGAATCTATTTCCTAAAAATGTTTTAACCGATGTTTATTCTCAAGCAAGAACTTACGGTAGCTGGGCGGCAGCTTACCTTTGGTTACTAACCACAACTAGATTCCAAAGGATGTCAAAAGCTCAGCGAGATCCAATTAGGAATATGCTAACTACAGATTATCTGAAAGCCAAGTCAATTACACTTGGCAAGATTTGGAAATCCGAGATTATTGAGGATCCAGCAGTTAAGAGAGCACTGAAAAAAGCTGGTATTGACAAGGATTCAGAATTTAAAGACGATGCTGATTTAGGAGCGGATCTTACTGGAATTGGATTCTAATATCAAAAACAAGCAATTTACAAACCGGTAGCTTTTTGCTGCCGGTTTTTTATGTAGGGGAAATAATCTATAATTGGAGTAATTAAAGTGATATGGCCAAAAGAGAAGTTAAAAAGGGAGTGTGTAGCTTTTGCACAAATGAATATCCATACAAGGAAATGTATGTAGTTAATATGCCAATGCATAGATTTGCCGACGGTACAACACGCGATATCTACCGGACAATATGCTGCGAAAAATGTATTGATAAAAAAGCTACCAAGGAAAGAATTTTAGGTATTCACGAGACCCCGAAAACAACCAATAAGAAATAATTCCTCGATATATAAAGATATGAAATCATTTAGGTCTTTTACTTTAAACGAAAATAACTCTTCACTTAGTGACAGAGATAGAAGTAGGCTGGATAGGATTGAGAAGAATGCAGAAACTTTCGCTTCCCAGTTTAAAGAGCTTGCTAGTAAAGGAAAGGCCGATAAATTTCTTGAGCACTATAACGTTCTAATGTATATCCAAGAGGAACCAGATTTGATGGCTTCAATTCTTTTACCCCTGCTTGATAGCAAGGAGTTTACTGAATGGATTTCTGCTAACGTTGAATCGTTCCCCGACACTTTTAAAGAGAGTATGGGGGTAGCTTCAGACTTAAAAAATTTAGGATTTTAGTATGAATCACATTAAGGAATATGACCTTTTTGAAGCTGAATCCCCAAGAGGAAAAGTCTCAGTAGAGCTTCAATCCAGGTTTCCTAAGATCGCTTCAGACATTAAGAACGAATTTAAGTATTTCTTTTCTAGGGGTCTTTTTGGTTACTTCGATGTTGAGGATAAAAAGGACGGTACGATCATTAAATATGTTCCGCAGGACGAACGTATACCAGCTATTGAATTCAATGCCTTTGTTATTCCTGAGGGTGGTGACCATAAAAGATTTACCCTTAGTGATTTAATCTTTTCGAAGAATCCAAAATGGAAGGAAGAGGATATTGCCTCTATCAATAACTTTTCAAAAGCAATCGGAAGAAATACCTGGTCGGGTGACTTTAATAAATGGGTTTCATCAATAGAAGATTCTCTTTCTATGTCCGGTGACTTTAGGTGGTTAAAAACTCAGGGAGAATATTTTGAGGGCTATTTAAAAATGCTTCTCCCACATACCAAATACACAACCCCAGGAGATATAGAAGAGGTTACACTAGATCAAATAAAAAGCACAGATGCTTACGAAAGACTGCTGCAAATCGGAGCAAAAGACGATACCTCAGATAGGGTATGGAAAAACGGGAATCTAAGAATTAAACACCCAATGCTTGATTACTCGGGTTACAGTTATGCAACTAGAAGCCAAGAGGAAGGAACGGGTACTGTGACCATTTATGCAAAGGGACCAATAAGGGTAACTAGTGCTGGAAGACCAGCTATTATCAACTCAGCACCAGGATTTCAGATTATCAACTTAGATGGATGGGAAAGAAAGATAGATTGGGTTACAAAATACCTAATGAAAAGATTAGCCAAGGACGAGTTTGATGTTAGATCTAGAAAGAAACAAGAGATGCTTGCTGATCTACCTATAGGGGAATATTTTGAATCTCTCCTTGATATTGATGATGAAAGGTTTATAGATTGGCTGCTATCCCAAAGCGACGAATTCAGAACACTCATATTAGACAGCGGGTTAAACTTGAAAGAGTATATTGAAAAGGATCCAGCAAAAGCAGCTGTTAAGCTTAAAAAGATTTACAAGCATCCATCCGTCAAAAAGGCTATTGATTCTTTAGATCAAGAAGCAACCAAAGATTTTGCTGACAATATTACATTAACAGGAAATCTTGGGGAAATTGGATTTTAAAAATGCTTGTTGAGGTTCAGATAGTTAAGACTAAGAAACCGAAAAAGACATTCGTTGCTTTCAACAATTCAATCAGACCAAATAAAGGCGACCGGACCATAGGAATTAAATCAGTCTGTATAGTCAAAGAGATCCTTAAGGGTGTAGACGTAGACCAGTATTTGTTATCAGATGGATCAACAATCACAAACCCAATAAAAATCATTGGTGAGATAGACGAGTTCGATTCAGATATTGGAAATTTCGACGAAGGTCCGTTTTACATCTCTTGCCAAGGGACCATAAAAAATCCCATCCTAAATAAGGATGGGAGCCCAATCACACTTATTAATTTCTATTAGATAAAGTTACCCTTGTCATCCATTGGAACGTGGATGTATTTACCGAATGGTGGTTTGTCAAAGTTTGATGTCGAGTTACAAATAAACCAGAAAACCCTATCCTTATACTTCTTTATCCCATACTTAGATACGGATGGATAGGAAGCAAACGAATCCGTTAAATATATTACCGCTGAAGGCTTTATCTTATTCTTCTCGATATAAGCAAAAGGTGGATCAAATCCTTTTGCATTTCCTCCAGTAGAAGCCCACTTAGAAAGATCAGGCTTATCACCTTTTTTAACAACGTCTACTGCATCTATATCATCAGAACAATAGATTATAATGGTCTTATCAATTTCGAGCTTTGTAGCAAGACTCCACACTTCTTCAAAGAACACTTTTATTTGTGCCTTAGAGATAGATCCAGAGGTGTCTACGGGGAGAACCAAAGTCTTAAGTGTGTCTTGTCCAACTTTCTTTCTGCCGTAGGTAATATCTCCGCCTCCCAACATTCTTCTATTGGGTAGAGCATAATCATACTCGTTGAAAGCCTTATCTAAAAATTTCTTGAGTTCTCTTTTCCAATCTACTTTAGGCTTAGACGTTGATATTTCCTTAATCAATCTTCTAGCCTTCTCTGAAAGCTTTGCTCCTTGTGTTGAAAGAGCATTGTTTAGGTTTCTGTTCCAGAGGTCAGCAATTTTTTGTTTGCTGCCACCCTTTCCTAAAGCTTTCTTTGATTTGTAGGTCTTAGTTGATTTCCCAGCCTTTCCAGTAAGTGTTCTTTCGTATCCTGGCCCTGTTTTTGCATTTGGATCAAAGTCTGGGGCTTTCACATCTTCCGGAGGTGTTTCTAATTCTTGTGGAGAAGCCTGTGTAGGGGTTTCTTTACCTCCTTGGGGTGGTGCAGATTGTCCTGATACGCTTTCAGGATCAACTAGTACAAAATTTCCTTTACTAATTTTAGCCATTACTCAGTAATTATATCTCCGTTTTTTAAGACCTCTTTCACAATAGCCATTTGGCCTTTTTTGGGTCCTTCTGTTACCCTAACCCATTTTCCTATAAGGATTTTAGGGTCGATAGGCGTAAAGCTGCCGTTTTTAATTGTCTTGTCCATTATTCGATGATTATATCTCCATTAGGTAAAACCTCTTTGACTATACCAATTTTACCCTTTTCTGGACCTTCTGTAACTCTCACCTTTTTACCTACAAGGTTCTGTTGTGACTGTGAGTCTTCTGGTTTTTTATCACCATCATCTTCGCCATCTCCGGGTTTGCCGCCACCAGATTTTTCTTCTCCATCTCCAGGTTTAGGTTGTCCAGATGAAGGTGTCCCTGAGGATCCTGGTTGTGGTTGACCTTCACCTTCTTCATCACCCATTATTTCCTGTGCAATAGAACTATCAGAATCTGGCTGTGCAAGGTCTTGATCTGCATCTACAACTGCACCAAAATTAGTCTCTTCCGACATTTGTTCCAGTGCCTTTTGAACTTCCGGATCTTGCAAAAGATCATCATAGATATCTTCCGCTCTCATGCCCTCATACTTTTCTTCGAAGAGACCCATTCGGGTACCGTCCGGATTCTTTGGCCATGCAAAGTTTGCATCCGCTTCCGCATTGAGGATTGGGTTGATTGCATAATCAGTGGCATAATTCCATAGCTTCGGATTCCTGTTTCCTCTCCTTGACATGTGTTCGCCCACACAGTGGAGGATCTCATGACAGAGGACAAATCTAATTGCTGCATCTGATTGTCCCAGTACAAAATCTGGATGGTATTGGATATTCAGGCCGTTGGTTGCCATCGTCGGATAATTGGGATCCGAGCTTCCATACACATTCAGATTTGCTAAAAGCTGACCGAAGAAACCCCTATTGATGTTGATCCAAAGGATTGCTTTTTGGATTTTAATCCTAGCCTTTATTTCCTTCTCCTCGGTATCAGATTCTAGTAAAGCAGAATCCCTTTCATAGAGAAACTCAGTAAAGGATCCTGCTTTAATTCTGTACAGATTTTTTTTGTTTATGAATCTGGTTGGTGTCATCTAATTAAATAAGCTCTTTATCTTTAGCTCCTTTTTGAATCATCTTAGCTGCTTCAATCTTCATCTTAGACTCGTCAGTATCCTTTGATTTAATTACTTCTTCAGTAACTGCAAAATCTGGATATTTCTCGATGATTCTCTTGTAAATCCAAGCGAGCTGTTCTAGCTGCTTGTATTTGTTAAAGTACTTCATAATGTTGTAAAGGTCCTCAACGGAAGCAGTATCGTTTTCTGATAATTCTTCAGCCTTTCTTACTGCCATTTCATAAACCCCATACATAACATTAGAGAAGTCAGATCCTTTCGGAATGTCTTTGGCTCCGTCAGGATTCTTTACAATTGCTTCTAGATCGCTTTCAGAAACCTTTCTGATAACATCCAAATATGCTTTAAGTTTACCAGCTGCGCTAGGACCAACTTGGTCAGCATAAACATTGTAAACTACCCCAGAAGGAAGTTCCCTCCAAGAAGAAACACCAGCATCTTCGATTTCATCTTGTAACATCATTGCTGCATCAGTCCAAGATCGTGGTGTTGGGAATTTAAGAGTAGCCTTTTCTCTATCTAGGTAGTGGAATAGTTCTTCGTTCCTCTCAACAAAGTCAACAAATTCCGGTTCGAACTTACCGCTTTTTCTTGCCCAGTCTGCCCAGTCTTTAACTTGTGGTACAAGGTTAACAATGGTAAATCTGTCGGCGAGTGCAAAGTCAAATTCAGCAACATCTGCTTCTGCTGGTCTGTTACCAGCTGCTACGATTACCCATTTATCCGGAAGCACATATTCTCCAAGTCTACCCATCTGAACAAACTGCATAACAGAGTTAAGAACCATTTTGTTCGATCTGTTCATTTCATCCATAAAGATAATACCACCCTTTCCTTGGGGTCCATTGTCTCTTGGCAGAAGCATAGGGGGATTAGATCTTGTCATACCTGAGCCAGGAGAAGTTAATTTACCTTCCTCGTCATATTCTGGCTTATCTACATCAACTACTTTTGGAATTCCTAAGAAATCCTCAGGGGCCATAAATTGGAGGTCCAAGTTGATCATTGGTACTCCAAGTGCCTGAGCTGCCTGTCCAACTATCTGGGTTTTACCGATACCTGGTGCTCCGTATATAAAGATAGGTTTTGCCCTACCGCCTCTAGTTTTAGATCTATATAGTTTCTCAACCATTTCCTTAAGCTCTGGAGCTGAGATGTTTCTAACGGTCTGATCTTCTTCCGTGTATTCTAAAGGTACTCTTGCTTCTTCAAGCTCCTCAAATTGTACAGATTCAAACATTGAAGCCGGATTCTGCTTTGCAAATTCGGTACCAGCATAAAAATTATCGATCTGATTAACTATACTTCCAGCAGACGGATCAAAATAAGCAGCCACTGGCAATCCCTTCTTTGGTCCAGAAGGAATCAATTTTACTAAACCATTTTTGATTGCGTCTACTAAATTTTTGGCCCATTTAGCCAATCCTGAAAAGGCGTCAGAAATTATGCCCTCATTTGTTGACGAATTATATTCGTTCAGGATAAAATTCTTGAAGTCTAAGACTTTTTTTCCCATTGTAATAGATTTATTTTCAAACTATATATCAATGCTGGAAATAAATATATACACCATGCGATCTATTATCACTTTTGAAAAATTCATAAATGAAAGCCTAAACCTTTCAAGCAACGAAATACAGCTGCTTGATGAATGCACAAAGGGGACTTGGGAGGAGAAAGACGGGGTAATTAATATCGAGGGTGATTTTATAGCAGCCAAAAAAATTAATGGCAAATCTCTATCACCCATGGTTTTTGGCAGGGTGACTGGAATATTTGATATTTCTGATAACAAGTTAGAAAGTCTTGAAGGATGCCCACGGGAAGTGAAGGAATTTAATTGCTCTCGGAACCTACTAAATAGTCTAAAGGGTGGACCAGAAAAGGCAGAAGAGTATTACTGTGCTAACAACTATCTAATTACACTAGATGGGATTTCAGAAGATGCTCAGAATATTAGTGCTCCAGGAAACTCTTTAGAAAGTATCGAAGCATTAGGTGGGAGAAGCATTTCCGGCAATCTTTTCCTGCATGAAAATTTCCTTAAGAACCTAAATGGATGTCCAGAGGAAATTGGTAAGTCCCTTGACATATCCTCTTGCAACCTAGATTCCCTAGAGAATTGTGCTAAAAGGGTAAATGGAAATTTTGATTGTAGCGACAACAACCTTAAAGAGTTGGCAGGTGGCCCTGAATTTGTTGGTGGGTATTATGATTGTGGTAATAACTCGATAACATCTTTGGAAGGAATATCTTCTAACAAAATGAAATGGATAGATGCTTCGAATAATCAGATCTATTCGGTAATAGACCTCCCTCCAGGTTTGGCAAATGCAAAGGTTGGCTTACATAAAAATGCACTGCCACTTGAAATCCTTAGATCACAACAGGAGTTTGTAGAAGATAAAGGAGATTCAAGCCTTAGGAATTGGCTAGAGTTTACACTTAAAAACGAAAGCAAGGAAAGATATTCACCTCTTCCAAGAATGATAGAGATGCTCAACGATAAGAAAAAGGAGGATGCTGTTATTGAATTTATCAAAAAGACAGATCTTGCCGGAATATCCAACGACAACCCAAAACTATTAGCACCCATAGCATCAGGGGTGGATAAGAGCTCACCTATGGTTGAATATGTAAATAAAAACAAAGATCTTTTCTCCTCTGAATTTTTAGATTCCCTTGAAATATCTTCGGATCTAAAAGATTTAGGCTTCTAGGAATATATAGAAGGTCAAAACACACACAACAATTATGAAAAATATTAAAGTATTTGAGGATTACACCTCTGCGAACGAGGGACACGATAAACATGATAACTATATGTTTTTCCAAAACCTCCACACAATCAAAGATGCTATCGAAGATATCTTAGCTATGGATAAAGATAAGGTAGATGCTATGTTATCTGCCGGACACGGATGGGCATTAGATCATATGGCAACTTCGGTTGATGATGTGGAAGAAGTTTACCATTTCTTGAAAAATAGAATGGGAGATGCAGAGATGATTCAACCAGAAGAAGAAATGACTCGGGTCGAAATCATCGAAGAGCCTGGTTCACCAGAGGAAGAATCAGATGATGACGATAAAGAGGGAGAAGAGGATTAACTAGAAATCTTCTTAGCTTCCTCAAAATCTTCTTCGGAAAGCTTCCAGCCCTTTAAAATATCCCCAATGTGATTTTTTGCTTCTGCGAATGTTGCATTGGGGTTTTCTTTTAGATAATCCAAAAGTTTACTCCTGACAGCAGGGTGGATACCCTCTGCTTCATTAACTTCGTTTGTCTGTGAGTTAAAATTCTCGAATGGTATAAGATTTTTCATAGATTTTAGTCGTTTGGCGTTTCTAGGAAAGGTTGAAGAAAATCAATAATATTATTGTATTCTTCCATTTTTTTCTTGCCTGAGTATGTTGTTTCCCTGCCAGATTTTTTTAATGCTTTTATTGCAAACTGGTAGAGGTCGATTATTTCTTCTGCTATCTCTGAATTAACTAAGGTAACCTTCCCATTCTCGTAATCGTTGAAGTTGTTGCCTAAACCGTTATATTTAGCTTCATCTGAAGCATAAGCAATAATTGCTTCGTCGTCTACTTCTGCGTTGTCCCAATCATACTCATATTCATAATCACCATCCTCGTCTGGACTACCAATATATTCTCTGTCTACTTGCATGTAATCTTTAAACCCGTCATCGGTAGAATCGAAAACAACCGCATAAATCTTACCGTCGTCCTTTCTTTTTAGTATAGCAAATTCTGAATAGTCTGAATCAACCACATCAAATTTTAGCTCCGAGGGTTTTAGCTCTATACCCCTGACGTATTCTGGATCCCTTTGATTCCAAGGTGCCCTTGGATCATATTCAGCACCAGCAGGATAATTACTACCCCAAGATTCGAATGTTTTAATGTTTTTCATCTTTCAATTATAAAGTATTTTAAATATATATCTTGCATTTCACCGCAAGAACGGGAATTAATCCCAAAGTGGAAAGCCGAGAGGGTTGAAGCCCCGCAGGGATCCCGTTCTTATTTTAGGGTTAGCAAATACATTGTTTTGTCCAGGAGAGCAATAATTTCGTCCAATATATTTAATATCTCCGGATCTTCTTCTGCAGGGAAGAAGCTTTTGCACTCATTACAATAACAAAGCTTAATTTTTTCGATAGCTTCGGAGCAATCACAATCACTATAATTGTAAAGGTTCAAAGATTGCATACCATCAGTGAGAGTTGGTCTACCATATTTTCCCATAATAACCTCAACTAGATCATCCTGAAGCCCAACAATTCCTTTGAAAAGTTTATCCAGAGCCTTGTGTTCTGCATAAGATTTGGTTTGCCAGTGTAGCAATTTGATTTGTGATGAATGGAGAAGGGCTTTTGCTGCGACAAAACTTGCAGGATCTTTTTCATTTTCTACCGGTTCATCGGGTATCTCCTCTGAAGATTTTGGTTCAGACATAAAAGACTTAAATGTTATGTCCTCCTTTTCTTTTTTCTTATTTGGTATAACTTCGCCAAATGCACTCAAATTCAAAACATTATCCATCGTGTTGGATTATTTTGCTTATATATCAGCAGATCCAAGTATTTTAGACGTTGAGTAATCACCAATCCTTGGGAAAAAATATACCGGAGCATGTCTAGATCCCACTACACGTCTACCTTTATATTCCTCGCCAACAACTATCTCGTCTATACCTAGAGACAAAACCAGATCCTCCATTTCGTCCTCTGAATCGAAAACAAAAACTTCATCCACAAATTTGATAGACCTTAAAAATTCAGATCTATCTTGCTCGCTATTAAAGGGCCTGTTTGTTCCTTTTAGCTTCCTAACTCTTGCATCGCTGTCAATTCCTACTATCAAAACATCTCCCCTGGATTTTGCTTTTTCCAGCATTTTTATGTGTCCTATATGGAGTATGTCAAAGCATCCGTTGGTCCAAATAGTTTTCAAAATGTGATTCTTTTGTTTTTATACCGGGTCAAATAAGAAAAGTTACATATATAAGCATATAATCTTAACCTTCAATCTTATGGGGTTCTTAAAAAAATGGAAAAGGCTTTCCGATAGGGAAAACGTACAATTAATCCCTTATTTAGAAAAATGGATAGAGGAAAACCCTATCCACAAGATCTACATTGGCTGTGATTCCCACAATGGCCCACAAAAAACAACGTTCGCAACAGTAATAGTCTTGCACTATAATGGTGGGGGTGGACATGTACTATATTCAAGGGAGACCTTTCCGTTAATTAAAGACAGACACGAGAGACTGTGGAAAGAGGTAGAATTTAGCGTTTCGACTGCGATGTTCTTAATGGAAAACGGTTTAGAAAAGCCAGATTATATAGATGTTGATTTAAACCCAGATCCAAGATACCAATCTAATTCTGTTTTAAGAGCTGCTTTAGGCTTAATCGAATCGATTGGTATTGCTCCTAGATATAAGACGAAATCTCCTTGGTCTATCTCGATAGCAGATAAAGCCTGCAGGTAGAAATATTAAGGATCATGGAAAATTTAGAAAACCAAAATCCAGAACAACAAGAGGACAAATCTCACAAAACGCAGAAGATAAAAAGCAATATAAGGGATCTGGAAAAGGAACTCAAGAGCATACAGGATTCGTGTTCCCATAAGGAATACAGAATTGCCAACTGTCCAAAAGAAAATTCAGAATTTTCCTTGAGGAAGGTATGTAAGGAATGCGAAAAAGAAATTGGATATCCTTCCCAGAGCGAAATAGACAACTGGGCTAAATCTTAAACCACCAAACAGGCGAAATTTACTTTTGATAATTGGGTATAAGAGTTTATAAGATTTAAATTATGCTCAAATCAAACGATCGAAAATTTTTAGAAGAGGAGCAGTTTCCAAACTTGCCAATTGATAGTCAGAGAGGGATTCCAGAGTCTGACGACGAAGACGATATGGGGCCGGATTTTAGACACTCGGTAACTGGATCTAGTACCTCCGCACTTGATGCTTTTAGCAGAGATCTTACAGATTTAGCACTTAGAGATGAACTAGATCCCATCATAGGGAGGGAGGAAGAGATAGAAAGGGTTTCACAAATTCTTGCAAGGAGAAAGAAAAACAATCCTGTCCTGATAGGTGAACCTGGTGTTGGTAAATCTGCCATAGCAGAGGGATTGGCTCTAAGAATTATCCAAAGAAAGGTTTCTAAAAACCTATTGAATAAAAGGGTAGTTAGTCTCGATATGGGTTCTATCGTTGCTGGTACAAAATACAGGGGCCAATTCGAGGAAAGGATGAAAGCTATCATAGATGAACTCGGAAAAAATAAGGATATCATTATTTTTATTGACGAGCTCCATACAATCGTTGGAGCTGGTGGTTCATCAGGTTCTTTAGATGCATCCAATATGTTTAAACCCGCTCTCGCACGTGGGGAAATTCAATGTGTTGGTGCTACTACTTTAGATGAATATCGAACAAACATTGAGAAGGATGGGGCTTTGGAAAGAAGATTCCAAAAGATCATAATTGACCCTCCTACTGCAGAAGAGACTTTGTCTATTCTAAAAAATGTTAGGGAAAAATACGAAGAGCATCATAATGTAGAATATACTGATGATGCACTTCTGAACTGTGTGAAGCTAACCGAAAGGTATATCACCGATAGAAATTTTCCGGATAAAGCATTGGATGCTTTAGACGAAGCTGGATCTAGAGCACAGCTAGTTCAAGTAAAAGTACCAGATTCGCTATTAAAGCTTGAGGAAAATCTAGAGACTGTAGTAAAGGACAAGAAAGGATCTGTGGCAAAACAGGATTACGAAGCTGCAGCCAAGTTTAGGGATCTAGAGAGAAAAATTAAACTCAACATCGAACTCGAAACCAAAGCGTGGGAAAAGAAGCTTAAGGAGAGGAGGAAAATTGTTGATGGTGAGAAGGTGGCTCAAGTTGTTTCGATGATGACCGGTATACCACTTAACAAAGTATCCCAAGATGAAACCCAAAAGCTTACTCAAATGAGTAAAGAACTAAAGGGGAGGGTAATTGGTCAAGACGAGGCAGTAGAAAAGATATCAAAAGCAATCCTGAGAAATATAATAGGTTTAAAAGATCCAAACAGACCGATAGGATCCTTCATTTTCTTAGGTCCCACGGGTGTCGGAAAAACAGAGCTTGCCAAAGAACTTAGCAAACAGGTTTTTGGTGACACCGACTCCCTTATAAGAATCGACATGTCTGAATATTCTGAGAAGTTTAATTCCACCAAACTTATAGGTGCTCCTCCAGGATATGTTGGACATGAGGACGGGGGTCAACTAACCGAAAAGGTTAGGAGGAAACCATATTCTGTTGTCTTGTTCGACGAGATAGAAAAGGCTCATCCAGACATCTTCAACTCTCTTTTGCAAATTCTGGACGAAGGATTTATCACTGATAGCTTAGGGAGAAAGGTGAGCTTCAAAAATACCCTGATTATTCTGACCTCCAATATCGGGCAGCGAAAGACTTCAGAGTTTGGAGCTGGGGTTGGATTTACTACACAGCCTAGCGATGTAAACAAGGAGTCTGCTAGGATAGTAAAAAAAGAGTTGCAAAAGACATTTTCGCCAGAGTTTATCAATAGGATTGACGAGATAATTTATTTCAACCACCTCTCCGAAGAAAATTTACTGTCTATAATTGATGTCGAGTTAGCAAAGATGTATCCAAGATTTAGTGAGATTGGATATAAGATTACTGTGACTAAGGACTTGAAAAAGAAAATAGCTGAGGTTGGGTACGATCCAAAATACGGAGCAAGACCTTTGAAAAGGGTTCTTCAAAAATATATTGAAGATACCATTGCAGAACTAATCATAAATGGAGGATGTAACACCGGAGATAGACTAACCCTATCATTTGATTCCAAAAAGGATCCAGAGATAGAAACGCCAGTTAAGATAAAAATAAAGACTACCTAATATGAAAATAGTGGTATTTTGCAATCTAAATTAAAGTAATGATTAAAAATCCCATGTAATGTCAGGTATAAAAAACATAGAACTAGGAAAAAATGTCTCGATAATAAACCCAGTTAATTTGTATGGGTGCAGAATATCTGATAATTGCAAAATAGGTCCTTTTGTAGAGATACAATCGGATGTCAACATCGGAGAGAATTCAACAATAAGCTCTCATACTTTTATTTGTTCTGGCATAACTATCGGATCTGGGGTTTTCATCGGCCATGGTGTGATGTTTATCAATGATAAATTTGATTCGGATTCTATAGATAATTGGATAAGAAGGGATACTTATATAGGGGATAACGTTAGAATAGGGTCCAATTCCACTATAATGCCGGTAAAAATAGGTAATGGTGCAATAATAGGTGCGGGATCTGTAGTTAATAAAGATGTATCCCCTGGATCAGTAGTGTGTGGGAATCCTGCAAAAATAATAAGAAAAAATGGAGAATAGCAAAATATGCCTTATAGGCCATGGTTATTGGGGCAAAATCCTACATAAGAATATATTGAATCTTGGACTTGGAGATGTTAAAATCGTAGATGAAGTTCTCGGAAATATGGACGAGATAAACGACACCTACGATTATTATTTTGTAGCTACCCCCTTTACTTCTCATATCGAGGTGTTAAATAAGCTATCCAAATTCAGAAATAAGAAAATATGGTGCGAAAAACCATTAGCCTCTGATTCATACACGGTAGAAAAAATATACAATAAGCTACATGCAAGGAATAACCAGCTCTTCATAGACTGGGTTTATTTATACAATCCAGCTGTGGATTATCTAGCGGAAAAGATAAAAAACAAAGGGATTAAGCAGGTTATATTAAACAGGACCAACGATGGTCCGCTTAGAACAGATTGCACATCCATATGGGATCTATCGTCTCACGATCTCTCCATAATATTAAAGATATTCGGAGACTCGTTTGGTGAATTCCGTTGGAATGAATTTTCCATTAAGACCCACGAGGAAATGGGTTCAAATGTGAGTTGGACATATTCCAACGGGACCCAAATAATAATAAATTCGAGTTGGCAGCACCGGAAGAAAAACAGGGTGTCCGTATTTATTACCGATGATGACGAGATTATAGTTTTTGATGATATTAAGAAAACAGTATCATCTAGCAAGGGAGATGCTGTAGATTTTTCGGAATATTTATCCCCTCGGTTCCACAGGAGGTAATATCAGCCGAAGATTTCACAGGGTATAGGGTGGAAATCGAAAAAAATGATCATATAGTCCATATAGAGGATGTACACACCAAAATAGGCATTAGATGAAAAAACCAGCATTCTATACGGCTTCTCTGGCCATAGGAGATTGTATTTGTGCAACACCAACAATCAGAAAAATAAGTGAGGTCTACAATTCTAAGGTTGTGGTTTTTTCACACCACCCAGATTTATTTGAGAGACTTCCTTATGTTGAGAGATCCGAGGATGTAAAAAATTTCATAACTCTAGACAAGTCTGAGGAATTAAGAAAAGAATTCGATCTTCATTACTCATTTTGGAAAATGGGACAAAAGGTTCCCTTGTCTGATGATAGAGGAATTGAAATGAAGCATGCAATTATTGATATAAGACAATACCATGCAATCGATAACGGGTTTACGTTATTACCCGATGAAATGGAATGTGATTTTATCCCGGATCCAGGATCGGAATTACCGGATTTGCCAGACGAATTTATTTGCCTTCATCCTTTTAAAAACTGGCCATCTAGAACGTGGGATCATAAAAACTGGGAAACCTTAATAAAACTCCTAGAAGAAAACCAGATTCCTGTAGTTGTGATAGGAAAGGATTCAATAGATGAGGATCTTATTAAATATCTAAAAAGTGAGGTCAGAGGTAAAACCGACGAGCGTGTTTTTACAGAAATAGAAAATAGAAAAAGCTATTCACTGAATGAGTTTAACCTAATAAATCTAACCAATAAAACGAATCTTTCTCAAACCTGGAGGGTAATAGAAAGATCAAAAGCGGTTGTGACCATGGATTCTGGCATCCTCCACCTAGCAGGAACTACGGACACAAACATTATACAACTTGGATCGAGTATAAATCCCTATTTTAGGGCACCCTACAGAAAAGGGAATCAGGATTATAAATATACCTATATGGGAGGTAGTTGCAAAATCTTTTGTGCTTCCAACATGAAGTATTCTCTGCGTGATTGGCAAAATGGGTGTAATGGGGGTACTCCTTTACAATGTGTTACATTGATCGATGGGTGTCTAGAAGGGAAAAAAACTTTCGAGTGCCACCCACAACCAGAGAGTGTCTTAGAGGAAATATTAAAAATCTGGGATGTTGAAAAAAAGGATCCAAAAAACCAGCCAAGTTTAATAGAACCAAATCAATATCAGGAAGCTGAAAATTCCTCCATTATCAAGATCGCTTCGGGATCCCTGGGGGATACTTTGGGAGCTCTTGCTGCTATTGAATCATATCGGAAAAAATCAGGAATGAATGTGAGTGTTATTTGCAATTTAGAAGGCACATATTTCGAACATTCTTATCCAGATATTACTTTTTTTCCCCACGAAGCAGAGCCACAGTTTCTTACATCATCGGGCAAGTATCTATTCGGTGGAAAAATCCACACAGAATACCATAAAATATTTTACAATTTCCATAAGCCACTAATTGAAGGATATGCAGCTCAGTTGGGTATCACTCAATGGGAATCCCCTAAGATGGACGCATTCATAAAAGAAAGACCCATAAAATCCAAATATGTTTGTTTTTCAATGCACTCCACAGCTCAGGCAAAACATTGGAATTACAAAGACGGATGGGAAATATTATGTAGAAAACTCAGAAAAAGAGGTTTAACACCAGTATGTATAGATTACCACCAAAGTTTTGGGGTAGAAGGAAATTGGAACGAAGTCCCAAAGAACTCAGTTAAAAGACTAGGTCTGGGTATTGATGAGGTTACAAATTACATCCACCACTCAGAGTTCTTTATAGGGATTTCGTCTGGTCTTTCTTGGGTTGCTCACTCAATTGGAAAAAAGGTCGTTATGATATCTGGATTAACTTCAGAGGATCATGAATTCTCAGAAGATACTTATAGGCTGACCAATAAATCAGTTTGTAACGGATGTTTAAATAAAAAAGGGGTTTCTTTTGACGCCGGAGACTGGATGTGGTGTCCATTCCATAAGAATACCGATAGACAATTTGAGTGTACTACGACTATCACACCAGAAGATGTAATAAATGTAATTGACTCAAATCTTATTCCAAAATAGATCAATATATAGATTCATGATAATTATTGACGTCACAAAAGAGAAGAGCATAGATTCAGCTCTTAAGAAATTCAGAAACAAGTTCAAAGGGGTAAAAAAAGAACTCCTTGAAAACAAGGAGTTCGAAAAAAAATCAGTTCGCAAAAGGAACCAGAAGGCCAAAGCCAAATACATTCAGCACCTAAGGGACAAAGAACAGGACGTTTAGTCCTTTTTATCTGATAGAGGGACCCCAGGGATTTCAGTCTTTTTGATTGCTTTTAATGCTTTGTCTATAACTGAGTTTTTACCCTCATTAGGCCAATTACCAGCGAAAGCCAACATCGATGTTGCTTTTGATCTCACCTTTCCAATAGGAACAATACCAGCTTTTTTAACGGCAGTAAGTAGATCGTGAGCTAGTTCTTCACCGCCCTCTTTTGTGTTTTTGTATGCAGAGGATATCTTTTTTTCAGCGGGTATATCGAGCAACTTATGCATCAATCCTTTCTGAACCTTAGCTTCATTTATATCTTGGATGAAGCTTTCGTAGATTTTTAAATTCTCCATTTTGACAATTTGTTTGTTTGAATTATATATCAAAAAACAGATTCAAATGGAAGACCCAGCTACATATAAAAGTATTGATTATTTAGAAAGCAAAATAGAATATGCTATAGGGATAATTGAAATGGCTCAGGTTTTAATAAGTACCACAGAAGAGGAACTATCAAAAGATAACATTAAACATCTTCAGTCAGTGCTTCCTAAAGCGATAGAAGAGCTCAAAAATGTTATACGTGAATAGTGTTAACTTTAGCATCTTTGTAACCAGTCACACTCTGGACCAGTCTTAGGTTATCCTCGTTATCATCAAAAAAAGTAAGGTTGGTATAGCCATCGTCCACCAAATCTTCTATCGCCTTTTTTTTCCTTTCCGCGATTGAACCTTTATACTTGAATTGTGGATCGTTTATAGCAATAACTAAATCTGGATGTATGTCTATTCCGTTCTCCAAGAAAAAATTTCTGACCAATTCACTATCAGATCTTGCAGTTAATATGGCAACCGGTATTCCCTCTTGATAAGAGCTTTTAAGTATTTCAAAAATCTCATGGATTACTCTCCCCTGTCTTAACAATGCCGGACTATCAAAATCATCAAAATCCATGACGTGGTGTTTCTTCTTGACGAAATTGTTAAACTGCTCTGGGGTTAATTCTTTTATGACCTCATGAGTCTTTGCGTTAAGAATTCTGATTTTGGCGTCAGTCTTAACCAGGGTGTCGTCAAGATCAAATATAATGATCTTATCGCTTTTGATGTCTTTTAGTTTATGCATGTTCCCAAATTGGTATATCCTGGATTCCCTTCCAAGGCAAGCATTCCTGTATAACCTCAACCTCCTTAGAAATTTTATCTGGATTTTCGTTCTCGTATTTAAGGGTTTTTCCCCAAAGGGTTTGATGCTCAGGGACCTGTAGAATCTGAAGCCACCCTCTTTGATGAGCTAATACAACCCTAAATTTCCTTTGCCTATCACATATAAGAGTAAACCAAACATCTGCCATATTTGGTGACTCGAAGTATTCTGGTTTTACATCTATGTGATCTGTGTGATAGAGGGCACAACCGGTTCCTAATATACAGGTAGGTGTATCTTTTTCAAGTTCATAGTAGAAATGATATGTCTTCTGTCTGTCCCGGGTCCAATGTCTGATCTCGTTGCCATACATTTCTCCGTGCATACCAACTGCACATTTCCTACCCCTCCTATCGAGACCTTTTTTCATTACCTCAACATAGTCTGGTGGATACGCTATATCGTCATCTATGGTAAAATAATATCCTTGGACCTTATCGGACCAAAAGAATTTTCCAGCATCTCCTCTGTCTCCCTCGTCTTGAGATCTGACAATGTTTATTTTTGGGTTGTCCTTTAGGAACCAAGGAACCTCCTCGAAGTTATTCAAATAAACATTTAGTTGGTCCACTTGGGGCAAAATACAATTGACAACCGTTTCCAGCTGGGGTATCCTACTTGGAATAGTTGCCATGCTTGCGTAGATCTTATCCATCAAAGTTTTATTAAGGTAGCATATTTATTTACATCATCTTGGTAGAAGATGGGGTCTCTCAAAGCATAGACATTTCCCTTGTACTGCTGGTTAGCCATGATAACGTCAACTGGGAGTTGAATCCCGTTGTAATAGCTTAACTCCGTTCCCACGCTTTCTGCAACTATTGGATTACCAGATAGATTTTTCTCTAACACCTCTATCAGAGATTTAACATATTCCATATTTACATAAAGAATTGCGTGCGAGCTAAGCATATTAAACACCCTAACTATCTTATCGTTTACTCTATCCGTAATCAACCTTCCATGCATTGCTAAATTTCCAGGAGCCCCTGGAGTAAATGCCCAAGAAGAAATACCAACATACAAGGCGTCAGCTTTTTCGGGTATATCCAAAATATCAGGAACTGTGGTTATAGAAGCATCGTCCTCTAAAATCATGAAGGGAACCCCGTGTGAAAGTCCTTCTTTTAAAGCTTTTAATTGCGAATGAAAGCACCCTATAAAAACCGAATCTTGGGGGATCCCAGGTTTTCTGATGCCAGAAATTCTAGTTATATTTTCTTTTGGGAATCCGTGATCTGAAAGTCTTTTAGTTATGAATGCATTTCTTTCCGGCTGATCATCTAGATTAATATAATAAATGGGGATTTCTAAAGGATTCAATGCCATCATGCACTTTTTAATTTCTATCTTTCTAAAAGGTTTGTGTTTCGGATTTCATGAAACTTAAATACTTATAAATCCTATATATAGTGTTTATTAATTCGTGTTATCCATGCTAAGATTCCAGAACCTATATGACTACGCTATTGAAAATAGGATTGATCATAAAGAGATCCTAGACAATGCCAAAAAGAGCGTGAATAAGGACTTTGCAGAATTGTCTATAGTAATCCCTGTCTACGGGAGGGAATCTTTTTTGGAGCCACTTATACACTATTTCAGATTAGCTGAAAAAAATAC
>CALAZP010000225.1 GCA_937926355.1 uncultured Saprospirales bacterium
CTTCAGACTCTTCGTTAAAGGCGGATTATTTATTTGAACCTAATAAGGTACAGTTGTTAAACCATCTAGTACCAAGTATACTACAAACTACTTTATATAAGTATCTATTAGACACTCATGCGTCCGAGCATGGAGCAAGAATGACCGCTATGGATGCTGCTACCGAGAATGCTAATGAGTTATTAAGAGAATTGAGAATTTCATACAACAAAGCAAGGCAGGAAGCCATTACTACTGAGATTTTAGAAATTGTGAGTGGCGCTGCAGCTTTAGAAAGTGAGTAAGAGCAAGTCTTAGGTTAGCAAATAGTAACCCTTAAGTACGAAACACTTAAGGGTTATTTTTTTATGACAAAATGTCTGATTTGGTAAAATGGCAAAGTAATTGATGATTGGTAAGACAAATACGGTTTGTATGCGCAAAATTTAATAAATTATGGAGAAGGATAAAAAATCTATGGAAAACGAAGGTATGGAAAACCAAAATTCACCAGATGGCGATGAATCTATGCCAACTGAGGGAGAAAATTTGGAAACCAATAATGAGCCGGTCAGTTTGGAGGAGGAACTCCAAAAGTTAAAGGAAGAAAATGCGGAGTTAAAGGATAAATATTTACGTATTTATGCGGAGTTTGATAATTTTCGGAAGCGAAGCATGAAGGAAAAGATTGAATTTATGCAGACAGCTGCAAGAGACACAATGTCAGCTTTATTACCTGTTTTAGATGATTTTGACAGAGCAAAAAAAGTAGCTGAGCAACCTGATAGCAAAGAAGTTTTTTCTGAAGGGGTAGCACTAGTTTACCAAAAGCTGTACGTAGTTTTATCGGGTAAAGGATTAAAAAAAATGGAATCAACAGGAGTCGAATTTGATGCAGAATTACATGAAGCAGTAACAGAGGTTCCTGCACCTTCTGAAGATTTAAAAGGTAAAGTGGTAGATACCTTGGAGGAAGGATACCTGTTAAATGATAAGATTATCAGGCATGCCAAAGTGGTAACGGGTAAATAAAAAATTATGGCAAAAAGAGATTATTACGAAGTATTAGGGGTTGGGAAGTCCGCTGAGCAAACAGAAATTAAGAAGGCTTATAGGAAGCTGGCAATTAAGTATCATCCCGATAAAAATCCCGGAGATTCCAAGGCCGAAGAAATGTTTAAAGAGGCTGCAGAAGCTTATGAAATATTAAGTGATGCAGATAAGAGGGCAAGGTATGACCGTTATGGGCATGCCGGTGTTGAAAATGGAGGTGCTGGTCGAGGAGGCTTTTCAGGAGGGGGTATGACTATGGAGGATATTTTCCAGCAGTTTGGCGATATTTTTGGAGATTCAGGAAGTCCTTTTGAATCATTTTTTGGCGGTGGCGGTCGCGGACAGGGTAGAGGCAGAGGACAACAGGGATCCAACTTAAGAATTAAGGTGAGTCTGACCCTAGAGGAAATTTCAAAAGGGGTAACCAAGCGAATCAAGGTTAAAAAACAGATAGCTTGTGATGCTTGCAGTGGTTCTGGCGCCAAGGATAGTGGCTCAGTTCAGACGTGCAGTACTTGTAGAGGAGCTGGTTATGTCAGGCAAGTAAAGAGTACTTTTTTAGGCCAAATGCAAACTACCGTAACATGCCCGAGTTGTAACGGTTCGGGGCAAACAGTAACGGCTAGTTGTGCGAAGTGTAAGGGTGATGGAAGAATGTATGGAGAGGAAATGATTGAAATAGAAATTCCTGCTGGAGTGGAAGAAGGAATGCAATTATCTATGCGAGGAAATGGAAATTCAGGAATGAAGGGGGGTGCTTCTGGAGATCTGATTATAAATATTGAGGAAAAAGAGCATGAATTTTTTCAAAGGGATGGAAGTAATATCATTTTTGAGTTATACTTAAATTTTGCTGATGCTGCTTTGGGAACCTCTGTAGAAGTTCCCGTATTAGATGGAAAGGTAAAAATTAAAATTCCTTCTGGCACTCAATCTGGAAAAATTTTCAGACTTAAAGAAAAGGGTCTTCCATCAGTCCAGAGTTATGGTAGAGGAGATCAATTGATTCACGTTAATGTGTGGACGCCTAAAAAATTAAATGAAGATGAAAAGGTGTTGCTAGAGCAAATGAGGGTTATGGAAAACTTCAAGCCTGACCCCGGAAAGGGAGAGAAGGGATTTTTTGAAAAGATGAAGGATTACTTTAAGTAATGAATAGTACAAGGGTTTATTACATTGGCTTAGTCTTCTGTGTCGCCATAATTGGTGTACTAGGATGTACTTTTGAAAGAGTAATTGAACCTTTTCCAAAAAAAAATTTGGCAGCGGGTTGGTCTTATTCTGACACTTTAGTGTTTACCAATATCAATTGGAAAGAAAACGAAAATTTAAAGTTAAGAATATCTATTTCTGATACTTTTGGGTTTGAGAATATCTATTTAAAGGGAAGTTTTTGGCAAACAAGAGATACTGTTGTGTCTAAGGTTTTTTCAATTCAATTGGCGGATAAATTTGGTAATTGGCTAGGGAAGTGTCCATCTTCAATATGTACATTGGATTATGATTTGACCCAAGCAAGTATTCTACCTGAGCAGGATAAATTATCCATTTCTATAAGCCAATGGACTAGAGATTCTATATTAACAGGGGTTTCTGGCTTACAATTGGTTTGTTCCAAAAAAGATTAACGAGACAGATACATATACCTTTTGCTGTCTAGTTCTCGGAAAAAAGGATCGGTCAAGTCCTTAATGAACTGGATGGCTTCCCCTGTTGATTTCATTTCAGGCCCTAAATTTTTGTCTACGTTAGGAAATTTATTGAAAGAAAAAACGGGGACTTTGATGGCATAACCACTTGGTTGTGGCTTGATATCGAAATCCTTCAGTTTGTTTGTCCCTAACATTATTTTAGTTGCAATTTGTAAATAAGGAACCTTGTATGCCTTTGCAATGAATGGAGTGGTTCTTGAGGCCCTTGGATTGGCTTCAATGACATAGACTTTCTCCACATCTCCAATTTTTTTTATGGCAAATTGAATATTTATTAGGCCCTTAATTTTCAAAGCTTTAGCCAATTTGTGTGCATAATCAACCATGGTGTTAACGGCTTCTACGGAAAGGCTATAAGTTGGTAAAACGGCTGCACTGTCTCCTGAGTGAATTCCTGCAGGTTCGATGTGTTCCATTATTCCCATAATATGAACTTCATCCCCATCGCAGATGGCATCTATTTCCGCTTCTTTTGCTCGGTCTAAAAATTGATCGATTAAAACTTTATTATCTGGCAAATGCTTGAATATGCTTAAAACTTGTTTTTCTAATTCCTGATCATTGATGACAATTCTCATTTGTTGTCCACCTAACACATATGAGGGTCTAACTAAAACGGGATAGCCTACTTCTTTGGCAATTTGCAGCGCTAAATCGGTTGTTTCTGCAACTCCATATCTTGGATAAGGGATATCAAGTGATTTTAACAAATCGGAAAAAGCTCCTCTATCTTCTGCCAAATCCATGGAAGGAAATTCTGTACCAATTATTTTAATTCCTTTGTTGTAAAAAGTCTCTGCTAATTTCAAGGCAGTTTGACCTCCTAATTGTACTATGATTCCATCCGGTTTTTCTAGATTTATAATTTCTTCCAGATGTTCCCAAAAAACCGGTTCGAAGTACAATTTATCAGCGATATCAAAATCGGTAGAGACGGTTTCAGGGTTACAATTAATCATGATAGCTTCATAACCAACATCTTTAATGGCTAGTATTCCATGGACACAACAATAGTCAAATTCTATACCTTGTCCAATTCTGTTGGGGCCAGAACCAAGGACTATAATTTTCTTCTTATTTGAGGTGGAAATGCTCTCATTTTCGGATTCGAAGCTAGAGTAAAAATAGGGTGTTTGGGCTTCAAACTCTGCAGCGCAGGTATCCACCATTTTATAGGTTCTTCGGATTCCTAAATCATGCCTTCTTTGAGCAATTTCATCTTCTGTGGTTCTCAAAATCCACCCTATTTGGCCATCTGAATATCCGGCCTGCTTAAGTTCCTTGAAAAATTCTAGAGGAACGGCATCAATGGTTTTGAAGGATTTGAGTTTGTTTTCAAGAGCAACTAATTCCTTTATTTGCCGTATAAACCAAGGATCAATTTTTGTTAGTTTTTGAATGGTTTTCTCAGGAACGCCGAGTGCTAAAGCATCTTTTAGTCTAAAAATCCGATCATCACTTGGTGTTTCTAGTCTTGCTAAAATATCAGCTGTTTGTATCCACTCTTTATTATCTGCGCCTAATCCTTGCCTGTTATTTTCTAGGGATTGACAGGCTTTCTGAAGGGCTTCTTTAAAGGTTCTTCCTATCCCCATTACTTCCCCTACAGATTTCATTTGTAAACCGAGGCTGTTATCTGAACCGGGAAATTTATCGAAATTCCAACGAGGCATTTTTACAATAACGTAATCCAGGGTAGGCTCAAAAAAAGCAGAGGTGTTTTTGGTGATTTGATTTTTTAGTTCATCTAATGTGTAACCTATGGCGAGTTTTGCAGCTATTTTGGCGATTGGGTACCCGGTTGCTTTACTTGCCAAGGCGGAAGAACGAGATACCCGAGGATTTATTTCTATGACTATCAAATGTTCATCCTCTGGATTAATGGAGAATTGGATATTACATCCGCCAGCAAAATTGCCCAATGAGCGCATTGCCAAGATAGCTTGATCCCTCATTTCTTGATAAGCGGTATCTGAAAGGGTCATTGCAGGAGCAACGGTAATACTATCTCCTGTATGAATACCCATCGGGTCTAAGTTTTCAACCGTACAAATAATGACTACATTATCTGCTTGGTCTCTAAGTAGTTCTAGTTCAAATTCTTTCCATCCCAATACAGCTTTCTCGACCAAGACCTCATGAGTTGGAGACATATTCAATCCGTTGCGAAGGGCGGAGTCAAAATCATCTTCTTTATGGACGAAAGCGCCACCAGAACCACCTAAGGTATATGATGGTCTAATCACCAACGGAAAACCGATTTTTTGCGCAGCTTCTTTTCCCTCTAAAAAGGAATTGGCGATATAAGAAGGGGCCACACTTAGGCCTATGTTGATCATGTGCTGTCGGAAGGCCTCCCGATTTTCTGTGAGTTCAATAGCGTTGAGATCAACGCCAATCAAGCGAACATTATATTTTTCCCAAACGCCTAGTTTACCTGCTTCAATAGCGAGATTTAGTGCGGTTTGCCCTCCCATAGTAGGGAGTACGGCGTCAATTTTTCGCAATTCCAAAACCTCTATTATGCTTTCTACGGTGAGTGGTAGGAGATGGACGTGATCAGCAGTGACCGGATCAGTCATTATAGTTGCTGGGTTGCTGTTGATTAATGTAACTTCTATGCCTTCCTCTCGAAGAGACCTTGCTGCTTGGGAGCCAGAATAGTCAAATTCACATGCTTGGCCAATAACAATGGGGCCACTTCCTATAATTAAAACTGATTTTATGGATTTGTCTTTAGGCATTTATTTGTTTTTTTCGCACCGGTGACAAAGATACTTTAGGAGGAGTAAAAAAAGGTATATTTTCGGTAAAAGAAGTAGTTTCTGATCATTCAAGTTATTAGAAAGTGATTATAATTCACACAGGATATCTATTCAATTAAACTAGAATGAAAAATAAGACCGGTATAGAATATTAGGTTTAATAATGTAGTATCTTGTGCCCATAACCTCGTTTTTCAGAGGAAACAATAGTTTTTGAATTATGAATTTGAGGATAACTTTATTAATGGTTTTTATAGGATTTGCTGAGATTTTGCTTGGGCAAACTTCTCTTTTAGGTTCTGTTAGTAATGGAGAGGACAAAGAACCGGTAGCTTTTGCCAATGTGGTGGTTTATAAAAATGGAGTTTTAATTACGGGAGCCGATACTGATTTAGATGGCTTTTATAGTTTTCCGACATTGGATCCTGGGACCTACGATGTGGAGGTCAGTTATATTGGATTAGCTACCCAGCGGATTAAAGGGGTTCAAGTATTAGCCGGAAAATCAAATAAGTTAGACATTATTATGGAATCTGATGGGGGGTTGGTTTTAGAAGAAGTTATAGTAAAAGAGTATAAAGTTCCATTAATTGAGCAGGATAATACCACATCAGGATCCGTTTTGACAGGAGATCAGATAAGGACATTACCTACTCGTAACATTAATGCTTTGGCAGCTACTTCAGCTGGTCTTGCTTCTTCTGATGAAGGGGAAGCATTGAATGTAAGAGGGTCGAGATCTAATGCCACCGATTATTATGTTGATGGAATAAGAGTTAGAGGTTCTCTGATTCCTGAATCTGAAATCGACCAAATGCAAGTGATAACTGGTGGAATAGAGGCTCAATATGGAGATGTTACCGGAGGAATTATTTCTATCACCACGAAGGGCCCTTCGTCCTCATTTTCAGGAAGTGTTGAGGTGGAGTCTTCCAGCCCTTTTGATGCTTATGATAACAACTTGGTAGGGTTCAATCTCAGTGGACCCATTCTTAAAAATAGCAATGGCAACTCCCTCATAGGATTTAGAATGGCAGGAAGATATAGCCAATTAGGAGATGACGATCCACCTGCCACTGATATTTTTAGAATAAAGGAAGCTCAATTACTTGAATTGGAGAACAACCCAATTTTGACAAGGAGAGGAAGCCCATACGTAGCTGCGGATTTTCTTAAGGAAGAAGATGTTGATATTTTGTCCTACAAACCTTTTGAGAGTTCTGCAAGAGCTGATATTACAGCAAAAATCGACGCGAGAATCTCTGAACAAATTGACGTTTCAATTACTGGAGCTTATAGAAATTCTAAAAACCAATTTACCCCTGGAGGTTGGAGGGTGTTAAATAGTCATAATAATCCATACAGTTATAATACTTCGTATCGAGCAAATTTTAGATTTAGGCATCGGTTCAATCAAAACCAGGGCAGGGGTTCTTTTAAAAACGTTTCCTATGTTTTACAAGCTGGAGTTGAAAGAACCATGGGAGAAATTTCGGACCCAAGGCATGGGTCTAATTATTTTGATTATGGTTTTGTAGGAAATTTTGATATCGATTGGATTCCTACTTTTGTTCAGGTATTTAATCCTGAAACACAACTTTTAGAATTAATTCATACCGATTATCGGCAAGTTTTGCGCAGTTATACACCCGGAGACAGAAACCCTGTTTTGGCTAACTATAACAAAGCCATGGAAATCAATTTTGAGGAAGGGTTGAATGGGAGTGTTACGGATTATTTAATTACCAATTTAGCTGGTACAGGCAGCTTGCTGTCGAGGGATAATTTTTATGCACCGAATGGAACCATTTCTGGAATTTTTACTAATTCTTGGGGATTTCATTCTAATGTGGGTACCGTTTATAATTTGTATTCTCAGACAGAGAACAATACCTATACCTTCAGCGGATCTTTGAATTTTGATTGGGTACCACAAAAATCTGATTTTGGAAGGCATAATATTCAGATTGGATTTTGGTATGAGCAAAGAGTAGATAGAAGCTATAATGTAGCTCCTAGGTCTTTATGGGATATTGCTAGGCAGCAAGCCAATAATCACATACAGGGAATAGCAGCTAATCCAGATACCGTTGGTTATTCGGATATTGGAACTTTCGCTAATACTCCTTTATTGGGATTAGATATTGTGACATCTGGAGACAATAAATTCTATCAATCCATAAGGGAGGTTACGGGTCAGTCTTTAGATCAATATGTTAATGTAGATGGATTGAGTCCAGAGGACATGGAATTGTCCATGTTTTCTGCAAAAGAATTAAACGACCAGGGAGTTTTGGGTTATTTCGGCCACGATTACTTAGGAGGCTATTTTGATGGGCAATTTGAAGATTTTTTTTCGGCGGTAGATGCTGAAGGTGTAAGAACTTTTCCTGTTGCGCCCAACAGACCTATATATCAAGCGGTGTATTTACAAGATAAATTTACTTTTAGGGATATCATTTTCAGGCTGGGGTTAAGAGTTGATCGTTACGATGCCAACACGAGAGTGTTGAAAGATAATTACTCGTTATACCAAATCATGGGAGCTGGGGAGTTTCATGAAAGATTCGGGGGTATAAGACCAGGAAATATTGGAGACGAGTATAAGGTGTATTTAGATGAAGCTGGGAACAATGTTACTGCTTATAGAGACCAAGATCAGTGGTATGCAGCTAATGGAACTCCAGTCAATAGTCCGACGAATTTATTTTCCGGTGGATTAGTTTTTCCAAGATATCAAGATGATCGGGTTCAAGACAATCCTAATTTCATCAAAAGCAAAGATTTTGATCCATCGGTATCTTTTGAGGATTACGAAGCTCAAATTAATTGGATGCCAAGACTGGCTTTTTCTTTTCCAATTTCTGATGTGGCTAATTTTTTTGCTCACTATGATATTTTGGTTCAAAGGCCTGCTTCAAATACTTTAGCGACAGCGAGGGATTATTTTTATTTTACTGATGAAGCGGGAAACATTAAAAACAACCCTAACTTGAAGCCAGAGCGCACCATTGATTACGAGGTTGGTTTCCAACAAAGGTTATCCTTATCATCGGCCCTTAAAATTGCGGCGTATTACAAGGAAATGAGAGATATGATCCAGGTGAGGACTTTTTTTCCAGTTCCCATAGTCAATCAATATACCACTTATGATAATTTGGATTTCGGCACTGTAAAAGGATTTTCTTTTCAATATGATTTAAGGAGAACGGGAAATGTATCTTTACAAGCAAATTATACCTTACAATTTGCAGATGGCACGGGATCAAATGCTAATTCCCAAAGGGGGTTGACTTCCCGAGGTAATTTGAGAACTTTATTTCCTTTAAATTTTGATGAAAGGCATAGAATTGTTGCTAATGTTGATTATCGATATGGTAGTGGCAGGAATTACTCAGGTCCAAGAATTGGAGACAAGGAGTTGTTAGCTAATTTTGGAGTTAACCTTCAAGGAATTCTGGTTTCAGGAAGGCCTTACACGGCTCAAGTTACCCCTTTAGAATTAGGTGGAGCTACCACAGCAGGATCAATCAATGGCTCTAGAAAACCTTGGAATTTGACTTTAAACCTAAGGGTGGATAAGGCCATTCAGCTCAAAGAAGGATGGGCGGTTAATATTTATGCAAGGGTTTCCAATTTGTTGGATAGAAAAAATGTTATTAACGTATATCCAGCTTCAGGTTCTCCAACGGATGATGGGTTTTTGGTTTCATCCAATGGTCTTGATAAATTGGAAAATATAAGTAATTCGGATCGGGAAGTGGAGGCTTATTTAGCATCTTTCCAATGGTCTTTATTAAATCCAGACTTTTTTAGCTTACCGAGAAGGATTTATGTAGGAGCCATATTTGATTTATAAAAACTGCTAGGAGAATATGTTTAGGACTTTATTTGTTGTATTGGGAATTATTATTGGTTGGCCGTTGGGTTTAAACGCTCATATAAACCCCGATATAGTCAAACGTTTGCGAAATGGCAGTAGTGCGGTGAGTTTTAGAGAAAATTGCGATAATGCTATTGCTCAGATTGATCAAGCTGTTAATAATGTAAGAGCTAGATTATTGTCAGGAGGGGATGTTTGGTGGGATGGTACTGATGGAAGGTATATTGTGCCTAAGGTTGCACCTGGTTTGCCTGAAGTTTCTGCTATTTTTACTGGAGCAGTATGGTTGGGAGGAGTAGATCCGGCTGGAAATTTGAAACTTGCGGCACAGACCTATGGCAGATCTAGTGGCAATAGTGATTTTTGGCCTGGTCCATTGGATCCAGAAACTGGAAAAACGGAACAGGATGTATGTGCTAAATGGGATAAATTCTTTGTGGTAAAGGGAGAAAATATTGAAGCCCATTTGAGGAATTGGGAAACTGCTAAGCAGATGGGAGTGGAATACAACCCAGAAGATATTCCCAAAGATGTTAGAGGGTGGCCGGCAAAAGGAAATAGATTTTTTTCAGACATCCATAAGTTTGATTTACCTAATACCTCTCAAGGTTTAGCGGGTTTTTGGGATCAAGATGGAAATGGAAATTACGATCCAGATCTAGGAGATTTTCCGGTAATAGAAATAAGAGGTTGTACAGACAAACCTCAATTTCCTGATGAAATGACTTTTTGGATTTATAATGATGCTGGCAATATTCATTCTGAATCCAGAGGGGATCCTATTCAAATGGAAATCCAGGTACAAGCATTTGCCTATGCTACTAACGATGAGATTAACAATATGACTTTTCAACGCTATAAACTCATCAATAGGGCTGTTGAAAGCATAGATAGTACTTATTTTGCAATGTGGGTTGATCCTGATTTAGGCTGTTTTACAGATGATTATATTGGTAGTGATGTGGGGCGAAACCTAGCTTATGTTTATAATGAAGATGCGGCGGATGGAGAAACAGGTTGTGTATGTCAAGGAGGAGTCAATACCTATTGTGAAGAAATACCCATTTTGGGTATAGATTATTTTCGAGGGCCTTTAAATGAGTTTGGCGAGGAGATAGGGATGTCTTCTTTTACGTATTACAATAATGGTGGTATTGGTTCTCCACCTGTAGGTACAACAGATCCAAATACTGCGCAAGAATATTATAATTACCTTTCTGGATCTTGGAGGGATGGAAGTCCATTCACTTTTGGTGATGATGCATATCAAGATGGTTTTCCCATTAAATATGCTTTTCCCAATCCTCCGGATGCGGTGGACGGTTGGTCTATGTGTACTGCAGGATTACCTTTTGGAGATAGAAGGATGATACAAGCTTCAGGGCCTTTCAGGTTGGATCCGGGAGCGGTCAACGAACTAATAATTGGTGCGGTGTGGGTCGCTGATCAAAATTATCCATGTCCAAGTATTGCCAAACTTCAAGAAGCGGATGATATAGCGCAAGCATTATTCGATAATTGTTTTGAAATTACGGATGGACCAGATGCTCCTGATGTTGATTTCATAGCGTTAGATAAGGAAATTATTGCAGTTTTTACAAATGATACGGTGGTTTCTAATAATGCTTTTGAAGGTTATGCCCAGAAGGGATTACAAATTCCAGCTGGACTCGAAGACTCCCTGTATGAATTCGAAGGATATAAGCTGTATCAGTTAGCATCATCTGATGTGTCTACAGCTGATTTTGATAATCCCGATAAAGCTAGATTGATTTTTCAAGCCGATATTTCTAATGGGGTGAGCAGGATATTTAATTGGGTAAGTGCGGACAACCCTACCTCGGAGGAATTATTTATCCCTCAATTAATGGTTGAAGGAAGAGATCAAGGTATACAACACTCTTTTAAAATCACAGAAGACCAGTTTGCCACAGGCGACCGAAGATTAATCAACCATAAGAAATACTACTTTGTCGCTGTAGCCTATGCATACAACAATTATGAATTATATGACCCCCAAAGGCAAATTGGTCAAAAAAGACCTTATTTGGAGGGTAGGCGAAATATAGGCGATGGCGAAAATCCCTACTACACCGTAATTCCTAGACCTATAGTAGATAGAAAGCTCAATGCTGATTATGGTGACGGTGCCATTATTACCCGGATTGATGGTGTTGGTGCTGGGGGGAATTTTCTCAGAATGTCAAAAGCAACTCGAGAATCCATTCTAAACGGGGAGTTCGATGGAGAAATCACTTATGACGAAGGAGGGGGTCCGATTAAGGTGACTATTTTTAATCCACTAGATGTAGTGGATGGCACTTATGAGTTAACTATGAGGGATGAAAATATGGCCAATGATGTTCTAGATGAACAAATAACTTGGCAATTAAAAAGCCTAACTAATCCTAGTGCTCCTTTGGTCACTTCGGAGGGAACTATAGATAGATTAAACGAGCAAATCATTAAAGAATTTGGATTTACGGTTACTATAGGTCAAACTGGAGAACCTGGAGACCGGCTTAGTGCAACAAATGGAGTTTTGGGAATGGAAATTCTATACAGCAATTCTGATGCTGAGGAATGGCTAACAGGCATTCCTGATGGCTGGGTACCTGGGAATTCATTTCTTGATGATGTTATTTTTGATTATGTGATTAATGCACCTGGGGAGGAGGACGCCCCATTAGACCCCAATCAATCTTTCAATAATATTGGACCTGGATTTTTCACACCTTATATGATTAATAACTATAGAACTCGAGAGGGAGATAACTTGCCATATATTACGCCAGCGTGGACCAATGTTAGCGGTAATACAATTGTTCGCAGCCAAGCTCAGTTAAGTGATTTGAATAATGTAGATATTGTTTTAACTCCTGACAAGTCAAAATGGAGCAGATGTGTAATAGTAGAATCGGCTAATACTTATTATGAGGCTGAAGGTTTTTTTGGGCAAGAAGGACGCAAGCAATTTGATTTGAGATCAGGCCAAAATGTTACCAAAAATGATAATAATGGAGACGGTCTTCCCGATATAGACACTGAGGATCCAGGTACAGGTATGGGTTGGTTTCCTGGATATGCGATAGATGTGGAGACGGGGGAAAGATTAAATATTTTCTTCGGAGAAAATTCTTCTTATGATGGCACTTTTTTCCCAGAATCATTTGACGGGGCTCCCACAGGTGCTGATATGATGTTTAATCCAACTTCCCAGTTGTTATTGCCACTAGGAGGTGTAACAGGTTTAGCTTATGAATACTTAGCAGGGGGACAGCATTTTATTTATGTGACTAAAACGCCTTATGATGAATGTTCTCAATTGAGATCTAGATTAAGGTCAACTTTGCCAAGTTTATTTAAAGTAGCTGCACTTAAAGAAATTACATGGGCAGGATTCCCAATGATGGCTGCAGGCACCAAAATGTTAAGTTACGAAGAGGGTTTGATTCCAGAGGAAGTAACCATTCAATTAAGAGTGGACAATAGCTATAAGACGGCTACTGGAACAGGAGAGTATAATGGTTACCCCTCTTATCAATTTAGTATTATAAACAAGGAAGCGGATGATCCCGACCAGTTTTTTGTAGATGAGTCATTAAACAAAATAAAGGCAGTTCCTAATCCATATTTAGGATTTTCAGATTACGAGGTTTCACAATTTGTTAACACGGTTAAAATTACCAATCTTCCAGCAGTTTGTACGGTTACCATTTATACGTTAGATGGCAAGTTTATTCGGCAATATAATAGAAATGAAATTGGTAGTGTTCCCAGAGGAGCTAATAGGGCTTTATTAGAAAATCAAATTCTGCCAGATCTTGAATGGGATATGAAAAACAGCAGTGGCATTCCTATAGCTGCCGGGGTATATTTAATTCATATTGACGCAGGTGAAATGGGTCAACGAACCCTTAAATGGTTTGGTATAAACAGAAAATTTGATCCTTCGGGACTATGATAAATAATTAGGACCATGTTGGTACTTGGAAGAAAAGAAATAGGCCTATTATTAATAATCTTGGTTTGCCATGTAAGCCAATTATTCGCTGGCAATCCCGATCGTCAAGGGGAGGCAGGAGCTTATGAATTATTAATGAATCCTTGGGCAAGGAGTGCAGGATTACATACGATGAATACCAGTGGGGTACAAGGGGTGGAATCTTTAAGAATAAACGTAGCAGGACTTTCAAGAATTAACCAATTTGAGGTGGCCACTAGTTATGCAAATTATCTGCAAGGGACAGAAATAACTATGAATGCCATTGGTTTTGCAGCGAGGACTAGTCTATCTGGTGTCCTGGGCATGAGTATAATGACTTTGGATTTTGGAGATATTCCTATTACTACAACTAGTCAACCGGAGGGAACAGGAGGGGTGTTTTCACCGAGGTTTGTCAATATTGGAATTAGTTATTCCAAAACTTTTGAAAATAAGGTGTCCGTTGGTATAACCTTGAGAGGTATTTCTCAGTCAATTTCCAATGTATCTGCTTTTGGATTAGCAATTGATGCTGGTATTCAATACGTAAGCGGCCCTAAGGATAATTTTAAATTTGGAATATCATTGAGAAACGTTGGATCACCCATGCGGTATAATGGAGAAGGTCTTTCGGTTGCACGACCTAGTCCCAATGGAGCAGGTTATGAATTGACTTTGGATCAAAGATCATCAGGTTTTGAGCTTCCTTCTATGTTGAATATTGGTCTTTCCTATGATTTATATCTTAAAACCATTCATCGACTAACGGTAATTGGTAATTTTACCTCTAATTCGTTTTCCCAAGATCAAATTGGTGGTGGTATAGAATACAGTATCAAAGAACTTTTTAGCATCAGAGGGGGTTATAAATATGAATTTGGGTCCTTAGAGGTGGTTTCACAACCAATCTATACTGGTATAAGCGCAGGGTTTGGGTTTGATTTACCCCTTTCAAAGGATAATGATGACTTGACTGTAGGAATAGATTACGCCTACAGGCAAAGTAAAATCTGGAATGGCACCCATAATGTCGGAGTGAGATTAGGTTTTTAAAAATAGACTATATTTGTATTAGAAATTAATGTAATCTTTATTTAGAATTGTCAGTTTTCAAAAATTGACAATTATATTTTCCAAAAAAAAAGTAATATTTCAAACTTGAGTTTTAGTGATTCAGGTTTGAATTTCTTTGTTTAATAAAATGATAAAAATGGCGGGTTTTAATTATTTAACCAAGGAGGGGTTCGAAAAAATAAAAATCGAGCTGGAGGAATTGAAAACTAAAGGAAGGTCAGATGTAGCTAAAGCAATTGCGGAAGCAAGGGAAAAAGGTGATTTATCCGAAAATGCGGAATACGATGCTGCTAAGGACGCTCAAGGAATGTTAGAATTGAAAATAAATGAGCTTGAAAAGGTTTTGTCTAATGCACGAATCTTAGATACAAGCGAGTTAGACAATTCAAAAGTAACGGTACTATCTAATGTGACCATTAAGAATTTAAAAACCAAAAAGGAGCTTACCTACAAATTAGTTAGTGAATCGGAAGCGGATCTAAAGGCTAAAAAAATTTCAGTCAACAGTCCAATGGGATTAGGATTATTGGGAAAAAAGGTAGGGGAAATAGCAACTGTTTCCACTCCAGCTGGCTCTATTGAATTTGAAATCGTTGAAATATTTTTTTGATGCCCACTATTTTTTCCAAGATACTTAATGGGGAAATTCCTTCCTATAGAATAGCTGAAGATGAGGATCACTTCGCTTTCTTAGATATTAGACCACTTCAAAAGGGGCATACTTTAGTTATTCCCAAAAAAGAGATCGATTATATTTTTGATTTAGACGACTCAGCCTTATCCAGTTTAATGCTTTTTTCTAAAAGAATTGCCAAAGCTTTGGCACTATCCATTACATGCAAGCGAGTTGGGGTTGCAGTTATTGGATTAGAAGTTCCCCATGTTCATATACATTTAGTTCCACTTCAGACCGTTGGGGATATTAATTTTACCCGCCCTCCAGTCGATATGACTTCAGATGAAATGGCTAGTATAGCAAGCCGTATCCAAAGTAATTTTGTTTAATTGGTTAAAGTGCTTTTTTTCTTGATGGATTGGCATTTAAAAATGCTTCCCACGAGGTAAATTTTTGGCCATTACCAAATTGTGGTGTTCCTTGTTGATAAGTATGACACACTGCTGTTGCCAAGGCATCTGTAGCATCGTAAAATTTGGGGTTGATGGGAATATTAAGAATCTGTTGAAGCATTGCAGCTACTTGTTCTTTGGTCGCATTTCCATTGCCAGTAATAGATTGTTTAATTTTTTTTGGGGCATATTCCCAGACCTTTAAATTTTTAGCTACTGCTGCTGCAATGGCTACCCCTTGGGCTCTTCCTAATTTTAATAAGGATTGTGGATTCTTAGCGTAAAAAGGAGCTTCTATTGCCATTTCTGTAGGTTGATGACGATCAATAATTGATTGTAATCTTTCATAAATTTGTTTGAGTTTTTGCTGATGATCGGGCAATCCCCTTAACTGCAAAACACTCATTTCAATCAAACGAATGGCCTTATTTTCTACCTGAATAATACAAAAACCAAGAATATTAGTCCCTGGATCTACCCCTAGAATAATGGAATCGAATTTTTTCATATTATTATAATCGTTCAAATATATCCTTTTTCTTTATTGAAAGTGTTTAGATAAAACATAAAGTTGGTTAAATGATTTTCAAACTTATTTTAGTTTACTTCTTACCCTTATTATACCTTAACTATTCTTCATCTACTGATTGCGGAGTAAAAAATACTGCTGTTGAGCATGGGGAAACTTTAGTTTATAAAATCTATTACAATTGGAATTTTATATGGATTGGGGCCGGGGAGGTTGTTTTCAGGTTAACTGAAGATGAAAACACCTACAAAATTTCAGCAATAGGAACAACCTATCCTTCCTATGATTGGTTTTTCAAAGTTAGGGATCGATATGAGACCGTAGTGAATAAAGTAGATTTTTTGCCTATTAGGTCGGTACGAGATATCCAAGAAGGAAAATTTACGCTATACGACAGCCTTTTATTTAACAGGGACGAAAGCACGGTAACTTCTTTTCGGGGAAAAAACAAAGATCATCTACAAACCAGTTTATTTGAGGTAGATCAATGTATTCAAGATATTCTTTCGATTATTTACTTTGCTCGTAATTTAAATTATGAAGAAGGGATTTCAGCAAAAATACCAGCTAGTATTTTTATTGATCAATCTACATGGCCTTTAGAAATTTCAGTAGGTGCTTACAAAGAAAGACACAAAATAAAAGGTCTAGGAATATTTTCTACCCTTGAATTAAAACCCAACGTTAAGGAAGGTTTTTATTTTAGGAAAAATACAGATATGAAAATCTGGGTTACTCAAGACCAACAGAAGATTCCATTGCTGATTGAAACACCCATTTCAGTTGGTTCATTAAAAGTCATTCTTAAAGAAACCCAATAAATTGTTATTTTGGTTTTGAATATTAATCAAAACGAAAATGAGGAATACAAGCTTTTTTGGGCATCCACGGGGATTATCAACTTTATTTTTTACAGAAATGTGGGAGCGTTTTTCCTATTATGGATTAAGGCCTCTATTGGTTCTGTTTATGGCTGCTGCACTTCACGATGGTGGTTTTGGGTTTGATAGAACTACCGCTTCTTCTATTGTTGGTATTTATGCTGCAAGTGTATATTTAGCCTCATTGCCGGGGGGATGGATTGCTGACCGCCTTTGGGGATTAAGAAAATCAATTATGATTGGTGCGGTGCTTATCACCATCGGACATTTGGCCATTGCCCTTTCCGCTGTATTTTCTCAAATTACTTTTTTTATTGGTTTAGTCTTTATTGTTTTAGGAACAGGATTGTTGAAACCAAATATTTCTGCAATTGTAGGAGATCTTTATCCTGAAGGAGGAGCTCGAAGAGATGGAGGATTTACCATTTTTTATATGGGAATTAATATTGGATCATTTTTGGGTCAAATAACTACAGGGCTATTAGGTGAAAAAATTGGGTGGCATTGGGGTTTCGGAGCTGCAGGAGTAGGCATGCTATTTGGTTTATTGTGGTTCTATTTCAGAGCTCCCAAGACTTTAGATGATTTGGGTTTAGAGGCACCTTCCAAACATCCTGATCCTAAAATAAATATAGAACAAGAAAATAAAATAAAATTGGGGTTATGGCTATTTATGGCTGTACTGGCTCTAGTCGTAGGGTTATCTTCGTTTGGAGTTATTGAGATAAATGCAGTTTCGTTGGCTCATAATATGAGTTATATTATGGCTTTTCTCGCTGTGGTTTATTTTTTCTATGTATTTGTTATGGGCGGTTTGAATAAAAACGAATTAAAGAGAGTAGGAGTAATATTGGTTTTATTTTTATTCTCCATGATATTTTGGGCAGCTTTTGAGCAAGCTCCCACTTCCTTAAATTTATTCGCTTCTGATTTTACAAATAGAGTAATTTTGGGATGGGAAGTTCCCGCTTTATGGTTTCAATCGTTTAATTCTTTTTTCATTATTACTTTGGCGCCCCTTTTCGCTGCTCTTTGGGTTACTTTGAGTAAAAATGGAATTAATTTGTCTAGCCCAGCTAAGTTTTCAATGGGCCTTGCTTTTACAGCAATTGGCTTTTTGTTAATGATTTTTGCTGCGAATATTGTGGTAGATGGTAATGGTTTGATCAAGGTATCTGCCTTGTGGTTAATTGGTTCTTATTTTTTCCAAACAGTAGGAGAATTGTGTTTAAGTCCAGTTGGTTTATCTTCAATGACTAAGTTAGCCCCCAAAAAATTCGCTGGACAAATGATGGGCGTTTGGTTTTTTGGAACGGCTTTAGGCAATTTGATTGCAGGAATAGTCGGTGGAAAAGTTAATCCCGAAAACCTCCAAGAAATGCCACAATTATTTCAACAGACTACTTTGTCATTAGTAATTGCTGCTGTAATTCTTGGTTTACTTGTAAAACCTATCCAACGAATGATGCAAGGAGACCATTAAAATTTTCAAATGGGTTATGAAACGTATTAATTAAGGTTTTACATATTCCTTAGTCCATTTGTACAAGGAAGTACAAGTGGCGTAAGTAGGTATGATTTTAACATAAGTCGCATCTACCTTTTCAGCTACATAACCGTTAATGTGTTCAGCTTTTTTTGAATCTATAGCCGCTTGTCTTATTTTGGAATAGTCTTGAGAAAGACTTGCTTTATGAGGGTCTGTAATGGATTGTAATTGAATAATTCTAAGTAAAGGCTCACCTCTAGGGTCTTTAAATTCTAAGGGGCCCGAAATATCGCCAACTTGAAGAGTATCAATAGTGAAATATATATCTGGATCTAAATCACCAATTTCAAAAAAGGTATTTCCAGTAATTGGATTTATCATTCTACCATCATTATTAGTAGATTGTTGGTCCTCATCTGAAAAGCGTTTAACCCCTTCTGAAAAAGAAATGGAATCGGATTCAATGAGTGTTCTTATTTCTTCTAATTTAATTTTAGTACTGTCAATATCAGCTTGGGTAATCACGGGCTTTATAAGGATATGCCGAGTATTAATTGAATTTCCTCGTCTGCCTAGCATTTGAATCAAATGGAAACCAAATTTTGATTCAATTACAGGAGAAACTTCCATAACGTCTAATTTATAAGCAGCTGCTTCAAATTCTGGAACAAAATTTCCGCGCTTGGTCCACCCTAAGTCTCCTCCCATTCTTCCAGAATTATCATCGGAAAACTTCTGAGCCAATGCGGCAAAATCTTCACCTCCATTTACAATTCGCTCACGAATAGATTTTAATAAGTCTTCCGCTCGCTTTTTCTCATCTTGATTAATGACTGGCTTGACTACAATCTCTCCAACTTCGACTTCTGAATTAAAATAGGGCAAACTATCCGAGGGAATTTTATTGAAGAAATCTTTTACTTCAGAGGGAGTCACTTGAACTTCTGTTAATATTTTATTTCTCATTCTGTCAATGAGGAGTTGACTTTTTAAGTCATCCCGAATCTGAGTTTTAACTTGATTAATAGATTGTCCATAGTACTCTTCAAACTGGGACATATCGTTATTCATATAAGCTAGAATTTGATCGATCCTAGCATTTAATTGACCTTCTACTTCTTCATCGGAAACTTCTATACTATCGATTTTTGATTGGTTTAGTAAAAGTTTATTCGCCAATAATTGATCTAAAATGCCACATTTAGCATCTTCTTCTATTCCAGGATTATTGGCTTTTATATACGCATATTGTTCTTCCAATTCTGATAAGAGAACCAGTTCTCCTCCAACAAGAGCAATCACTCTATCAATAACTACAGTGTTGTTTTGTCCCCTAAGGAGGCCAGAGACACCCAAACATATTATCAGTAACCCCAGTAACTTTTTCATCTTAATTTATTTTTCAATAATAAAACTGAACATTTTGTTTTCTCAATCCCTCCATCAATAAGGCTTCCTTTTTTTGATTTAGTATTTCAACCTTTCGATTATGAAGAATAATCTTTTTTGCCTGTCCCTCAACATAGCTAAGTGGCGCTATGGTTTTAGCCTCTCTATATTCTAGTACTTTAAAAAGGTAAAGGTAACCTTCAAACCGCTTAGAAAAATATTTTTTGTAAGAAATATTAGATGGTGTTACCACACCAGATGGCAATAACTGAATTACCTGATCAAGATCTTTCCAAACATGGAGTTCCAAAAACATAGTTTCAGCCTCTTGTAGGGCATACTTTTTTAAAGATTCAATAGACTGGTCATCTGCATTTTCCAATTCCCTTCTCAATTTTCTTTCATCCAAGATAGGTTCAGGAATTTTTAAAAATAGAAACCTGACAATGGGAGTTTCTAAAATAAATTGTTCTTTACTGGCTTCATAAAAGTCTGATAATTGTGCAGAAGTAACAGTGGAATCAAGAGTATTATTGATAAACTCTTTTTCATAAGAAGCCCTAAGTAAGGATGACCGATAATCCTGAACTAATTTCTCAATATTTATTTGAGGATTGATATTCTGTTCGGCTTCATGCAAAAAAAGCATTTCCTTAACCCATCTGTTGACAAATGACTTTATCACTAAGCTACTATCAACTGCTGTTGCTGCATAGGGAAATATTCCGTCTAAGTCAGATGGGTAAAGAGCTTGATCAAATACCACAGCTAAAGGTTCTTCCTGGGGAATAAAATTTTTGTCAGTAGTTTGACAACTCCATAACACCAAGAAAAGTAAGCTTAAAATCGAATAGCGAACCTTCATATAATTACTGAACTACAATCGAGTCTAAAACTTTTTGATTGATTTTGAAATGGTATTCTTCTCTAAGGGACCGAATCCACTCTTGGTCTAAAAAATCCTGATAATCAGCAACCACGTAGCCTCGGGCATCTTTAAGAGTCTGTTGAGATGCAGGTTTTATTTCTTTGATTTTGGCGAAAGTCAAGGCAGCTCCATCATTTGCACTTTGGGGTCTAGAACATGCATTTTCCCTCCATTGGATACTACGATAATAATTCTCTAAATCAGGTTTTTCCATTTCTTTTACTTCCAGGCCAATCACTAAGTCATCGGTGTTGAATTGTTTTAAAACTTCATCAGCGGTATGCTCTTGAGCAAATAAGACAATTTGATTTAACTGACCTGCTGCAGAAGGAACAATTCTAAAAATATCTACTAATGCTCGCTCTGGTGATTGATAATTTCCGCTATGGGCCTCATAAAATTGGGCTAAACCTGCGGTGTCTTTCGATGCTTTATCCCAGACCATCTGTTTGGTTACTTCAAATAAGAGGATACCTTCTTCGTATTCACGGATAAGGGCCTTGAATTCAGGAAAATTATTTTCTAGGTTTTTCTCCTCAAACCTCAACAGTATATCTTCGACATATCTTTTATACAACACATCAACCGCATCCACATTATTATAACTAGGACCTAATCCTATTCGCTCTCTGGATTCATTTTCCAAATAGGTGGCAAAATCTTGTTCGGTATATTTTTCACCATTAATCAATTCGAAAATTACATGTGGTTTTTCAATTTTTTCAGGTCGCCACTTAAAGGTTAAGAATTCTTCAGGCAGTTTTTCTGTAAACTCATCCAGGACTTTTGGATATTCAACTAGTTGTGCTTTTTCTCTAATCTTATCTATTAAAGCTGCTTTTGCTACCTCTACCCTTGGATCCTTTAGTAAGCGGGCCTCTAATCGGTTTCTTTCAATATCAAAGGGCTGTAAATCCCTTTTGCTAATCCTTTTCACAAGATGCCATCCCAAACTGCTTTGAAACGGTTCGGAAATATCTCCATCGTTCATCAAACCGAAAGATGCATCTTCAAAGGCTAATTCGTATTTGTTGATTCCGAAAACCCCCAAATATCCTCCTCGTTGGGCAGTGGCTTTATCATCAGAGTATTGACTGGCAGCATTAGAAAAATCCATTCCAGCGCTAATGGTATCATAAATTTGTTGTATTTTCTTTTTGCTGCCTTCTCCTTCGCGCACCAAAATGTGAGCAATTTCAATTTGCCCCCTTGCCGGTCTTTTACCATTTAATTTCAACAAGTGGAAACCTTGTGGAGAACTTACGGGATTAGAAACTTCGCCAATATTTAGCTGGTAAGCCGCATTTTCAAATTCGTAAAAACCAGGAGGGAAAGGAGCAGTTACATATCCAATTATACCTTTATTACCCGATACTGAGGGATCTTGAGAATGCCTTACGGCAAAATCTTCAAACGAATCTCCCTCTTGTAAAAGGTTCCTAACTGCCTGGGCCTGTTTGAAAACCCTTTCTTTATTCTCCTCTTCTACTTTAAATAGAACGTGACTGATATCCAAATCGGTTTGCATCCTTTCGTAAGCCTCTGCTAGCAATTTTTCAGTTACTTCCTTATCCATGAGATAAGAATCCGAAAGTTGCCTTCTATACTCATTCAATTCCTCTGATAATTCAGGAATAGTATCTAGTTGAAGGTCTTTAGCTTTACGCACTTTGAGTTTGAAATTGATATATAAGTCCAAATATTCTTCAAGAGAAGCTCTTGAGTAATCCGGTTCTTCTCCATTCGTTTTGTTGAAAATGTAAAGAAATTCAGAAAGGTAAACAGGTTCTTTTTCAACGGTAAATAAAACAGGATCGGAATTTTTTTGGGCTTCTGCCACAATAGTGGTGCTGATACCAATCCATATCAATAAAAAAATATAGTTTTTCATGTTATTCCATTTAATGCAAATCAACCTTCTAACTCAAAGTTGAACGTTTAAACACTTTGTATATTGTTGGTTTTATTCTAAATCAAAACCAATATCAGTCCTGTAGAATTTACCTTGATAAAATATTTTTTCTGCTGCTTCAATAGAAATTTTTTTGGCCTCATTCTTGGAGCTTCCCATCCCAGTGATAGCCAGTACCCTACCTCCATTAGTCAGTAATTTTTCAGATTCCATTTTTGTTCCAGCATGGAAAACTATAGCTTCATCAATTTCCTCGATACCTTTTATTTCGTGCCCTTTTTCATATTCTTCTGGATAACCTTGGGAAACCAGAATGGTGGTTAAGGCATAATCCTCAGTTATTTCTATGGATTGGGAACTTAAGTTCCCTCGGGTGGTCTGAATTAAAAGATGCAACAGGTCGTTTTTAATTCTGGGAAGGACTACTTCCGTCTCAGGATCGCCAAGTCTGCAATTATATTCTATTACATAAGGTTCTCCTTTTACAGCAATTAGTCCAAAGAATATGAAGCCGGTATAATTTATTTTTTCCTCTCCAATTCCCGAAATAGTAGGTTCTATAATTCGCTTTGTAACTTTTTCCAATAAGACCTCATCGACAAATGATACAGGAGATACTGCCCCCATTCCTCCTGTATTCAGTCCAGAATCATTTTCTCCGATTCTTTTATAATCTTTTGCTATAGGCAACAACTGATAGGATGCTCCATCGGTTAAAACAAAAACAGAAAATTCAATTCCATTCAAATACTCTTCGATGACTACTTTACTGCTGGCAGTGCCAAACTTCCCACCAAGCATTTCAGTAAAATTTTGCTCAGCTTCCGTAATATCATCTAAAATAAGAACCCCTTTGCCCGCAGCTAATCCATCTGCTTTGAGGACAATTGGAGGAGATAATGGTTTCAAATAAGCCAATCCCTCATTGAGTTGCTCTTTTGAAAAAGACCGATAACTTGCTGTGGGGATTCCATATTTGTGCATAAATTTTTTACCGAATTCTTTACTTCCCTCTAATAAAGCACCTTGTTGAGATGGGCCAATAATTGGGATGTTCTCGAGCAATGGGTCGACGTGAAAGAAATCTACTATTCCCCTAACTAATGGTTCTTCAGGACCTACTATTACCAAGTCAATTTCATATTTAAGGGTGGTTGATTTAACCGCTTCAAAGTCTAATGGATTTATGGCTATATTTTGCCCATAATCTGAGGTGCCAGCATTACCGGGTGCTATAAAAAGCGCATTTAATAGAGGACTTCTCGATAGTTTCCAGGCGATTGCGTTTTCTCTGCCACCACTACCGAGTAATAAAACATTCATATTTATTTTAATTTAATGCCAAATATAGATAATCTTTGCATTCAAATATTTAATGAGGATTCATGATTAGTTACCTAAAAGGAACTCTAGCAGTTAAAACTCCAACCTATGTTTTAGTGGAAACTAATGGAGGAGTGGCCTATAAAGTAAACATAAGTTTGAATACTTTTTCAGCAATAGAAAAGGAAATAGAAGTTAAAATATTAACGCATTTGCACGTTAAAGAAGACAGCCATACGCTATTTGGCTTTGCTGAAGAGTCTGAAAGAAGCATTTTTTTACACTTAATATCGGTCTCTGGAATTGGACCTGCAACGGCCCAAGTAATGCTGTCTTCCATGACGCCAGACGAAATTACCAAGGCTGTCGTTGAAGAGGAAGTTAAGACCATAAATAAAGTTAAGGGAATTGGAACGAAAACAGCTCAGCGAATTATTTTAGATCTAAAAGATAAATTAATCAAAGATTCAGGAGAAAATTTCATTTCACCTGGACATATGAACAATACAATAATTAATGAAGCGTTATCTGCATTACTTGCATTAGGTTTTCAAAAAAATAGCGCACAAAAGGCAATTGATGGTGTGATAAAAGGGGACCCTACTGTTGATTCCGTTGAGGTTTTAATAAAAAGAGCCCTAAAACAAATGTCTTAGCCATTAATTGAAAGAAGGCACTTTTACGGTGCCAAAGGGATTAAGCAATGAGTAAAAAAAGAATTTGGTTCTCTATATCCACAATCATTTTGCTTGTGGGAATATCAAACAAAGGAAAAACAACTGACTTACCCAATGAGTTTGCATTGGAGCATTTCAGCTTAGATACCGTACCACCTATTACTGAGCGAAATGGTGATTTTTTAACGGAACCCAACACCAATCCTTTCGACTTAAAAGACCCACCAATTATTGAAAAAAAGGTGGAGTATGACCCAACAACTGGGCAATACATAGTAAGGGAAGTTATAGGTGATTTTAATTTTAGACCTCCTACTTATTTAACCACAGCGGAGTATCTCGCCTTACGGCAAAAAGAGGATGAAAGAAGATATTTTCGCCAAATAGCTGGGATTATAAGCGATGAAAATGGTATTAATACCCTGGATCCTATAGCCAAAATTGATGTTGGCAATTCTCTATTAGATAGACTATTTGGTGGAACAGAAGTTAAAATTGAGCCTCAAGGTAATATTGATTTGAAGTTTGGCGCAGATTTCCAAAGGGTAGAAAACCCCATATTGACGGAAAGGCAAAGGACTCAAGGTGGCTTTGATTTTGACATGGACATTCAAATGAATGTATCTGGTAAAATAGGCGATAAACTAAATTTGACTACTAATTACAATACGAAGGCTACTTTTGATTTTGATAATACCATCAAATTAGATTACAATTCTGATTTGTTTGGAGAGGACGATATAATCAAAAAAATTGAAGCTGGTAATGTTAGTTTGCCGCTAAACGGTTCTTTGATTCAAGGTGCTCAAAGTTTATTTGGATTGAAAACGGAGATGCAATTTGGTCATTTGAGGCTAACGGCTATCGCTTCCCAACAAAAATCTCAGCGGGAATCTATACAGATTGAGGGTGGTAGTCAATTGCAGGAATTTGAAGTAAAGGCCGATGAATATGATGAAAATCGCCATTTTTTCCTGTCTCACTACAACAGGGAAATCTTTGAACCAGCCCTCAGCAATCTCCCACAAATCAAGACCTTATTCAAACTCGAAAATATTGAGGTGTGGATTACCAATGATCGCAATGAGGTAGATAATGTTAGGGATATTATAGCCTTTGCGGATTTGGGGGAGGCAGAAAGGTTAGTGAGCCCAGATAAAATAGAGGTATATCCAGACCCACCTTATAGAGAAATTGGAAAGGGCAAACCATTACCTGACAATAATTCAAATGGCTTATACAAGGCCTTATTATTAAATCCGGCAATCAGGGGAATTGACCAAGCAGTTTCTATATTACAAAATGACTTTGGATTGCAACAAGCCAAAGATTTTGAAAAAGTAAGTGCTAGAAAATTAAAACCTCAGGAGTATACCGTTCATCCTGAACTGGGAATCATTTCTTTGAATGTAAACGTTCTTCCCGATCAGGTCGTGGGTATTTCTTATCAATACGCTTATAATGGCAGGAATTATAAAGTTGGAGAACTATCAGCTAATTCTGCCACCAGTGCAATCGACTCTTCCATTAATGTATTATTTGTCAAATTACTTAAAAGTACTACTCAGCGAACAGATGTGGTGACTTGGGATTTGATGATGAAAAACATTTATTCCATAGGGGCATTTCAGGTCAATCAAGAGGATTTTAAGTTGGATGTATTTTACGATGATCCAGGAAAGGGCTTCAAACGTTTTTTACCGGAAAGCAATTTGGCAGGTAAGCCATTGTTAAGGGTTTTTAACTTGGATATATTGAATGTCCAAGGTGATCCTCAACCTGATGGGGTATTTGATTTTGTTCCGGGGGTAACGATTAACCCATCAAACGGCAGGATTATGTTTCCTGTTTTAGAACCCTTTGGTTCTAGTTTGGCTAACCAAATAGAGGAAGAGGTATTTCGAGAAAAGTACACTTTTCAAGAATTATATGACGAAACGAAGTTTATCGCTGGAGAATTTCCAGAAAAAAATCGATTTACTATAAAGGGTTCCTACAAATCCAGTGTTGCTTCTGAAATTTCTTTGGGAGCCTTTAATATTCCCAAAGGATCGGTTCAGGTCAGCGCTGGGGGTCAGCGTTTGATAGAAGGAGTAGATTACGAAATTGACTATAATATTGGGCGGTTAAAAATCTTGAATGATGCGATTTTAGCATCTGGCGTTCCAGTTAATGTTTCTTACGAGGATAACACCTTATTTGGTTTTCAAACCAAATCCATGTTTGGGGTAAGAGCAGATTATGATGTTGATGAGAATTTCACCATTGGAGCCAC
>CALAZP010000226.1 GCA_937926355.1 uncultured Saprospirales bacterium
GTGCAAATAGCAAGCTTCCTTTACTCATTTGATGACAACTCCAAAACCTAATAATACCTAATGAAAAGCACATGGCAAGTAACGATACATGCAGAAAGGCATGCCTATTGACTTTGAACAGATTTAATGACCTACTTCATATTGAATAACCTAAATGACACAAGAATTTTGCTGCTGAAAGCCATGTGTTTGAAATAGTATTACTGACCAATAAGGACGATTCAGCTTCCCCTAGGTCAGCGGCATAGACAACTCCTGTGGGCCTTTATCACAGGCATAAACCCCCATAAAGTCACCCCCTAAATAAGGGCTTCTTGAAAAATTGCAAAAGTTGCTTTCGCGCTTTCATAACTTTAATGATTAAAATTGCAAAATGTTGCCAAGAATTTTCAGATTTCTGAAGAAGGAGTTGTGAAGAGGTGGCACCTGATCAATTCATGAAACCACTTTAGAAGTGCTAGTGACCTATCAGTGACCTCCCTGCTGGAGTAGCAGGTGCTGAAAAGCCTCTAATGAAAACTTAGAATTTTGGCCAAAAGCCCATTTTCGTCCAATGGCGCCAGATGCTCACAGTACTGATCAATTCACGAAACTTGCAGTATGGCATGCCTAAGGACCCTACTGACCAAATCAGTACTGGTATTGACAACTAATCACCCATGGCAACTGTGATGACCATATCAAATTCTCCTGATAATCTTGGCAAATTTTCAAAGATTTTTAACAATTTAATGATTAAAGTTAAAATTTTCCCAAAGTTGAGGAAATCTGAAGAAAAGCTGCCAAAGTTACCATAGGTGCTACATGGAAGGTGTTAGTAGACAATTGAGCCTACCAAATCTTTACCATGGTCTAAGGCATTACTAGTGACACCTTCTTAGGTAGATAGATCAACCCAAGTAGCCTCTAGAGGCACAAAGGTGTGGAAGGGGGTGTCCAAATTGGCGTGTTTTTCAACAAAGATGAGCTCATATCTAAGGAACGAGCCATGATCAATTCACCAAACACTCCATAATGGTAGATGCCACCCCAGAAGAAGCAATGAAGACCCTTAGGTATCAAATAGATGTTACAGAGAGCACATATGAGGCGAGGAAGACCAGCAGACCGTTAGAATCAAAATTTTCTTGAAGTCCCAGATTTACCAAAAAAGTTACGGCTGGGTGCAAATGCATCTATATGAAAGAGTAAATTTGTGATTTTGCACAATATGTGTAAATGAAGATTTACTCAGAGTGAAGTGTCAGCTTGACTGATGCTGAGCTCGGACAACAACAAAATTTGTAAGACACTGACGCCTATGCGAAAAGTATAGGAGTTGTAAGTGAGTCCTGCTCTGCAGGAACATACAATTTTTGTATTAATGAGTTGAATAGCACTGATAATCGACTGAGTGCAGATGCTGCTCCTACCAAGATAAATTTCTTGTCTTGGACGGTGTAAGTCTGCAACGTAGAGGCATATGAGGTAAATACGGATGGGAAACCAACCGATACTTTATCACATTGACTCTAGCCGATTTGAATGATATTCTATTTCTTTGGGTACGTGACAGTGAAATATTGCTGCTCTCTGTACTCAATGAGAAAACTCGTTTTTCTTGGGAAAAAAACCTACTATTTACTTGCTTCTGCCCTTGTGGCTGGAGGTTAGTATAAGAATAGTAATCTGGTTGATCCTGCCAGTAGTCATACGCTTGTCTCAAAGATTAAGCCATGCATGTCTAAGTATAAAGGTTACATACAATGAAACTGCGAATGGCTCATTCAAACAGTTATAGTTTATTTGATATTCAAACTTATATTTATATTAGTTTAAATGGATAACCGTAGTAATTCTAGAGCTAATACATGCGTTACGGGGGACTTTATGGAACCTCAGTATTTATTAGATTTCAAAACCAATATTCCGCAAGGTCTACTGAGATGATTCATGATAACTGATCGAATTGCTGGGTCTACCGGCAATAAATCATTCATGTTTCTGCTTCCCATCAGCTTGATGGTAGTGTATTGGACAACCATGGCATTCACGGGCTATCGGGGGATTAGGGTTCGATTCCGGAGAGGGAGCCTGAGAAACGGCTACCACTTCTACGGAAGGCAGCAGGCGCGAAAATTATCCAATCCTGATTCAGGGAGGTAGTGAAAGATATAATGAACTAGGATTTATCCTGGGATCACAATGGGCTTGATTTGCAAACTTTATTAGCGAGGAACAATTGGAGGGCAAGTCTGGTGCCAGCAGCCGCGGTAATTCCAGCTCCAATAGTGTATATTAATGTTCCTGCAGTTATTCGATGCTCGTAGTTGGATTTCTGGAGGTTGAGGCAGGAGGGTGGCTATGGTCACCGCCAGCCTTTTCCTTCATCCACCTGTTAACCTTGTCCGGGATTCATTTCTCGGCTTGGGGCTCAGGTATTTTACCCTTTTTATATATTCATTTATTTATCTCTCTTTTTGAGCAAATTATAGTGTTTCAGGCAGGCGTGCGCCGGAATACCTTAGCATGGAATAATCGAACTGGACCGTGTATTCATCATTTGAATTCTTCCTTATTTGTTGGTTCTAAGGACACGGAAATGGTTAATAGGGATAGTATTTTCAGGGGAGGCATTAGTATTTAATTTCCAGAGGTGAAATTCTTTGAAATATTAAAGACTAACCTATGCGAAAGCATTTATTTTGCCAATAATGTTTTCATTAATCATTGAACGAAAGTTAGGGGATCAAAGACGATCAGATACCGTCCTAGTCTTAACCATAA
>CALAZP010000227.1 GCA_937926355.1 uncultured Saprospirales bacterium
GCCGTAGGTGGAGTGGTGGTAGCCCGCTATGGAGATAACCCCTTAAAGGTTATCGAAAATGTAAAGAATAAAATTGCTGAAATCAGCAATGGATTGCCTTCCAAAAAATTGGAAGATGGTCGGATTTCACAATTGACTATTGTACCTTTTTACGATAGGTCGGGATTGATTTATGAAACTTTAGATACGCTTAAAGAGGCTATTTCCCTTCAGATTTTGATTACCATCATTGTGATAATTATCATGGTAATGCATTTGAGGACCTCTATTTTAATTGCTTCCTTATTGCCTTTAGCTGTATTGATTTGTTTTATTTTCATGCGTTATTTTCAGGTAGATGCTAATATTGTGGCACTATCTGGCATAGCTATTGCCATAGGTACCATGGTGGATTTAGGGATTATTCTCAGTGAAAATATTCTGAGGCATTTGGAGCATAAATCCGAAAGCGATAAACTGGGAAAAACAATTTTAGAAGCGACACAGGAGGTTTCTTCTGCTATAATTACCGCAGTTTCCACTACGATTATCAGTTTTTTACCTGTCTTTACCTTAGAAGCTGCTGAAGGCAAGCTGTTTGAACCACTTGCTTACACCAAATCTTTTGCTTTATTAGCTGCCTTAATAATCACCTTATTCATTTTACCAGCTTTTGCATTTATTCTCTTCAAAAGTCGGTTTGCCGCACATAAAGAAAGTGGGTTAAAAGGGTTTGCCATACTTTTATTAGGAGGAATTTTTTTTCCTTTTTCTATTTGGGGAGGAGTTACCTTGCTATTATTAGGCTTGAATGATTTGGTAGGTTGGAAGTGGAAACGGTATTGGTCGAAGCGGGCTCAAAACCTAACTTCTACCATAATTATAGCTGGATCCGTTTGTTGGCAACTCGCCCAATTTTGGCAACCTCTAGAGCGGGGCAGTTTTCTATTTTCTTTAATTTTAATTGGAGGTACATTAGGTATTTTTTCTCTATTCATAAAAATTTATCCGGTTATTCTAAATTGGTGTTTGAAGTATAAACCCCTATTTCTTATCATCCCTCTTTTTTTACTGGTGATGGGCTGGTTGAGTTGGCGTGGAACAGAAATAGAATGGTTAAAAGAATCGTTTCCCGGCATGGGTAAGGAATTTATGCCTGCACTTGATGAGGGTTCTTTCTTATTGATGCCGACTTCTATGCCTCATAGTGGGGTAACTATGAATAACGAGTACCTGAAGCAATTGGATTTGAGGGTGGAGACCATCCCTGAAGTGGCTACGGTAGTTGGTAAAGCGGGTAGGGTTGAAAGTGCCTTGGATCCAGCCCCTATGTCAATGTTTGAGAATATCATTACCTATCATCCCGAATATTCCATAGATGAGAATGGAGAGAAGGTAAGAAATTGGAGGCCACATATCCAATCAGCAGACGATATTTGGAAAGAAATACAGCGAGTAACTGGGGATATTCCCGGAGTAACCGCTGCCCCAAAACTTCAACCGATTGAAACTCGGCTCGTTATGCTGCAGACTGGTATGAGAGCTCCTATGGGAATTAAAGTATTTGGTCCTGATTTGGAAACTATTGCCCATTTTGGTTTTGAATTGGAAAAACATCTCAAAGAGGCTCCGGGAGTCAAGGCTGAGGCAGTTTTTGCCGATAGGACAATAGGTAAACCCTATTTGGAGGTGGAATGGGATCGATTTGCTTTATCCAAATATGGGCTTACCATAGGAGAAGCCCAGCAGTACTTAGAAGTAGCAGTAGGGGGAATGACTATGAGTACTACTGTTGAAGGGAGAGCCAGGTATGCTATTAGGGCCAGATATGCCCGAGAATATCGAGATGATCCCAATGCTATAGCCTCCATTTTAATTCCTACTTCGATAGGTACGCCTATTCCTTTAGGACAGCTAGCGGAAATTTCCTATCGAGTCGGTCCTTCCATGATTAAAGGGGAAGATGCCTTTTTGGTAGGATATGTTTTGTTTGATAAGTTAGATCAATGGGCGGAGGGAGATGTGGTTGAATCTGCAAGTCATTTTTTGAGTGAGAAAATTGAAAGTGGCGAGTTAGTGGTTCCCAAAGGGGTTAATTACAGATTCTCTGGAAGTTATGAGAATCAAATAAGGGCTGAAAAAAGACTTTCCCTAATTGTTCCGCTGGTTTTATTGTTAATTTTTTTAATTCTCTACTTCCAGTTCAAATCCGTAGGTACCAGTTTGATGATTTTCTCCTCCATTGCTTTAGCTTTTGCGGGAGGTTTTATCATGCTGTGGTTATACAGTCAACCCTGGTTTTTGAATATAGAATGGGCGGGCGTAAATTTAAGAGAACTTTTTGCGGTCCAACCTTTTAATCTGAGTGTAGCGGTGTGGGTAGGTTTTATTGCATTATTTGGGATTGCTACCGACGATGGGGTGGTCATTTCGACATACCTTAAACAGAGTTTTGAGCGAAATCAGCCGCAAACCGTAGCTGAGGTGAGGCAGGCTGTTTTGGATGCCGGTATCAAAAGAGTTCGTCCTTGTCTAATGACTACGGCAACCACCCTCTTAGCTTTGATTCCTGTTCTGACCTCTACGGGAAGGGGATCAGACATTATGATTCCTATGGCTATACCTGCATTTGGAGGAATGACAATTGCTTTGATCACTTTATTTCTGGTGCCGGTATTGTACGGTATCCGAGAAGAATTTAAATTAAAAAGAAAGGGATGAAAAGCAGATTTTTAATAATATGGTTCTTGTTTGCTGGGTGGAAAATAGGTATGACTCAAAACCTGGATTGGTTACTACAACAAGCTGAAAGTCAAAATCCAGAACTAAAAGCAGTCCAATATACCTATGAGGCGCAGCGTCAAAGAATTGAACCGGCTGGTGCGCTAAGTGACCCGGAAATTGGAATTGGACTATTTCCTATGCCTATGCAAAGGTGGATGGGACGGCAATGGGTAGATATTTCCCTTCGGCAAAAATTCCCCTGGAAAGGGACTCTTCCGGCTGCACAAAATGTAGAGGAGAAAAAAGCAGATGGAGTTCTGAGAAAATACGATCAACTTAAGGCCAATCTTTTTTACCAAATCAAACAAGAGTGGTGGGGCCTTCAAATGATGACCTTCAAAGGTCAAATCTTAGAAAAGCATCTAAATATAATTACTGTACTCAAAAGTCTGGCAGAAGAAAAAATTGCCAATAATCTCCTACCCACTGGACAGTTTATCGAGCTAAAACTCCAAGAAAATGAACGGATTAACCATTTGGAAACTATAAAGCAACAAATGGCGGTTGCCCAACTAAATATTATTCGATTAACCAAAGCCTCTGATTGGATTTTCGAGCCTTTAGACGAGTGGGTATGGCCTTCATTCCCAGTGGAAGCACTCAGTGAATTTGCCTCCTCTAATCCAGAGATGCAGATGAATCGAAATGAAATGGGCGTTTACGAAAGTTTGGAACAATGGAATCAGCTCAAAGGAAAGCCTTCATTCGGGGTGGGCTTACAATACAGTCTTATGTCCGAGGTAAATCGTCCCGATTTAAATCCCAGAATGAATGGGATGGATATGTTGATGCCCATGGCGACGATTTCGATTCCGATTAATCAAGACAAATATCATGCTGCAGTCCAAGAAATGAAATGGTATCAACGTTCGAAAGAGGTGGAGATGGAAAGTCTTACAGATTATTTTTCCACTCAGATTCAGACCAATTTACTGAATTATCAAAATGCTGAAAGGAATTTAAAATACTATCAAACGCAAACTTTGCTATTGGAGGATTTAGGAGAGCTACAACTAGAAGCATTTGCAAATGGTACTGGTTCATTGGAAATGGTAATGAATACGAGGCAGCGATTATTGGATTTGCAAATAAAGACTTTGGAAACCAAGTGGGAAGCGGAGCAAATTATTTTTGAAGTTGAAAAAATACTAGGGAGGTAAAATGAAAAAAATTATTCCATTTATCGCATGTTTATTAATTGGACTGGTTCTAGGTAAATTTTTATGGGTAACTGAACCAGTTGCTGTGGATCAAATTTCTTCAGGTGAAGAGGAGCCTCTCATTTATACTTGTTCCATGCATCCTCAGATCAGGCAACCTGAACCAGGTTTATGTCCCTTATGTGCTATGGAATTGATTCCATTGGATCAGGCCAGTTCATCTTCGGAAAACTTGTTTGCGTTTACCATGAAACCTAGTGCGGTGGCAATGGCCAATATTCAAACAGCTATTTATGGGCAGGGAGGTGAAGTTTCTCCAACTGAAAGAGAAATTTATTTATCTGGGAGGATAGCTATAGATGAAGATAGAATGAGTACAATCAGCAGTAATGTTGCGGGTAGATTAGATGCTTTTGCAATCGCCTATGAAGGTCAGTATATCCAAAAAGGACAAAAAATTGGCAGTTTGTATGCACCAGAATTGGTGGCTGCGCAGCAAGAACTGAGGACGACTATGAAGATGAAAAATCAAGAGCCAGCTCTTTATCAAGCTGCCCGAACTAAATTGAAAAACTGGCAATTAACGGAGACTCAAATTGATCAAATTGAAAATGCTCCTACATTAATGGATCAAATTGACATAACGGCCGATCAATCAGGTATTGTAATCAAGAGGTTAGTGCAATTGGGGGATTTTTTGAAAAAAGGTCAACCTATGTTGAGGTTGGTTGAATTGAATCGGGTATGGGTAGAACTAGAAGCCTATGAGCAGGATTTACCTTTTTTGGAACGTGGGCAACAGGTTCGTTTTTCTACCCCTTCTTTCCCAGGTCAAATCCTTAGAGGAACAATTAGTTTTATTGATCCTTTAATAGATTCGAATACCAGAACGGCCAAAGTCAGGCTATCAGTGGAGAATAAGGGACTTCAACTAAAGCCAGAAATGCTAGTGGATGCTGTTGTTACGGTTCCGCTTAAAGAAAGGGGACAGGTGAGTTATCTGCCAAAATCTGCAGTACTTTGGACGGGTAAAAGATCGATTGTATACCTTCAAAAAGGGGCACCCGATTTACCTGAATTCGAAATGCGAGAGGTCACCCTTGGAGAAACCACTCATGAAGGATATGAAGTAATCAAAGGTCTCCAAGAAGGCGATAGATATGTGGTTAATGGGGTATTTGTAGTGGATGCTGCGGCTCAACTTAATGGGAAATACAGTATGATCAATAGGCCACAAACTCCGGTCATTGAAATTAGTAATGAGTTTAGGGTAACGCTAAATTCTCTATTGGATTTATATTTTGATATAAAAAATGAATTGGTGAAAAGTGATTTTAAGCGCAGTAAGGAAGTGGTCCAAACCTTTAATCACCAATTAGCAGTTTTGACCATACCTTATGAAATTCGCCAAGATTGGGAACCTTTTGGGCAAACTCTAAAAGATCGGTTGAAGGAGCTGAGTGCAACTCCTGATTTGGAAGGTCTAAGAAAAGAGTTTGCTGGTTTTTCTGATCAGATGACCACTTTAGTAAGTACATTTGAGTTGGGTGAATCTGATATTTATGTCGATTTCTGTCCCATGGCCTTGAACGATCAAGGAGCGTATTGGCTCAGTGAATTTGAAAATATTGAAAACCCTTATTTTGGATCAGCGATGCTGACTTGTGGGTTGGTAAAGCGAACTTTTTCAGGTGCTACTCGGTAACCATTCACCAACCAATTAGTTTCTCCTTTTTGCATCGAAGTAGTCCCTGTTTTTCTAAGTACCAGGTCATCAAGGACTTGAATTCTTGGGCTTTCGAGTTGAATATACAATTGACTTGGTTGGTTAATTTTTAGTTGTAGTCCAGTTTGAATCCAATCATCGTGCACGTCGTTGCTGGTTCTGGAATCGATGATGGTATCTAAAATCAGATTTTGGTCTGTATCGTAAAGGAGGTATTGCAAATTCCCTACTCCGTGACTTTGGTAATCGATCTGAATCCAACTACTAAAGGTATAATCACCTGGTTCAAGTGCTTGTTTAAGGAGCAAATGAGTACCCTTTTCAAAGGCCATACTGCCTTTTTGAAAATAACCCTGTTTTTCCCTCCATTGTTGGCCCTTATTTTCTTGCTCCGGGGGGGTATCCCATCCGTTATAATAGATTGGATTTTCCAATGGCGCTTCCAGCTCAATTAAAGTATTGATATTTTGAAGTGGCAGTTCGTAAAGGGCATAGCCATCTGTTTGTAAGAGCTGGGTACTGTTTTGAATGAGTGATGTTTCCCCTTCAAGTAAGGGAGGATGGTTATTTCCCAGTACCACTAATAAAGGTTGATTGGATGGAAATTTGTTAGGTAGAGATTTTTCAATAAGAGGGTGTGCTAGTAATTCTATAGCCTCAGCAGTTTGCCCAATTGACATGCGCGAAAGCATAGCATTAACTAGTGGGATTCCAGTTGCAGCAGAGAGGCGCATAGCGTAAAACTGTGTATTAAAGTGGTGGTCGCTAATAAAGTTATCGGTCCAAAACATAGTTTTAGGAATACATAAGATGGCTTGGTATCTTGACAGATCGATCTTGGCCTCCTGAATAGGACTCATTAATTCCTCTTTGCGCTCTTCGGCAAAATAATTCCAATTTACCGCCTCCTCAAATCGGGGCACCATGTAAACGTAAATCTCCCATACCCAAATTAAAGCTAATGGGATGGCTCCAATGAGTTTCCATTTTTTGTTGTGCAGGGTGGAGAGCAACCACACAGCAGTTATGGTCAGTATAAAATAAATGGGCCATGCTAACCTTGCAACGGCTTTAAACATCAATAAAAAGCCCATTTTTTCTTCCACGAATGAATGCTCAAATGGAGCAAACAAGATAGCAGTGGTATACAAAAAAACGGCGGAAGCACCGAAGACCAATGGTTTCCAGTTTATTGGTAACGATAGCTTAATTTTTCCCGAAAGGGATAAAATGACATAGGTCAATAATACTACTG
>CALAZP010000228.1 GCA_937926355.1 uncultured Saprospirales bacterium
TTAATTGATGAATGAAACTGTCATGATTGCAGAGGGAGCCTCTTGGTCACTTAAAGGTTTAGATACGAAATACAAATCTCTTTCTTTTCCGTCCTTAAGTGGTTCTATAGAGATGGATGCCCCTCCGAAAATGGGTTGACCTTCTTGCCCTGAACCACTTACTTTAAAAGTACCGCTTCCTACAACGGGACCATCTCGGGCATCTAATCTCACCTCAATATTAAATCCTTCATTGGAAGGTACTTGTCCACCTCCCATAATTTCAATGCGACGGATTCCCGTTAAATCGATAGATTCAAACATAAAGTAGCCTTCTTGGGCAGGCATAATCCCTAAGTCCATTTCATTGAAATTCCTCAAACTATAACCTTCTAGTTGGGCAGCTTTCTTTAAGTTGAGTACCGGATGCATTAAGGATTTGGTAGTGCTTCCCGTTAGGGGTTTGATTCCATCACCTCCTTTGTCGGTAAAACTAGCATTCAATATGAATACCCCATTTTTATTGACCTCTTTACCTGCTGTTGGACTAATTGACCCCGCTACTGGTAATGATTTCGGTAATGTAGCATTTCTCCTCCCTAAAGTTTGAATATACGCTACTAATTTTTTAGCATCGCTGGTAGATAGAGTAGGGTTAGCAGGCATGGGGACTTCTCCCCAAACACCACTACCACCTTTTTGAATCTTTTCGACCAAATAATCGGTAGCGTCAGATCTCCTGTATTTTCTGGCCACTTCAGTATAGGATGGGCCTATAGATGGTTCATTCTCTTTGTGGCAGGTTAAGCACGTCAAACTTTCCAACATATTTTTACCTATGATGGCATCTGCCATTATAAGGTGACCTCTATTGGCTTCTGATAAATCTACACCGGTCAAGTAATCGCTAGAAATAATCGCTGAAGTTAAATCGGAACCCGCAGTAGGATCATCGGGATCATTAACTGAAATAGCATATTGAACCTCTTTATCTGGAAAATAAAATGTTTGATTCCCTTCTATTTGTATAGCCACCTCAGGAGCAATATTTCCGGCATAAACTGATAAAGGTGCACTCTGAGTGTTAAGACCAGAGGGGTCACTTACAGAAACAGATATTTCATATTCTCCAATTTCTTCCAACGAATAGTTAAGCGTAGGTTCATCAGTGGTTAACGTTATCTCTGGACCAATATGCCATTGGTAGGTTAACGGATCCATTTCAGGGTCAGTGGCACTAGCCTTCAGTTGTATAGCTAAAGGAATGGCGCCGGAAGTTCGATCTACCTCTATAGATTCGATAACAGGAACTCTATTACCTGGATTAAAGTCTATTCTAAATAAACCAGCATCTGCATTTTTACTAAACCATCCCTTCCCGTATTCCAATAAATAAAATTTACCATCAGGGCCAACTTCAAAATCCATTAAGGCATTAAAAGTGGTATTGGGCATAAAAGGTTCCATTTTATCAAAATCTCCATTTTCTTGCATGGTAATAATCTTGATCCATCCTCTAATCCAATCATAAATAAATAATTTACCATCAAAATATGAAGGGTATGGAGAGGTCTCTGGATATAAATCAGAATAATAGACGGGGCCAGCCATAGCATTTCTACCCCCTGTTCCCACTTGAGGAAAGTCTGGAGATTCATCATAGGGGTACCAAATAAATGCAGGTTGAGCAGGGGGAAGTTCTGTAATACCGGTATTGTTTTCCGATGTGTTTACAGGACGTGCTGGGTCAAAAGCATCTCCACTTTTGCCGGTTGCATAATCGTATGCTCTATAGGCGTAGTTGTTTCCTATATGATAGGGCCATCCAAAATTCCCAGCTTCCCTAGCTTGGTTGACTTCGTCATAACCTCTTGGTCCTCTTTGATCAAAATTATTGTTGGAAGCATCAGGCCCTACTTCACCCCAATATAGAAAACCAGTTTTCTGATCTATTGATATTCTATAGGGGTTTCGGTTCCCTTGAACATAAATTTCAGGTCTGGTCTTTGGCGTACCTTCTTCATATAAATTTCCCGGAGGGATACTATAAGATCCATCCTCGTTTACCTTTATTCGCAAGATTTTTCCTCGGAGGTCATTAGAATTACCCGATGTCCTTCTCGCGTCGTACTGGCGAAATCCCTCTCTATCATCTAATGGAGCGAATCCCTCATTTTTATAAGTAGTGGGTTGATTAAATGGAGTAGAATTGTCTCCTGTAGATAGGTAAAGCAATCCGTCTTTATCGAAAGCTATGGAGCCACCAGTATGGCAGCAAATATTCCTTTGGGAATACAGTTCCAAAATCACTTTTTCAGACTCCATGTCCCAAACCCCATTTTCGAAATTAAATCGGCTCAACCGATTAATTTCTTCCTCTCCAACGGGGCTGTAGTAAACAAATACATGGTGATTAGAGCCGTAGTTTGGATCTTTTTGTATCCCCATTAAGCCCTCTTCTGCATTGACCCCTTGAATATCCGTTTTCCAATAAACATCCAATTTGGCTACTTCTGTCATCGATTCTTCCTCTTGATTATACCATAGAATTTCTCCTCTCCTTTGGGCAACTAGAATATCTAAATTGGGGAGAACAGTCATTTCTGTAGGCTCTGTAAATTCGCCAATAGAAAGGGTGATTTTTTCAAATCTATTTTCTTCTGGTACTCTCTGCGTAGTTACTTTGGAAAAATCGGGTTTTTTGTTTTGCCCTATTGCATACTGAATACCAGCAAGAAGGTGATTCAAGAAAAGAGGTTCTGCATAAGCCTCATCTGTATGTCCTCCTCCTGTGTAGAAAGCTCTTCCTCCTTCGAAATCGTGATACCAAGCATGTGGATGGCTACCCATCGCTCCCTCTCCTGGCTCATAAGAACTTTCATCTAGTTCTAAAAGTACCTGGACATTAGGGTTCAAAGATTTGTAGTTATACCATTCATCTGTTCGCTTCCACTCTTCTGGTAAAAAGGAAGTAGAGGAATTATTTTTATCTACCACCTTAATAGTTGCTTCCTGAATGCTGGGGTGACTTAAAAAATAACCACCTGCTAATCGATTATACCATCCCCATTCGTATTCGGTGTCTGCAGCTGCGTGTATTCCTACATACCCTCCTCCGGATTGAATGTATCGCTCAAAATCAGCTTCTTGAGCAGGATTCAGTACGTCACCAGTGGTACTTAACCAAATGATAGCAGCATACTGCTTCAAGTTTTCCTCATTAAATTTACTACCATCCTTAGTGGTGTCTACCTCAAATCCATTTTCTACTCCCAATTTTTGAATGGCTGCAATTCCAGTAGGAATGGATTGGTGATAAAAGCCTTCCGTTTTACTAAAAACCAAAACCTTGGGAGTACTGCTTCTTTGACTGCAAGAAGCTATTAAAACAGATAGGGCAATAAATGCGAAAAATGTTAATTTCTTATTCATAGTTATTTAGTTTATCCCTTCGGGAAAAATTATTAACTGAAATATAGCATATTTATTTTAGCCTACTTTTATTTGGATACGACATTCTTTATTTTTGAGTAAAAACTGCCAAAGCCATGATTCAACGAATATTATTTTTAGCTATCGGCGTAATATTAGGAGTACCATCCCAAGCTCAAATATTAGGAAAATTACGCAGACAAATTAGTAGAGATTTAAATAATAAAATGGAACAACTGATTGTGGATAAAGCCAGTGACATCATTGTTTCAGCGGTGATGCGTCCCGTAGAAAAGGCATTTGATGATCTGGTTAGAGAAGCTTACCAGGCAGATAGTGCCAAATATGCCAACGACCCACAATATGCTGATAGCCTTCGTTATCAACGATTTGAGAACTATGTAGCTGCTTTGAATAGAGGAATAGAAAACGTCCCAGACAGCTACACTTTCGACCGTTCCATAACTTATGAATTTAAAGAAAACGCTAGCAAACGAGAGATGACGATGCATTTTTCCG
>CALAZP010000229.1 GCA_937926355.1 uncultured Saprospirales bacterium
ACTTCATTTTCGTATATATCAATTCCAGCAATTTGGGTAGTAAATCCAGAAGGCAAAAGCATAATCTCATCTCCTTTCTTAAAAACACCCCCTGCAATTCTCCCAGCATAACCTCTATAGTCGTGGTATTGGTCTTGATATGGTCTCACCACATATTGGACAGGAAATCTGCAATCTATCAAATTATGGTCTGACCCTATATGAATATTCTCCAAATGGTACAATAACGTACTTCCATGGTACCAAGGCATTTGTTTTGATTCTTCTACTACATTATCTCCATTTAAAGCAGAAATGGGAATAAAGCGTACATCATTAACATCTAATTTGTGCGAAAATTCGGAGAAATCATTTTTTATCTGTTCAAATACCTCCTCTTGATAATCGACTAAATCCATTTTATTGATACATACCAATAAATGAGGAATTTGTAATAAGGAAGCCAAGAAAGCATGCCGGCGGGTCTGCTCCACCACTCCTTTTCTAGCATCTATTAATATTAATGCCGCATTGGCCGTTGAAGCTCCAGTTACCATATTTCTAGTGTACTGAATATGACCTGGCGTATCTGCTATTATGAATTTCCTTTTTGGAGTTGCAAAATAACGGTAGGCCACGTCAATGGTAATACCTTGCTCCCTTTCCGCTTTGAGCCCATCCGTTAGTAGTGCCAAATTAAGGGAGCCATCCCCCATTTTTTCAGAGGTAGATTTTATCGCTTCGTATTGATCTTCGAAAATAGATTTGGAATCGTAAAGTAACCGACCAATCAAAGTACTTTTACCATCATCAACGCTCCCCGCTGTAGTAAATCTCAATAATTCTGTATGCTTTTCCATTACAGTTTTTTAAAAATAACCTTGTTTTTTTCTATCCTCCATAGCCGTCTCAGACCGCTTATCATCTGCCCGAGTTCCTCTCTCTGTTACTCTAGTAGATGCTACCTCTGCTATAATTCCATCCAAATTATCTGCAGTAGACGCTACAGCACCTGTGCAAGTCATATCTCCAATGGTTCTAAAACGTATCACCATCTTTTCAACCTTTTCTTCGGGTTTTTTTTGGATGAAATCATTGTCCGCATAAATGACCCCATCTCTAACAAAACAATCTCTCTCATGAGCAAAATACAAGGAAGGCAAAGGAACCTGTTCCATTTTTAAATATTGCCAAACGTCCAATTCCGTCCAATTGCTGATAGGGAATACCCTAAAGTGTTCGCCAAAATTCTTTTTTCCGTTAAACAAGTTCCATAGTTCAGGTCTTTGATTTTTGGGGTCCCACTGGCCGAATTCATCCCTATGAGAAAAAAACCGCTCCTTGGCTCTTGCCTTTTCCTCATCCCTTCTACCTCCTCCTAATGCAGCATCAAATTTTCCATTTTCAAGTGCCTCCAATAAAGTGGTAGTTTGCAGCGCATTTCTACTGGAATTATATCCTTTTTCCTCCACGACCAACCCCTTGTCTATAGATTCTTGTACCGACCCAATAATTAACTTGACTCCTAATTTATTGATCATCTCATCCCTGTAAGCTAGTGTTTCGGGGAAATTATGCCCAGTATCTACATGAAGCAATGGGAAGGGAATCCTGGCTGGCCAAAAAGCTTTTACCGCCAGGTGAGTCATAAGAATGCTGTCCTTTCCTCCAGAAAACAATAAAACAGGGTTTTCAAACTGTGCAGCTACCTCCCTCATCACATAAATTGATTCAGCCTCCAGTTCTCTAAGGTGATTTAATTGGTACTTCACTTTAGCTTTATATTTGGTAATAAAAATTCAAAAATACAATCTGTCGCTTGGAAAACGTCCATTTTATCGGTGCAAACTTCTAATGCGGGTTGAAGTGGCGGTTCATAAGGAGCATCAATTCCTGTAAAACCTTTAATCAGTCCATTTCTCGCTTTGGCATAAAGCCCTTTCACATCCCTTTTTTCACAAACCTCTATAGGCGCATTAATAAATATCTCGATGAAAGAATCGGGTCCAATAATCTCTGCTGCCATTTTCCTAATGGCTATCGTTGGACTGATAAATGAGTTTATGGTAATGATTCCAGTATTTAAGTAAAGCTTAGCTACTTCGGCTATACGCCTGATATTTTCCCTTCTATCCTCCTCAGAAAAACCTAAATTTTGATTGATTCCATCCCTAATGTTATCCCCGTCCAATACTTGAGCAAAGAATCCTTCGTCAAATAATTTTCGCTCTAAATGCTGAGCAATAGTACTTTTTCCGGAACCGGATAAACCTGTTAACCAAATTACTTTACTCTGTTGACCCAACCGCTCACATCTGGTTGGTCTATCAATCAATCGATCATAAATGGGATGAATGTGTTCTGCCATTTCAACGTATATTTACAGTGTAAAGGTAATTTTCTTATTTAATAAATCTAAAGGACCCTACGATAGTGGAAAAAATAAAGCACTCGATATTTGAAGCAGCTCAAAATAGAATTTTAGTACTTGATGGAGCAATGGGAACCATGATCCAACAGTACGATTTATCTGAAAATGACTATAGGGGAACTCCGTTTAAAGACCATCATAAGGACCTTAAGGGCAATAATGATTTATTATCTATCACTCGGCCCGACGTAATTAAAGCTATTCACAAAGCCTACCTCGCTGCAGGAGCCGATATTATTGAAACCAATACTTTTAGTGGGACTTCTATTGCACAAGCAGATTATGATTTATCTGAAGAAGCCTATACCATCAACCTTGAATCTGCCAAAATAGCTCAAGAAGCCGTGAAAGAGTTTATGGCAGAACATCCCAACAATATAAGGTGGGTAGCGGGCGCATTGGGCCCTACTAATCGAACCGCCTCTATCTCGCCTGATGTCAACGATCCAGGATATAGAGCCATAACTTTTGATCAACTTAAAGCAGCTTATTACGAGCAGGCAAAAGGCCTTTTAGATGGAGGGGTAGATGTTTTTTTGGTTGAAACGATATTCGATACCCTCAATGCAAAAGCTGCTCTTTTTGCACTGGAAGATTTAATGGAAGAAAGAGGTATACGAATTCCTATTATGGTATCCGGAACCATTACAGACAATAGTGGAAGAACCCTTTCTGGTCAGACCGTAGAGGCCTTTTGGATTTCTATAAGTCATATTCCCTTATTTAGCGTAGGATTGAATTGCGCGCTAGGAGCTAAAGAAATGCGTCCACATCTTGAAGCCTTGTCTAATATCGCGGATGTATTTATAAGCGCATACCCCAATGCAGGTTTGCCCAACGAATTTGGAGAATACGATCAAAATCCGGATGAAATGCAAGAATACATCAGGGATTTTGCCTCGAGTGGATTGGTCAATATTATTGGCGGTTGTTGTGGTACCACTCCAGAACATATCGAGCACATGGCAAAAGCGGTAGTCGGTATTTCTCCAAGACAAAAACCAAATAAATCCGACTTCGCTATGTTTTGTGGACTTGAACCCCTGATTGTTCGTCCGGAAACCAACTTTATCAATATAGGAGAAAGAACCAATGTGACGGGCTCAAAGAAATTTGCTCGATTAATAAAATCGGAGAATTATGCCGAGGCACTTAGTGTGGCCAGGCAACAAGTAGAAGCTGGCGCTCAAATTATCGACATTAATATGGATGAAGGGCTTCTCGATGCAGAAAAAGCGATGACTACGTTTTTGAACCTGATTATGGCAGAACCAGATATTGCCAGGGTCCCAATTATGATTGACTCTTCTAAATTCGAAGTTATTGAAGCTGGCTTAAAATGTGTACAATCTAAGTGCATTGTCAATTCAATTAGTTTGAAGGAAGGAGAAGAAATTTTTCTGCATCAAGCCAACCTCCTAAAAAAATACGGTGCGGCAACAGTCATTATGGCTTTTGACGAGCGAGGTCAAGCAGATACGATAGAACGCAAAGTTCAAATTTGTGAAAGGGCTTATCAACTGCTCGTTCAACAATTAAATTTCAACCCAAAAGACATCATTTTTGATCCTAATATTTTTGCCGTTGCTACTGGTATAGAGGAACATAACGAATACGCCATCAACTTTATCGAAGCTACTCGGGAGATCAAGAAAAGGTGTCCAGGAGCTATGATAAGCGGTGGAGTCAGTAATATTTCTTTTTCATTTAGAGGAAATGATGTCGTTAGAGAAGCCATGCATGCCGCTTTTTTATTTCACTCCATTCAGGCTGGTATGGATATGGGAATCGTCAATGCTGGAATGATTGAAGTCTATGAAGAAATCGAACCGGAATTATTGACCCATGTCGAAGACGTTCTTTTCAATCGCAGACCAGATGCCACTGAACGTTTAACTGAAAAAGCGGAAACCCTAAAAGGTGGTCCAGGGAAAGTCTTGAAAAAGGATGACTCTTGGAGAGAAAAGCCAGTTACAGAAAGGCTACAGCATGCCCTAATAAAAGGTATTGTTGAGTTTATAGAAAAAGATACCGAAGAAGCACGACAACAGTTTGATAGCCCCTTAGAAGTGATCGAAGGTCCTCTTATGGATGGCATGAATGTAGTAGGAGATTTATTTGGAGCCGGCAAAATGTTTCTTCCCCAAGTAGTTAAAAGTGCTCGGGTAATGAAGCAAGCTGTTGCATATTTGACTCCCTATATTGAAGCTGAAAAATCAGGAGACCTCCAGTCGAATGGAAAAATACTCATGGCAACCGTCAAAGGAGATGTCCACGATATCGGAAAAAATATTGTAGGAGTCGTCCTTTCATGTAATAATTATGAAATTATTGATTTAGGGGTAATGGTACCTGCTGATAAAATATTGCAAATAGCAGAAGCCAAACAAGTAGATGTAATAGGCTTAAGCGGATTGATAACTCCTTCTTTAGATGAAATGGTTCACGTAGCAAAAGAAATGGAAAGAAGAAACATGAAAATTCCATTGCTCATTGGAGGTGCAACCACTTCTAAAACACATACCGCAGTTAAAATAGCCCCCCAATATAGCGGATCTGTTGTGCATGTTCTCGATGCCTCCAAAAGTGTAGGCGTTGTTGGTCAATTGATAGGAGGCAATAAAGAAAAGCAACAAGATTATGCAGCCGGAATCAAACAAGAATATGAAAAACTAAGGATTCAAAGGGGAAATAGGCAGTCAAATAAAAAATACCTATCCATAAAAAAAGCTAGAGAAAATAAAATCCAAATTAATTGGAAAGCCTATCAACCGCCTACTCCCAAACAACAGGGAATTGAATATTTTCAAGATTTTCCACTGGAAGAAATCATCCCTTTTATTGATTGGACTCCTTTTTTTGCCAGTTGGCAAATGGCTGGAAAATTCCCTGAATTATTTTCCGACCCGAGCAAAGGTAAAGAAGCCAAAAAATTATATTCCGATGCACTTGAAATGCTAAAAACCATCCAAAAGGAGAAATGGCTAACCGCAAAAGCTGTCGTGGGTATATTTCCAGCAGCTTCAGAAGGGGATGACATTCACCTTTACAAGAGCCATGAAAATAGGGACAAAATAATGACGGTGCACCACCTCCGACAACAAAATCAAAAAGCTCCTGGGCAAGAGAATTATTGTTTATCGGATTTTATCGCTCCTCATGATTCAGAAAAAAAAGATTGGTTGGGTGCCTTTGCAGTGACCGCGGGACTAGGAATGGAAGGCCCATTAGAGGCATTTGAAAAAAATAACGACGATTACAATGCCATTCTTCTGAAGGCCTTAGCCGATAGATTGGCAGAAGCGCTAGCAGAAAAAATGCA
>CALAZP010000230.1 GCA_937926355.1 uncultured Saprospirales bacterium
CAGGCTGAGAGGTTATAAAGTATTCAATACCTGAAGGGTGGGCAGCCTTTAATAGGATGGGAGTTAGAATATTACTAAAGGCAATGGATGCGGTTCGACTGACTTTAGAAGCCATATTAGGCACACAATAATGAATGACGTCATGTTTGATAAAAGTCGGATTTTCAAAAGAGGTCACCTCAGAAGTTTCAAAACAACCTCCTTGGTCGATGCTAACGTCAATGATTACACTGCCTTTTTTCATAGACATGACCATGTTTTCATCAACAATCATGGGAGTTCTTCCTGTTTTTGAATGCATAGCACCAATAACTAAATCTGCGGAAATTAATTCTTCTTTAAGATAAGTTTGATTAACTGCTGAAGTGTAAAGGGGCCTCCCTATTTTATTTTGAATCTTTTTTAATTTATAAATATTATCGTCAAAGATCCTTACTTCTGCCCCCAGTCCTAGGGCAGCTCGGGTAGCATATTCGGAAACTATTCCTGCACCGAGGATGACTACCTTAGCACTGGGTACCCCAGAAATACCACCTAATAGCATTCCTTTTCCCCCCTTTGCCTTGGAAAGCAATTCAGCTCCTGTCAAGATCGCATTGAGTCCAGCCATTTCACTCATGATTCGAACAATTGGAAATGTTCCAACTTCATCTTGTATGTATTCCATTGCCAATGCAATTACTTTTTTGGATTGTAGCTTTTGAACATAGTCGCTATTGATGAGCGGTAATTGCAGTGGAGAAATGAGGAGCTGATAGGGCCTCATTAGTTCTATTTCTTCAATTGAGGGAGGGGCAACTTTAATGAGGAGGTCACAATCGTAAACTTCTTTCGGGCTATTACAAATTTTTGCCCCAGCTTCAGAAAATTCTCGATCGGTAAAGTAGGCTCCAGTGCCAGCATTAGATTGAACTAAAACTTGATGGCCTTGCGTAACTAATGTTCGAATGGAGGAGGGGATTAGAGCCACTCTTTTCTCCCCTTTAGTCAACTCAAGGGGGATACCAACGGTAAATTTTCCCCCATTTAATTTTTGGGGGAGCATTTCCGTCATCGTTTCCACGCCGGCTTGGGTCAGCTCCTTTGGAATGGGAATCTTCTTTCCTTGATCGCTCATTTAGAAACAATAATTATTTTACAAAAATAAAATTTTTCTATGGGTGGAATCAACAATTTCAATTTGTAGGGGAAAACAATCTGGAGGAAGAAAGTCAACGGCAATATCAGGCCATTCAATGAAGCAAAAATGACTGCCATCTGCTACCTCCTCAAATCCTAATTCGATTAATTCATTCGAATTTTCTAACCTGTAAAGATCAATATGGTATATCACTTCTTTTTGAATGGTTTGATATTCATTAATGATACTGAAGGTGGGGCTGGTCACCTCATCTATACTTCCCAAATATTTGCAAATACTTTTGATAAGGGTAGTTTTGCCGGCTCCCATGTCGCCGTATAAAAGCCAAACTTTTCTATGGCCAGCTTTTAAGACTAATTTTTGTGCCGTTTCCCTTAAGTTTGACGGGGATAGGTCATAGGTTATCATCACTTATTTTATGACTAAAAATACCTATTTTTGCATAATGGAAAATAATGATAAAAATTCTGTAAACAGCTCGTCAAATGGAAATTATGGTGCAGGTAATATCCAAGCACTCGAAGGATTGGAGGCTGTCAGATTGCGTCCAGGAATGTATATTGGAAGCACCGATATCAAAGGATTGCACCATTTGGTATGGGAAGTCATAGATAACTCAATAGATGAACATTTAGCTGGGCATTGTTCCAAAATTGATACCATCATACATAAAGATGGATCTATTACCGTAATCGATAATGGAAGAGGGATTCCAACAGGCATGCATGAAAAGCTTCAAAAATCAGCTTTAGAAGTGGTGATGACTGTGTTGCATGCCGGAGGTAAATTTGATAAGAACACCTATCAGGTATCGGGAGGGTTGCACGGCGTAGGAGTATCTTGCGTAAACGCCCTTTCTTCTCATTTAAGAGCAGAGGTTAGTAGAGAAGGCAAAGTATTTGAGCAAACCTATGAAAAGGGAATTCCAACCTCTAAAGTAAATATCATTGGAGATACTGAAGCTACAGGGACAAAGGTTACCTTCTTGCCTGATGCGACAATTTTTGAAACGACGCTATACAAATTTGATATTCTTTCCAATAGATTAAGAGAATTAGCTTTTTTAAATAAGGGGTTGACTTTAACCCTGATCGATGAAAGAGAGGAGGAAAATGGGGTTTTCAAGTCCGAGACATTTTATTCCGAAGGAGGGTTAAAAGAGTTTGTTGCCTTTTTAGACAATTCCAAGCAAAGGTTATTGGAACATCCTATTCACGTTATTGGCAAGGAAGATAATGTAGAGGTTGAAGTGGCCTTATTATACAATACTTCTTATTCCGAATTGATTTATTCTTATGTAAATAATATTAATACGCGAGAAGGAGGTACTCATGTGAATGGGTTTAGAATGGCGATAAACCGGATTTTTAAGAAATATGGTGAAGACAATGGCTTTTTTAAGAAAATCAAACCGAGTGCGGAGGATTTTAGAGAAGGGCTAACAGCTGTAATTAGCGTAAAGGTTCCTGAGCCACAATTTAAAGGACAAACTAAGGGAGAACTTGGCAACTCCGAGGTTACTGGGATTGTCTCCAGAGCTATGGGAGATGTCTTAAGTGCTTTTTTGGAAGAAAATCCCAAAGAGGCTAAGCGGGTGATGGACAAAGTAATTCTAGCGGCAACTGCTCGCCAGGCAGCGAGAAAAGCCAGAGAACTTGTTCAACGAAAGAATGTACTTACCGGAAGCGGACTTCCTGGAAAATTAGCTGATTGTTCTACAAAAAAGTCTGAGGAGGCGGAGATATTTTTAGTAGAGGGAGATTCAGCGGGGGGAACGGCCAAACAAGGAAGAGACAGGCATTTTCAGGCGATTCTTCCTCTTAGGGGTAAAATCTTAAATGTAGAAAAGGCATTAGAGCATCGGATATACGAAAATGAAGAAATCAAGAATATTTTTACGGCTTTAGGGGTTAGTATTCAAGAAGAAGAAGGAGGGGAAAGAGTATTGAATATTGAAAAATTAAGATACCACAAGATCGTTATCATGACGGATGCGGATGTGGATGGAAGCCATATCACCACCTTAATTCTTACTTTCTTTTTCCGGTATATGAGACTATTGGTTGAACAAGGCTATATCTATATAGCAGCACCTCCCTTATACTTAGTGAAAAAAGGTAAGCAGTTTAGGTATTGTTGGTCTGAAGAGGAAAGAAAAGATGCTATTGCGTCGTATGGTTCTGGAGAAAATGATAGTAGTGTAAAAGTTCAAAGGTATAAGGGGCTTGGTGAAATGAATGCCGAGCAACTTTGGGAAACCACTATGGATCCAGATACCAGAATTCTAAGACAAGTTTCAATTGATGACGCTAAAGAAGCGGATAGGGTGTTTTCGATGTTGATGGGCGATGAAGTTCCACCTAGGAGGGCATTTATTGAGGCGAATGCTAAATATGCCAATGTGGATATTTAATTAAATGCAACCAAAAAGTGCTTACGATAGAGTTATTTTCGGTCTGAAGGTCAAACTACTTAGACAGAAAAATGGTATGTCGTTTTTGGAGCTTTCTAAGTTAAGCGGTATATCGGTTTCTTATTTGAATGAAATTGAAAAGGGAAAAAAATTTCCAAAGAAAGAAAAGTTGGAGATGCTTGCTAAAGCATTAAACACCTCTGAAGAGCTACTAGAGTCTTCAGTTTTGGAAGACCAATTGGCTCCGGTTGCCCAGTTACTCAAATCTAACTTTCTCAATGAATTACCATTAGACCTCTATGGCATTGACCTTTCCAAGGTGGTTGAAATTATTGCTAATGCCCCAGTTCGGGTAGGAGCATTTATCTCTACGTTAATTGAATTGTCTCATAATCATGAGGTTAAAGAAGAAAATTTTTTCTTTGTTGCCCTAAAAAACTATTTAGAACTCAATCATAATTATTTTGAAGAACTGGAAGAAACAACTAGTTCCTTCATCAGAATACACCAATTAAAGGATAATCAACCAGTGTCATCGGAAAATTTGGAAATCATTCTATCTACTGAATATGATTATAAAATTATTCCAGGTGGATTAGATGAATTCCCAATACTATGTGAATTTAGATCCTTGTTTTTACCACTTGAAAGAAAGTTTCTTACTAACGGACTTTTAACTGAACGGCAATTGGCCTTTGAATATGGAAAGGAATTGGGTTTTTCCGTTTTGAAATTAAAAGAAAGGTCTAATACCTCTTCCATTATTAGACCGCAAACCTTTGAGCAAGTACTGAATCATTCTAAGGCTATATATTTTTCAGTAGCATTACATTTACCTATTGCCTCTTTTGTGCGGAATATTCAAAGATGGTTGGAAGCGCCTAAATGGGATACTAAACTTTTTTGGGAAATCTATTACCAATATGATGTTTCTCCAGAAATGTTTTTTCATCGATTAACTAATGTTTTGCCAAAATTCTTTGGTATGGATAAAATGTTTTTTATTCGATTGGTTGGTAACCCAGAGTCTGATTATTATCAAATTGATCGAGAGTTGCATATCAATGTTAAGCCTCAGCTTCATATTAGTGGTTCCAATGAACACTATTGCAGGAAATGGCTTGGAATCAGTAGTTTGAAGGAAGTTAATAAAGAATTAAAGATAAACATTCAAAGGACTAAAAGTATAGTAACTAAAGAGGAGTATCTGGTGATTAGTATGGGGTCACTACATCGGGTTGATGGAGCTAAAAAGGTTAGTGTATCGATCGGGATTAAAATGGATGGAAATTTGGAAAATAAGGTTAAATGGCTTTCTGATGCTATACTTTCCGAACCAGTTTTAGTGAATAATAGTTGTGAAAGATGCGGGATGATGGATTGTGATAAAAGAGCGGCCCCACCAAGAATTGAACAAAGGAAACAAAAATTACATTCTATTTTGGACACTTTAGAAAAATTAAATGCAGGGTAGGTTCAATTTAGGTTTCAGGATTTAATGGATAATGGCAGAGAAAAAGAAAGCTAAGAAAAGGGTTGAAATTCTCAATAAAAGGGCGGCTTATGACTATAGTTTTCTTGAAAAACTCATAGCAGGGGTAGTATTACAAGGAACCGAAATTAAATCTATCAGATCGGGAAATGTTAATCTAGCTGATGCGTTCTGTATATTCAAGGGAGGCGAACTGTTTATCAGGAATTTATTTATCGCCGAGTATGAGTTTGGTAATATTGCTAATCATGAACCAAGGAGAATACGCAAACTATTATTAAAGAGGCAGGAGTTAAAAAAACTTGAAAAAAAAGTTAAAGAAAAAGGTTTGACGATAGTACCTGTTAAATTATTGATTGATGATCGCGGCTTTGCTAAGATCGAGATAGCTTTGGCAAAAGGTAAAAAAGTATACGATAAGCGGGCGACAATTAAAGAAAGGGAGTCCAAAGTGGCCCTTTCAAGAATAAAAAAGTTTAATTTGTGATAAATATGTAAATCGTTGATATGAAAAATTTGATGTTTTTAATAAGTAGTACTGTTTTAATCTTTTCTTGCGCTCAGGGTTATCAAGAGGATTCCACTGCCAATAATGCGGTTAATTCTAATAGACCCGACCAAATTGCGTCTATGAACAATACACCAATGCCAACTGCTTCTGGTGTTCAGCACTATATTTGTCCTAATAATTGTGAAGGAAGTGGAGGAGCAACAGAAGGAACGTGTTCTACATGCGGGTCGGCATATATTCACAATCAGGCGTTTCACAATCAAACATCACCAGCACAGAATCAACCAGTTGCCAATACTGGGGTTCAACACTATATTTGTCCAAACAGTTGTGAAGGTAGCGGTGGTCCAACGGAAGGTATATGTCCGACTTGTGGGTCGGCTTATCTTCATAATCAGGCGTTTCACAATCAAGGAAGTGCCCCTTCTGCAGCATCCCCAATACAAGCTGCTCCACAAGGGAATCAACCATTGAGCCCCTTATTCCAAAATCAATCTTCAGGTACAAATAATGCAGGGAATAGCCCTTCAGCTTTATCTATTGGTACAGTTAATGCAGGGGTATACCATTACGTATGTACTAACGGTTGTGCTGGAGGCAGTAGTGGAGCGGGTAATTGTGCGACATGTGGAGCTGCTTTGGCTCATAATGCTGCTTATCACAATAATTAATAAACATTTCATTTGCAAGAAGTTTCTTTTTCAATAACCACTTCTAAGGGAATAATTAGAGGTGTAAAAGTGGGTGAGGGTCGCCCGCTTTTTATTGGATTTCACGGTTTTGCTAATAATGCAAGATATATGCTGCCATTTGCTAAGTCATTAGCTAATAATTCAACATTCTATGCTATTGACTTGCCGTTCCATGGAGATTCAGATTGGCAGCATGCCCACTTTACGGCACCGGATATAGCTGAAATTTGTCAAAAAATAATGGAAATTGAGGGCTGTTCTCTTTTTTCAATTGTAGGCTTTAGCATGGGAGGTAGGATTGGAATTAATTTACTTGAAGTTATACCTGAATCTATCGATAAACTCTATCTTATTTCTCCAGATGGTTTTGGTACACGTTGGATTAGACATTTGGAAAAAATTCCTTTTAAATTTAGGCTCAAACTAGCCAATTGGGATAGAATTGATTTGGCTTTACTGAAGTTTACTAAGTTCTTAGAGATCACTGGAGCAATAAATGGACTGCCCCATAGATTTTTCAAAAATCATTTGAACGATATACAAAGAAGAACCAGGATGTTTGGCAGCTGGGTTTCTCTTTCTCATTTTTCTGTAAAGCCTAGAAGGATTAGAAAAAATCTGAAAAGAACTGGTAAAGATGTAATTTTAATATTTGATAGAAATGACCCAATTATTTCTAATAAAAAGGCTATCAGGCGCATGAGTAGATTAAAGGCTTATGCTAATTTGGTTCAAACAGATGGAGGACACAAAATTACTGTTGATGCTATTCAACCTTTAATTCAACAAAATAAGTAAGCAGTATTACCTGCCAAACCTAAAGGTAATTCCTGAATATAAAGAGAAAGTATTGATGATATCTTGGTCAGGACCTAATCCTTTACCAAGCTTTCTATTAGTATGTCTATAAGTAGGTTGTACAAACCAATTAAGGCGATTTCCAATAGGACGTTCAAAAGACAAACCTAAATCAAACGACATATAAGAGTTTTCCATAAATCCTCCACCTTCTAACCACCCCTGATTCAGTTGTTTACCTCTAATTGAACCAACCAGATTATCTAGGTTTGCCGATTTATAGTTGTTAAATCCTGAAGAGCTTTTGAGTTGGATTTGATATCCGGCATCAAGTGCGACATTCCATGCTATGCCAGCCAATGCAGATACTCTCCAAGCCTTGAGCGTAAGTAGTTCTCTTTTTAGGGATAAAGGTAGCGTCAAAATATTCAATTCTATATCCTCGAGTTGTTTGCCAAAAAAGCCATTTTTTACTGACCCAGCATAGTAAATGACTTGTCTAGGTGAATAGTGCTTGTTCGAAATTATAAATCCGGTTTGAAGAATGTATTTAGGTTGATAAATATCTACGGTTAATCCTATAGAATAACCTTTTGCATACCTATCTAATCTATCGAATCTGTTTTCTGAGTCGAATGGGGTGACTATTCTATTGACATCTGCTCCATAAAAGAAATTAAGCGCTAGGTATTTATTGAATTTTTCTACAGTATTATGGTTAACCACTATATTAGGAGCCCCAGAAGAGAATGTTATGATTGGTTGGTTACTTTCTATTTCAAGAACCTTTTTAGCATTTAGCTGATCTGGTGTGGACTCTTTTACAGCTGTGATATCTTCCTTGACGCTTTCGAATTCAACTTTCTTAACAGTTGAAGGGAAAGGGGCTATTTTTTTAAATTTACCCAATTCCATTTTAGCATTTTCTGCCAAAAGAGCTTTGGGGTTTTCTTTGGTGGGGTATAATTCGGAAGAAAAATTATTTTCAACAATGGTATTAATGGGCGAGGACTGGTCAATTTGAACCGGAACTTGATTGAGGAAATAGGTTACTAATAGTAAGAAAGAAAACTCCACTAATTTGAATCGAAACACTTTATTTAACCAGCCAAACTCTGATTCAATTCTTCTTGCTAGAGGTTTCCAAGATTTGGGATCGAAAGGGACTTCAAAACTTTGGAGTTTGTTTTTAACCAGCTCGTCGAAATGATCATCCGCTTCCATTTTCTTTTCAAAAGAAGACCAGTCCCCTTTTGGCTGGGAAGAAGAAAAAGAACTTAATTTGTTTTTAATGATATCGTCAAATTCTTTTTGACTCATTTCCTTCTATTTGTTACTAATTCTTCTTTTAATTTCATTCTAGCTTTGACTAGATTACTGCGTGATGTACTTTCTGTAATAGAAAGCATTTCTCCTATTTCTCTATGCGAATAACCTTCAATAACAAACAAATTAAAAACTGCCCGATAGGAATCAGGGAGTTTTTGAACTGCTTTTAGAATTTCTTTTTCAGAACATTTGCTTAAGGCATCTGCCTCCAATGAACTAATTTCAAAGGCAGTTTCAATGTTTTCGGTTTTCCTACGCATATTTTTTCTGTAAAAATCAATGGCGTTATTGACCATTATTCTGCTCATCCAAGCTATCAAAGAAGTTCCTTCCTGATATTTGGAAATATTTTGAAAAACCTTAATAAAACCTTCATGAAGTATATCTTGGGCATCTTCTTTTTTTGTAGCATACCTTAAGCAAATACCCATCATTTTACCATAGTATTCTTCATATAGAATACGCTGCGCCCATTTTTCATTGCGAATACAAGCCTGTATCAGGTCTTTTTCCTCGCCATTTAAAATTAGTGCTATATCCATAAAATGTGTTTGTAAATCTAAATATAGTCCTAATTCAATTGGTTTTCAAAAAAAGAAAACATTTTAACAACGTTCAAAATAATGGTATTGCTGCTTAGTAGTTTAGAAGGATTTTGTTGAAACAAAATGTTTGATATATGATTTGAATAATACTAACTTTGTACTTTGAATTGATCGGAAAAAATGAAAGAAAATAGCGACCAAAAAAATGAATCTCCAAATGAGATTACCCTAGATAGTATGTATCAGGATTATTTTCTGGATTATGCGTCTTATGTAATATTAGAAAGGGCTGTTCCAGGAATAATCGATGGCTTGAAGCCTGTACAAAAGCGGATTTTGCACGCGATGAAGGAAATGGATGATGGCAGGTTTCACAAAGTGGCCAATATCAGGACACGATTTTAGACCCAAATGGCTGCGACAC
>CALAZP010000231.1 GCA_937926355.1 uncultured Saprospirales bacterium
CCACCTTTCCGCTGATAGTTTGCCGCCTCTTTCTGTAGGTCAAACCATTTCTGCTGGCCAAGCCTTTGCAAAAATTGGCCCTCAACCAGAGAATGGAAATTGGCCCCCTCATGCGCATTTTCAAATCATACTGGATTTAGTTGGTAATCAGGTTGATTTTCCAGGCGTAGGATACCCTTCAGACACTCCTATATGGGCCTCTATTTGTCCCAACCCTAGATTACTCACCTCATTTGATCTCCCGTCCAACCATGATGACCATTCAGAAATTCTATTAAGGAAAAGAGCGAAGTACCTCGGCAAAAACCTCAGCCTTTCCTACAGGAAACCTTTAGAGATGGTAAGAGGTCAAATGCAGTATTTGATAGATCGTTCTGGAAGGAGATACTTGGATACGGTCAATAATGTCCCCCATGTAGGACATCAGCACCCCGCTGTTGTGGAAGCTGGAATTCGTCAGATGAATTTGATCAACACCAATACCAGATACCTGCATTCCACCATTTTGGAATACGCTGAAGAGCTGGCACAATTATTCCCAAACCCTTTAGAAGTTTGCTTCTTTGTCAACTCAGGAAGTGAAGCAAATGAACTCGCACTTAGGATGGCCAAAACGGTAACCAAACAAGAGGATTTTGTGGTATTAGAAACGGGTTATCATGGGAATACCAATGCCTGCATTGGAGTCAGTTCTTACAAATTTGATGGTAAAGGAGGACAAGGGGCCCCTCCCACTACACATAAGATCAGCATGCCCGATCCTTTCAGAGGAAAATATGCTGCAGATGCAGATGGAGGAACATCACGATACGTTCAAGAAATACAGGAAGTATTAGCATCCCTTCGGGAAAAGGGGAAAAGTCCTGCTGGATTTATCCACGAATCGATTTTGAGTTGTGGTGGCCAGGTAGTGCCTCCTCCTGATTTTTTTAAAAAAACCTATGCCTCTATACGACAATTTGGTGGCCTCTGTATAGCCGATGAAGTTCAGACTGGTATGGGAAGAGTAGGTAATCACGATTGGGCCTTTCAACTATTTGGAGTGGTACCAGATATCGTGACTTTAGGCAAACCCATAGGGAATGGACATCCAATAGGTGCTGTAGTTACTACTAGAAAAATTGCAGATGCGTTTGCTAACGGCATGGAGTTCTTTTCCACCTTTGGTGGCAACCCTGTTTCTACAGCTATCGGATTGGCAGTTTTGCAAACTGTTCAAAAGGAGGGGTTGAAAGAACAAGCATACGAAGTGGGAAACTATTTAAAAAATGGATTGAGGCAATTAGCCGATAAATTTCCGCTCATAGCTGATGTAAGAGGGGCAGGATTGTTTTTAGGATTTGAAATGTTGCAAACTTATAATGGGAACCACCCTGCAACAGCAAAAGCCAGCTATTTGGTCAACAGGATGAGAGAACAAGGCGTTTTAATGAGTACTGATGGACCATTTGAAAATGTAATAAAAATCAAACCTCCTATTTGTTTCACGAAAACCAATGCAGATTTACTTCTGGGGTTACTGGAAAAAACCCTTAAAGAATCTGTATTACAAGATATTTAATTTTAAGTTTGACGTAAATTAAAACCATCATGAAATATTTACCATTATTTGCGGTAGTGATTTCAATAATATTAGGCTGTAACGATATGAACGAACAAGACTATCATCAATCTGTAGCAGAATGGAAAGCAAAAAGAGATTCAGCACTAAGAGACCCTGCTGGATGGATTTCTCTCAGTGGATTATTTTGGTTGCAAGAAGGGGAGAATACCTTTGGTAGTGCGGAGGATAATCAATTGGTATTTCCTGAAAAATTCCCTGAATATTGTGGAACATTCACCTTAGAGGGCCAAACGGTTTCCATCCAATTGAATGAGGGAATTGCCATTTCAGGAGCAGAAGATTCGGGATTATTGGCATCGGATCAAACTGGTGAGCCGACTGTATTAAATTATCAGACGGCTAATTTTTACATTATTGAAAGAGGGGAATCCTTAGGCATAAGAATGAAAGACAGCCTAAATCCTCCTTTAGTTAATTTTCAAGGAATGGAATACTTTCCTATTGACTCTGAATGGGCGCTAAAGGCTGTTTTCGAACCCTATGATGAACCGGAAGTTTCCACGCTAATAAACGTTTTTGGAATGGAAGAAAAAGTGACCATTTTAGGCAAATTAGCTTTTGAGTGGGAAGGAAACACCTACCGATTGGATGCGATAGATGATGGTAGTGAGCCTTTCTTTGTCATTTTTGGAGACCAAACCAATTCGGTAGAAACTTATGGTGGTGGAAGATATATGTATATAGACCGGCCTAAACAGGGAACCAATACAGTCGATTTGGATTTCAATAAAGCTTACAATCCACCTTGTGTGTTTACGGAATTTGCAACTTGTTTGTTGCCTACTCCGGAAAACAAGCTTCCCATTATGGTAAAAGCTGGAGAGCTTACTTATGTCGACCATTAAAAAGAAAACTGATGAAAAGTGTTAATGAATTGATTGATTTGCTGACTTTGGAGAAAATCGAAGAAAA
>CALAZP010000232.1 GCA_937926355.1 uncultured Saprospirales bacterium
AAATCGACATTATGGAAAGGCTCAATCACGATACATTTGTGTATCAAACTATTCATAGTCATTGGAACTTAAATCTGGGTTTAGAAACGCCAAAAAGATTTGATACAGGTTCCATTGAACCAGATTCTTTTCATGTTTATAGCCTTGCATGGTATCCTGACAACCTAATTTTAGCCATTGATGGGAAAACAGTGCTTTCTTATCCAAAATTATCTGGAGGCGGTACCTTTCAGTGGCCATTTGATCAGCCTTTTTATTTAATCATAGATCAACAATTGGAAGGTTGGCCTGGTGATGTCACTGAACCTAAAGAGTTACCAATTTCTATGGAAATTGATTGGGTGAAACTTTACCAATAATTAAAAAATGAGAAAAAAAGCTATATGGTTATTTTTATGGGTTTTAACCTTTAATGGTGATGCATTTGGTCAAGGCCAAATGCCTGAAAATATCTTTATCATTACTTTGGATGGTTTGCGCTGGCAAGAGTTGTTTTTTGGAGCAGATACCGTATTAATAGAAAATGAAAATTTTGTTCGCGACATTTCTGCCTTAAAAGAAAAATATCTCTTGAAAAACTATGAAGAAAGGCGAAGCCAACTTATGCCTTGGTTTTGGTCAACCTTGGTTAATGAGGGGGCACTAATGGGTAATAGGCTTTTGGGTAGCAAGGTTAACTTGACTAATAAATATTGGTTTTCCTATCCAGGATATAACGAAATTTTAACTGGTTTCGCCGACAGCACCATCAATTCGAATGACAAAATTTGGAATCCCAATAAGACGATATTAGAGCATTTAAATCAAATTACAACATACCAAGGAAAAGTTGCAGCATTCGCATCCTGGGATGTATTTCCTTTCATCATCAATGAGGAAAGAAGTGGAGTGACAGTTAATGCCGGCTTTGAGCCAGCTGCTTATGGAATAGCAATTTCTGAAAGGGAGGCCTTTTTAAATGAATTACAAGCCAGCACCCCCAGTCCTTGGGCTTCTGTAAGATTAGATGTTTTTACGCACCATTACGCCAAAGAGTATGTGCAAAAAATGCACCCTAGAGTGGTTTACATTGGATACGGGGAAACTGATGATTTTGCTCATGATGCGGAATATGACCAATATTTAAATGCCGCCAATAGGACGGATTATTTCATATCCGATTTGTGGAATATGTGTCAGCGCGATTCATTTTATGCAGGCAAGACCACATTTTTGATCACCACAGATCATGGACGGGGGGATATTATAAAAAATCAATGGACCAGTCATGGGGCTTCTATTGAAGGTGCAGATGAAATATGGATTGCTGCAATTGGCCCGGGTATTAATCCTATCGGTGAAAGCGCGGAAGAAGGGGGATGGTACCAAAATCAAATCGCTTCGACGGTTATGCAGCTTTTAGGTTTAGATTATCGTAAAACAGCACCCCAATGTGGTCCCCCTTTAGATATAATGTTAAAGAAATAAAAAAAGGAGCCTTCAAAAGCTCCTTTTTTGGGGTATTTTATTAATTGTGTGAGGCCCAGTCTTCCATGCCTCCCCAGTAAACTTTAACATTATGGTATCCTTTGGACAACAATAGGGAGTGAGCAATTGCAGCCCTAATACCAGTTTGACAATGAATAATTATAGGATCTGTAGTATTCAATGGTTCTAAATGGTTGCCAATAGTTCCATAAAACAAGTGAAGTGCACCAGGTATATGACTAATCTTATACTCGCTAGCACCCCTAACATCAATTATTTGAGCAGATTTTTCTTGCAGGGCTTTTTTAACATCTGCATAATTGACAGGCTGATATTGGTCAAGATTTCCAGCCTCCCATATTTTGAGTTCTTCAGGGGTTATGAAACCAATATGTTGGTCAAGTCCAATGCGCATCAGTTTTCTTGCCAAATCTTCTGTTTCACTTTCTTTTGCAATCAAAACGAAACCTTCTTCATATCCAATTAACCATCCCATATAGGTTGCAAAGGCCCCTGTATTAGCAATATTGATTGTACCTGGCATAAATCCTTCCGAATAAGCTGCAAAGTTCCTCGTGTCCACTATTCTTGCTGATGATTTGTGCTTGTTCCATTCTGATTGACTGAGGTGAGGAAACTTTGGCACTTCGGTAACCAAAGGCCTATTTTCTTTGTTGATTTTTTTCATCATTGCGAAATACTTAGGCGGTTCGGGTTGATCCGCTAGCAGTTCATTCATAAAAGCACTTTTGTCCTTCAAAAGCTTCACCGCCCAATTCCTAATTTTTTCATAACCAACGGTGGTCATGGGAACAGCACCAAGAGCTTTTCCACATGCCGATCCTGCTCCATGACCAGGCCATACTTGAATGTAGTCAGGCATTTGGGCAAAATTGCTCAAAGAATCGTACATCTGAGCAGCGCCTACTTCTTGGGTGCCCACCATACCAGCTGCCTGTTCCAGTAAATCAGGTCTACCCACATCACCCACAAATACAAAGTCTCCGGTTAAAAGCATAGCTGGTTCTTCGCTAGCAGGTGTATCGGTAATTAAAAAACTAATGTGCTCAGGGGTGTGACCTGGTGTATGTATAACCTCCACTACTAAATTGCCTAAAGCTAATTTGTCTCCATTGTGTAAACCTTCGTGAGGAAATTCATATTGCCAAGATGGGCCTCCCTCGTCAGATAAATACATTTTTGCGCCAGTGAGATGCGCTAATTCTCTTGAGCCACTCAAAAAATCAGCATGTATGTGCGTTTCAAAAATATGGGTAATCTGCATACCATTTTGGGCAGCAAAATCTATGTAAGTATCCACATCTCTTTTTGGATCAACTACTGCGGCTACCCCCTTGGCCTGGCAGCCAATTACATAGCTAGCCTGAGCTAATGTTTTGTCATAAATTCGTTCAAATAACATAAAATCTGGTTTTTATTTTTCAATTAAAGCAAAAATAGGGTATGCAAAGGCTCGTATCTGTGATGTGACTCACAATCGAAATAAAATATAAAATTGTGTACTTGAACGCTTACCAAATAAAATTTCATAAAATACTAACAAAACTGTGAAAAGGTTTAAGCACACTAGATTCACCGATTTTAATTTTATAATCCAAAATCAATATAAATATATGATTGTATTTTCATATTATCAATAGTTAAAGCAGTATTGAACTCCTAATAATCGATTAAATGATTACTATTTCTTGAGGCATATTTATGTTTCGGAAATGGAAATGTGACCTGCATCTTTGTATTTATAACATTAATCGGTTGGGTTAAGTCGGTAATGATGCCATCCAAAAGGGTATTATTTGATTTACTCTTGAGAGAAAAAGACAAGGAATTGCTGCTGAGAATGGTGGCCTAATCATATGGTTTTGAGTACGGATTTTTAAAATCCGTACTCATTTGTGCAAATTTTATATATATAATATTTTTGTATCGGTACAATTATGGTTTGATTAAGAACGCATTACACATTTCAATAATATTTAAAAATGAAAAAAGAATTTTATTTGGTCTTATTGTGTTTGTGATGTCGACCATTACCATTGGCCAAACATCGAAAACAGTTTCCTCTTTTACGGAATTTAAAAATGCCGTTTCCGAACAGGTTGGAACGATTATACTTTCTTCAGATATAATAGCAACAGATGTAGTTTCCTTATCTGGTACTGTCGTTGTCAAGGGGAATGGACACACATACAGTGTAGAAAAACCTGGGGTTTCGGAAAGCGGGTTGATCGAAGCAACCCCGACTAGTGGATTTAGACTATTCACCTTGTTAAGTGGAGCGGATGTTACTTTTGAGGGATTAACTTTAATGGGAGGTAATTACGTTGGTAATGGGGTATAGTTTATATTTCATCGGGAGCTAAGTTAAACATCAATAGTAGTGAATTAACTAGAACCGTCGCAGAATTTGGTGGTGCAATATCCAATGCAGGTGCATTATCTATGAAAAAAGTAATCATTCGAAGAAATTTCGCCGATAAAGAAAATAAAGGAGTAGGAGGTGCTATCTTCAATGTAGGAAGTTCTGCTCGACTGTTTGTCGACAACATCGATTTAGTGGGAGAATAGAGCTTTGGGAGAAAAGTCTTCTGGCGGTGCACTTTACAATGTTTCCGGAGCAGCGGCCTATTTAAATAATGCGACAATGTCTAACAATCAAGCCAGTTTTGATGGAGGTGCGATTAGTAATATGACACAATCATCTGTTTATCTGACCAATACTACTGGAACCGGTAACCTTGTTCTTTCAAGTGGACCTAATGGCCATGGGGGTTTCACTAAAAATAATGGGGGGATTTTTCAAGGGGTAAATTCAGTGTTAGCTTACAACTATTACTCAGAAGATTTTGGGATCAATTTTGAGTTAGACGATTTTAATACCATCAATTCATTGAGTGGATTAAAGATCTATTATTCTTTATATCATGGAGATATAAATGGAGGAATTGGAGCCAATGTACAAAATATTCAATATGAGGGAATGGAGGACGGATCAGATAATTCTATTTTTTCAGGGGGATTGCTGTCTAAAGCGGATTCTTTGGGATTTGAAAGAGGATCGGGAGTATTATTTAGACCTTATTTATGGGAAGAAGATGGAACAGTGTATACGCCGCTCAAATTTGGTAGTGAATTATTAAAACCTGCTTCCGCGGGGACCGCTACTAGATTTGGATTGGCCAATGTAGTAAATTGTACTGGCTTTTCAACTTCAGAATTCACCAGAAATGGATCAGGTACTATAGTAAACAGTAATACCGTAAGACTGACACAAGCTAGGGGAGGACAAAGTGGGTCGGTTTGGGCCAATGATAAAGTAGATTTGAGAGAAGACTTTTCCGTAGAAGTAGAAATCTATTTAGGCACTACGGACAGATTTGGTGCTGATGGAATCGCATTTGTATTTCAACCGTTGTCTGTTAATGCAGGTTCTTCAGGGGGAGGATTGGGTTATGCGGGAATAAACCCTTCATTGGCGATAGAATACGATACTTGGAAAAACTCAGCAGACCCCACCCCATCTGACCATTCGTCTATTATGTTGAATGGTAACACAGGTAGACACGCCCAAGTGGTTCCATTTTCTAGTCTAGGCAATATAGAGGATGGTAAATGGCATTCTGTTAAAATTACTTGGGAAGCTGCTACGAAGAAATTCACCCATGTTTTTGATGGCAAGCAATTGTTTTCTATCAATTACGATATTGTGGGTAATATTTTCAGTGGTAACCCATATGTCTATTGGGGCTTCACGGCCGCTACAGGTGGTGCAGTTAACCTCCAGCAGGTGCGGTTTTCAGAAATTTGCTCGGTAAGTGAGAACCCTTCACCTGCGATTGCCTATTACGATGGATATAACTTTCAGAACGTAACTGGAGCCAGCCAGCCAGGCCAAGAGGTCGATATTGATCAGACCGGTAATGAAAAGATGGATCCACCGGTTAGAGGTGCCGTTGAAAAAATAGTTAAAGATTTGGTTTCTCTTAAGGTAGTAGCAGATCCTGATTCAAATTCAGTATTAGGAACAAGTATCGGTGGTTCTGTTTTCGGAGAAGTATTTCCCAAGGGTACTCGAAAAATAGTGACTGCCGTGCCCAATGACCAAAACTCCATTAGGTTCGAAAGTTGGAATAATGTAAGTTTACCAGATCCAGCTAGAGTTGCTTCAGAAAGCACAACCACCTCCAACGTAAACCCTTACGATGAATTCATCGACATCAACACCATCATTTTCCCAAAATTTGCTGCTTGTTAGGGAGGATGCTGTCCCCCCTCGGATCCAGGGAAAATTGGTGTGGAAGGCGACCAAATTATTGATACAGGAACTATACCAGAGCCCATCAATAGTGTTTCCGATGGTGTGTTATCAACCAACGGAACAATTACGTACCATTGGGAGATATCCCAAACTGGACCAAATACAGGCTTTACACGTATTGATAATACTGACTCGGTGCACTATGCCCCCAATATGCCTCTTACAGATACCACTTGGTATAGAAGAGTAGCGACAAATGTATGCAGTGGCACGAAGGTTGTTTACAATGCTTCAGACCCCCAAAATTACAATAGTTCCAGCATTTCCAATGTGGTTCAAATTACTGTTAATCCAGTATTTGAAGCTCTCGGAGGAGGAGCTATTGCTTGTGAGAACGATGTAGTGATTGCTTTGGGGGACAATTGTGAAGCTATCATCTCATCTGAGGCAGTTACGCGACCCACTTTTCAAGATCAGTTTATCTATATGGATGCGACCCATATTCCTTCATCGTTTCCATTGAATGCCATAACCACTAGGGATTCCTTCTATGGAGAGGGTACTTGGATGTATGATCTTTACAGCAATACACCTGATGAAAAGGGATTACATCAGCTTATCTGCTGGGGTACATTCAGATCTCAGGACATTGATGTACCTGTTATGATTGGTGATACTATTGATGTAGCAGATGATCCCAGCACTGTAATAAAAGAAAATATATTCCAACAGTATGGGGGCTTGAAAGAAATAGATTTCTTGACTTGGAGAGGAGATTTAGATTATGATGACGATGCTTTCCAGCCAGATCTTTGGTCATGTTGGCAGAGCACCAACCACGCTTTAGAGGATTTCACTTGGCTCGATGATGAATACAGGACATACGATACGATTAGAATTAAGCCTAGTTTTACCGGATATCTTTCGTTGATAGCAGCATCCAAATTGCAATCAAACGAGTCTGCTAATGAGGTCAACTTTGATCCCGTTATAGCAGTTTATGCGGATGCATTTGACCCGAACAACCCTTGTGAAAACCTTTTGTCTTTAGGGGAGTCGTCTTTGATTCCTAATCCGCTGGCCGGAATGGGATTTTTCGAAGGATCCTCTGGAGCTTTATCTGGGACACAGCAATCTTTGAAAAATATTTTTGCGCCTTGGCTACTGCATGAAAATCCTACAGTAAGAATGGATATTCAAGTGCAAGAGGGTAAAGAATATGTGGTGGTGATAACCCATCGCGATTACGATATAAAGACGTTTACTAGAGAAGATTCTGTTTTGGTAACAGGGAAATTTGGTTTCACGCTGCCTAATCAAACAGTTCAAGTGGGCGATACTTTCTGTATACCAGTAAAAGTTCAAGAATTTGATAGCATCGTAGCAGCTGAAATTAGTATTAAGTTTAACGGCTCGCTTTTAGAATTGGTTGATTTGGATGATTATGCCTCCTTTTTGACTCAAAACGATTTCAATACTCCGGCTTCTACTGCGGTACCAGGTGAATTGTCTTTAACTTGGTCGGACACTTTAAATGCACCCGGTCAATCTTTGAGTGACGGCGACACTTTATTTTCCATGTGTTTTGTGGCATTGGCTGATGGTGCTCCGGAGGTGTATTTATCTAATAGCCCAGTTACCTACCAGGTGATTGACTCTTCAGGCAATGTGTTGCCATTTGCATCGGAATACAGCACCGTTACTATTGGTTCAGGAGTACAATTGGATGAGTATAGGTTATATGATGGCAATTTTGAGATTTATTTTATGCGTAATGATTACCAAAATAGTGGTACCATAACGGATAATGCAACCAATATCCTATTCGATTTAGAGGAGAATTTATTATACGATACCAATTTTAGTTTCTTTGATTTCCTTTGTACAGATTTGGATCAGGTATTGATGAATGGTGGGGTAACCTTGAGAGAGGATGTCTATTTTGGAGGCACAATCAGTGAATTGGATTTGTATATGAGGGGAGATGGAACCAAGCAATTCATTGGTTCAGACTTAAGTGAGTTGGGTTCTATATGGAGAAAGATAGCAAGTGCACTTTTGAGTAAACTTGGACGTGATACCGCATTATTTGATATCAATAATTTAAATTTTGGTCGTGGATCTAAATCAGCAGCTAGAGAGTTTGCCAATAATTTGATCTACAATTACGGCTTTATGCCGATGGTAGTAGATAATTGCGGATCCTTCGAGGTTAAAGTCCAAGATTCATATACGGAATATGGTGATTGTGGAATTGATTTAGGGGGATATGCTGCTCAAGGCGATGGGGCTAATGTAGCTGGTATTATCACCAGAACCTTTATTGTGAAGGATTTCTCTTTTAGAGCGAATACGGATACTGCGCAAATTCAAATCATTTTTGGAAATCCTAATTTAACTGATTTGAGGTTGCCGAATTATACCGTAACATTGGATTG
>CALAZP010000233.1 GCA_937926355.1 uncultured Saprospirales bacterium
CCCAATTATTCTACCCATAACCTACTAGGCACCTATCTTTTTAACGATGGAGCAGCCGCTTGTTTGGTCTGCAGTGAAAATATACCGCCCCCTGCCCATCCCATTACCATAAAAAGTTTCCATTCAAAGTTGTATTCCAAAGGAAAGAAAGAGATGGCTTGGATCATTGGCGATGAGGGTTTTGAATTAACTTTAAGTAGCCGAGTTCCGGTTTACATCAAAAAGCATCTGAAAGAAACCCTTCAGGAAGCATTAGACCATGCTAGTTCAATAACTAAAGATGTCCATCATGCGGTGCATCCAGGTGGAAAAAATATATTAAAAGCCGTTGAGCAATCATTATCATTATCTCCTGATGGACTTTCCCCTTCATACGGTGTTTTATTTAAATACGGCAATATGAGCTCTGCGACCATTCTTTTTGTGCTTAAAGAAATGGTATTGAAACCAACCATATATAAAGGCCCGATTTTAGCTACCGCTTTTGGGCCTGGTTTAACCGTGGAAATGGCTCAGCTTGAAATGATATAAACTATGGGAAAAATTGATTTTTCAAATAGGAGTTCGGCTAAGGAGTGGATGGATGAACCTATTGCGGACAAGGAAATATTCTTTCAAAATCTAAGAGAGATTGAATGGATCAATAGATTCACTGGAGGTCCGGCAACTGGATTTAAGGCTATTAAACAACTTATCGGTCAAAGGACAGGTACTTTAAATTTAGTGGAAATCGGTTTCGGTTCAGGAGATATGTTACAATACTTAGTGACCCATCAACACTTGCTACCCGTCCAATTAAATATTACGGCTATTGATATTTTGCCTGAGACGCTGGAATATATACAATTAAATTATCCTTCTTTGTTGGAAGTGATTGATTTTCAATTAATGGACTATCGGGAATGGTTAACTATGGGGAATCAAACTGATTTAATTTATACTGGCCTATTTTGTCATCATCTTGCCGATGATGAATTAGTAGAATTTTTAACTTATTGCACCAAAGCTAAGCTTGGTTTTGTTATTAATGATTTGAATCGGGCTCCATTGCCGTATTATTTTATTAAATACGCCACCCAACTTTTCGCTCGATCTCCCTTCACTCGACATGATGCTCCGCTTTCTGTTTTACGCGCTTTTACCGAAGGTGAATGGAAAAAATACTTACATGAAGCGGGAGTTAAACAGGTAGAAGTACACTGGAAATGGGCGTATCGGTATCTAATAACGGGAAGAAATGAGCAATAAATTATCGGGGGACGATACGGTATTAATAGTTGGAGGTGGACTAGCGGGATTGTCGTTGGCTATTTTGCTGGCTCAAAAGGGGTATGGGGTTCATCTTTGGGAAAAAGGGCAGTACCCCCGCCATAAAGTTTGCGGAGAATACATCAGCACTGAAAGCCTGCCATTCCTGAAGCGATTGGGCTTGGGAGAGGAGTTGCCTAAA
>CALAZP010000234.1 GCA_937926355.1 uncultured Saprospirales bacterium
TTGAACCTCTCCCATTTCAAGTAAAAGAGACTATGGCGCGCTATGATTGGTTTACACCTATAGTTGCCCAGAACATAAAAAAAGCAGCATCACTATCTGAAAAAAGATCCCAACTTATTGATCGATGGGCTTTAAATAAATACCTCGGCCCTATTTTATTTTTAGGGATTATGTTCTTGGTTTTTCAGGCAATTTTTGCTCTTGCATCTTATCCCATGGATTGGATTGAATATTTATTTACTGAAACAAGTAATCTGCTAAAAGCTAACCTCCCAGCTAATAAGGTAGTTGACTTAATAACTGATGGTATTATCCCAGGATTAGGGGGGATTTTAGTTTTCATCCCTCAAATAGCTATTTTATTTTTTTTGATTTCCATTTTGGAGGAAATCGGTTATATGGCTAGGGCGGCTTTCATTTTTGATAAAATAATGCAATATTTCGGCCTCAATGGAAGAAGTTTGGTAGCCCTAATATCTGGAGCTGCTTGTGCTATTCCTGCTATAATGAGTGCTCGAACTATAGCTGGATGGAAAGAGCGTTTGGTTACTATTTTGGTCACCCCTTTAATTAGTTGTTCTGCCCGAATTCCCGTTTATACTTTACTTATTGGTTTTGCTATTCCATCCACCTCACTAGGACCATTCAATTTACAAGGAATTGCTTTTATGGGACTCTATTTGTTAGGTATTCTTGCAGCTCTAACAACTGCGTTATTGCTAAAATGGATTTTGAAGACCGATGAAGAAAGTTATTTAATGCTTGAACTTCCCGATTATAAAAAACCAGTATTTAGAAATTTATATCTCAATGTGTACGATAAGGTCAAGTCCTTCACCTTAGAAGCTGGTAAAATCATCTTAATCATTTCGGTTATTCTCTGGGGATTGTCAACTTATGGACCGGGAGATGCTTTACAAAAAGCTGAACAACAGGCTATTTCTATTGCAAAAGAAAAAAAACTCAGTCAACCGGAAGAAGAAAATCTAGTAGCTGCATATCAAATCGAAGCTTCTTATGCAGGAATTTTGGGTAAGACCATTGAACCCATCATACAACCCTTAGGTTTTGATTGGAAAATAGGAATCGCTCTGATTACCTCATTTGCCGCAAGAGAGGTATTTGTAGGTACCATGGCTACGATTTATAGTTTAGGCTCTGCTGAAGATACAGGAGGATTGAGTGAACGAATGATTAAAGAGAAAAACCCAGTTACTGGGGAACAGGTATATAATATAGCTACCTCCCTATCTCTTCTTATATTTTATGTATTTGCTATGCAATGTATGAGTACTTTAGCAGTAGTCAAGCGGGAAACCAACTCCTGGAAATGGCCCATCATTCAATTTATTTTCATGACCGCCCTGGCAGTACTGGGAAGTCTTTTGACCTACAATCTCTTTTCTTAGCAAGTCCTTTAGATTACCTATTCAAGGTTATCCCTATCTTTGCAGGAAATAATATTTATGTCAATTCATGGACTCCCCAATAGGACTCAAGCACAGATATCAAGATCCGCAATAGAGCGTCTCTATATAGCAATGAGACATTTATTTATCAGGGGCAGCTACAAGCCTTTAGGAATATCTGGTGAAGCTATGGTAGAAGCACTTAAAACGCTTCAACCAGAAATCTACGGAAGCTTATCTGATCCGGAAAAAATAGAATTGGACGGTTTATTATACGTCATGCAAAGATTACCTAAAGGAATAGAATCCTGCAGATTCATCAAATTAATTTCACGAGAAGGCTTGGAACAAACTGATTTCAAACCTATTATTCCACCCAAAAGGAGAAGAAAGTGTTATCGAGTCGATGAAGAGCAGATGTATATTGAAATGACTCGAGGACGCAGCGACATCTACGATGTACTTACCCACCTCACTTACCTTTACATTGAAGCAGAAAAAATAAGAAACAATAGCGAGGACCACAAAGGAAGAAAAACTAGAGAATGGATAAATCTTGAAAAGAGAGTACTAGAGGGAGATCAAACGGAAAGAAATAAAGAAATAGATCTTACTTATTTGAGTTCTTTAATCGGACGAACATTTGAGGAAACCAAATTTGCCGCTCAAAAATTTGAATCTGATGGAGAAATCAATGATCTATTTACTATAGTTTATCATTTAGGCAAACTTTCCTCGGAAGAAGCATTAGAAGGAAAGGATAGGGAAATATGGTTTTCAGCAGCCCTTAGGGATAGGGTTGGTCATCATTATTACGGAGAACAGTGGGCTAAAAATATTCACCAGTTTTTATTGTCTAAAAATTGGTTTTCCAAGAACATTCATATTATTTCAGCCAATCCCCATTCTGTAATGAATTGCCTGTATGCCCAAGCAGCAATTGGAAAAGATTATCCCAAGCTAGGAATTGTATCTCTTGCAGAGGAAATTATTAAAGATAAAACCGGTACGTTACAATCAAAGATCAAAAACCTTGCAACCAAAAATGGTATGTATGAATTAGATGATACCTCAGGAACAAATATTTCAGTACAGATTTTTGATTTGAGTCAAGTCGTTCAACCCAATAAAGAGATTAATCTTGATAACTCCATCATGGAGAATACCCTTCTAATTGTTATGGACTATGCCTTTGGTGAACAGGCTTATGAAACTATGGATGAATTAATTAAGCCGGTGCAAACTAATGAGGGAGATTTAGCCTTAAAGGTAAGCTCTATATCTATCATGGGGAAAGCAGGAATTCTAGAAGGAGTTAAAGGAGATATTATGGTACCTAATGCCCATATTTTTGAGGGAACAGCGGATAATTACCCTTATAAAAATGAACTGAATAAAGAAGATTTTGAAGGGTCTTCTAATCGAGTATATAGTGGGCCAATGATAACCGTATTGGGAACTTCTCTTCAAAATAAGGACATCTTAAAATATTTCTTGGAGAGTTCATGGAAAGCTATCGGACTTGAAATGGAGGGAGCTCATTATCAAAAGGCCATTCAAGCGGCTTCTAAAATTAGAAAAAGTATTCCTCAGGATGTCAAATTATGCTATGCCTATTACGCATCGGATAATCCTCTTCAAACTGGCCACACTTTAGCTTCAGGGAGTTTGGGAGTGGATGGGGTACGTCCAACTTATGATATTACTAAGGTCATTCTAAACAAAATATTAACTCCTTAAAATCTAAGTTCCCCCTTGATAGGTAAAATTGAGGAAGAAATTACGTCCAGGTGCCACAATGCCGCTTGAATAAGTCCTGTATTGTCTATCCAAAATATTCTCGATTCCACCTCTCAACTTTATTTTTTCAGAAATAGAATATGCAAAATACCAATCTACTACCATCCACCGAGGTAAAAAAAGCTGTCCATTAGCATCCATTGGGTATAGATGAGGTTTGCTTAATTCGGAAATGGGCATGGCTGCATTTTTAATCTTACCATTATATCTGAAGGCCAATCGAGATGAAACAGCATGTTTAGTGAATTGAAAAGATGTCATACCAAATAGAGGAGCTGCATGTCTTAAAGGCAATTTATCATTTCCTTCTATTTCATATCCTCTTTGGTAATTAATATGCCCCATCCAATCTAAATAGGAGGATAAGGAAATATTCCAATCCATTCCTGCCCCCGACACCCTTGCTGAAGTAGCGTTTACAATAGCTTGAACCCTACTTTTTATCCCATCATAGAAGATACTATCCATTCCATTAAAAGAAAAGTCCCTTCTGACTAATGCTTGTGATAAATGGGTATGAAATATATGGAATGAAATAGCTGTCTTTTTAGAAGTAGATTCAAATTGATAATTGATGTCTAATGTAGATGCTTTTTCAGGTTTTAAATTGAGATTGGGAACTATTACAGTACCTGGTTCTGAATCAAATACCTTAGCCATATCATCCAAATTGGGTGCTCTGAATCCTGAAGACCAATTGACCCCCCAAGTATTTTCGCTATTCGGCCTATAATTTAATCCTATTCCTCCACTTAGGTTAGTGGTAGAAAAATTAAAATTATCATAGGGGAATGCGAAAAAAGTAGAATCAAAAGTGGCATTTGCACCTGAGTAATTCCCTCTAATTCCAGCTGTAACAGAAAATTTTTCTGCAGACTTTTTTAACTGGGTGAACCAAGCAGCACTATACCAATTTGAATGATTAGGATAACGTGATTGGATAGCATATTGTAAGTTATTTGTAATATCCTCTGCCCTTCCTGAAGAATAAATTCTATTAAAAACCCCCTCTAAACCATACTGAAGAAGTAACCCTTTACTCCACCTTTTTTCTATATCTAAAGAAACATTAAACAGGTTAACCCATTCTTCTCTATGATAGCGCAAAGGATTATTTCTGCGGCGATCATGTCTACTTTCGACTTGGGTTTGAAAGGCTAAGGAAGTGGTCATCACATCAGCCCATTTTCCATTTAATTGAGCCTCTGTTTTAAAATGAATCATTTGCCAAATCTGAGGCCCATAATACCATTCTGCTGACCTTAACTCACCGTCATCGTCTCTCACTAGTAAACGATCATATCTGGGAATATTAGAAGATTCAGAACGATGAAAAGATAGACTAAATAATAGACTAGGACGCGGTCTAAAATATAATTTTTGTAAAATATTCCATTGATTATATCCAGTTTCTATTTGTCTTCTTGGATGGTCGTTAGCTACCCATTGGTCGTCTAAATAAGGAGGACTTGATACTCTTAAATAATCCTTTCTCAGATAACTATTGAAACCCTTGTATTTTCCCATTTTCAAATTACCAAATTGGCTATAAGAAATATTACCCACCCATCCCCACC
>CALAZP010000235.1 GCA_937926355.1 uncultured Saprospirales bacterium
CCGTATGCCTTACCCTTTTCAAATACTATTTGTTTACCAAATGGATGTAAATGATAAATTGCTTCCCCTGTTTCAGGATTGTTTTCATAAATCCTTCGTTCGTCTAAAACTATAGTATGCTTCGAAACGTAATTAATATTCAAATCATTAATTGTAGGAACAAAAGGATTGTTTGGAATAGGTCTCTTATCTCCCTCTCCTTTTAGCAAACCCGATTGAGCAGCATTATGCGTTACGGTATCGGAAAAAAGTTTTGGATATGCTTCAAACCCAAAACCCATAGAAGGATTTATTAATTCGAATTTTAGAAAACCTGTTGAACTATTTTGATGAAAGAGTTCTATTTCCTCGTTTTTTAATTGATAATCTGGTTTTATTTCTAATCTTTTTACATCAATTTTTTCCAAAGTTCTCAATGGACTGATACCACTTTCTTTGGTTTGTTCAAACAAATTAAAAACCTGTCTTTTATTCCCCTTAAAAGGATTAAACTGATAATCCGATCTGCCGCTTAAAGATATTTTAAAGCTCTCATTTTCTATTCCTCTTTGGTAAGATTCAAAATATTCCTTTAACCCCCCTTCTTCAAATGGAAAGGAGCCGTACTTCCAAGATATTTCTAAATTTGTTATATCCTTGGTAAACAACTCTCTGCTTCCAATCATAAAATAATCCCCTTTCTTAGGCATGGGACCTAGAAATTCAATCCCATGAGAGGCATCTAGCGGTCCATAACTATTAAATAGCTTATAGTCACCTAGTTTTTTGACCTTAACTACAATTTGAACCTGATTCAATTTTAGCCTATCCAAAAATGAATAAGGATAAATTTTTGCATTATTAGAAAGCTCTATTTTAGCAGCTGGTTGCTGGAGTGTCACCCCTGCTTGATGAATTTCTTCATTATAATTAACAATAGCTGGTACTTTACGGGATAAAATGAAATTAATGGCCAACTGGGCATTAGAGAAATCTTCTGGTAAGATTACTTTATAATTGGAAAGTTTATACCATCCTGTTTCTATCGTAAGTGAAATTGAAAAAGCCTCTTCAAAAATTTCATAGAAAATTTCTTCCGGCGATAATCCTCTATTATTTGCCATATCCACCAACAACATAGTCAAATGCTGAATACTTGATTTCTCCAATTCAAATATTAATTCTACCTCGCGATTACCTGATGATAAATGCAGGCTAGGGGATGCAATTATGAATCCTAAATAGGATTCTACCATATTGCGATCGTCAGCCACTTTGAAAGTCTGGTCCTCACCCAAAGTAGGCCAACCCTCTCTACTTTCACTTGTCTGAAGAATAGAACTTTTAAAAATCCCATTTACCATTCTAAACTGGGAAAAAGAATTAATTAAAGGATTGCGACTTACAAATAGTGTTTTAATATCCACAATTTGTACATTATTGAGCAGTGCTTCTTCATTAGTCTGATATCTAATCAAATTGCCAAGTTGATCCTGTCCAGCTAATAAATTAGTACCCTTGGGAACATTTATTTGCCGTTTATTGTCACTCATTATAAAGCATATAAAGGCTGAATCTGGATGTTCTCCTCCAAATTTTTGCTTCAATAGTTCCCCATAATAATAATTTAAGTGCTTTTTTGTGAGATCATTTAAATGATGTTGTTGAATTTGTAACAATTGGATAAAAGCCAACAATAAACCAATATGGGGTTCATGTGTATCCTTTTCCAATTCTGCTGTTAAAATACCTTGAGCCTTATTTTGAAGTGTGGAAACTGATTTAAAGATGTTTCTATATATTATTAATAGTTGCTTTAAAGCATAATCCAATTTTTCTATATTAGAATCTCCTCGATCAAAAATATTTTCTGGTAATGACGTATCGATTTTCCATATCTTCGAAAAATTGTCATAAGGCATATCAAATGGACCAAAAGGAAAATCTATAGCAGGTTTTCCAATATCAATGCTGATAAGCCTTCTAAATTGTCCCGCTAATACATATTCTATTGCTGCAGATAACTCTTCTTCTAGTTTAGTTGGAAATCTGTTTTTGTTATACTTAGAAGCTAAAGAATACCATCGATCTACTTGTTGAAGCATTTGAAGACATAACCTAAAAATCGAAACCCATACTTCGGTT
>CALAZP010000236.1 GCA_937926355.1 uncultured Saprospirales bacterium
TGTAGACCTACTAGGACTCGAACCTAGACTGACGGAACCAAAATCCGGAGTGCTACCATTACACCATAGGTCTATCAAAAAAGCGATGCAAAAATAACTTTTTTCACGAGTATAAAAAAAGATTTTTTTCACATAATTAATTTTTTAATTTGATTTCAATTTCTATTTTTGACGTGGGCGCAAAAGATGTCTTATCCCCATTCCCCTCCCTAGACATCAGTTCCCTTTATTACTGATACGATCTAAAACACAACACTATTAAAGTAATTGAATTTAAGGTTTCCTTAGGTGGTTTGCCATGCAACCCAATGGGGTTTCTTTTTATTAATCCAACCTTCACACTATGCAAGCACTCAAAGAGTTAGTCTATTTGATTAACAAACACAACGTACGAACGCAATCATTTTTTCCCGAAGGGCCAGAAGGAAAAAGTATGATGGCCGAATTCTACGAAGAAATCCTAAAAGGTAATATCCAGGATGATGAAGGGGCTGCCCACCATTTTTACGATGGGCAAATTAATAGCGCCAGGTATCAGAAGCTGAAAAACAGCATGCTCAAACGCCTTCTTAGCATGGTTTTTTTCCTGGATAACAACGGTTCTTCCTTCGCCGAACGCAATCAAGCCTATTACGAATGTTATAAGGAATGGGCTTCCGCCAAAATTCTTCTAGGTAAAAATGCCCGAACATCCGGCATCAGACTCGCCCTTAAAGTCCTTAGACAATCCAAAAAATACGAGTTTACCGAACTGACCCTCGATATCTCCAGAACCCTCCGCCTACACTATGGCACAAGAGAAGGTAACCTCTCTAAATTCGATCAATACAACAAACTGTATAAATCACTTGCCCAACTCTGGAAAAGAGAAATCGAAGCAGAAGAAAAATACGCCGACCTCGTCTTGCATTACATCAATGCCAAAGCTTCTAAAGACGATACCCACCTTAAAGCCAAAGAATTTTTTGAGGAAATCAAAGAGGATTTCAATCAATACGATAGCTATATGATTAAGTTTTGCGGCTACCTCATCAAAACCTTAATTTCCTCCTCCATTAATGATCACCAGAATACGCTTCAAACTACCCAAGAGGCGTTGGATTTCTTTTACAGCAAGCCCTACTTTGCCCGAGTTCCTATTCAAATTGCCTACTACCAGCAAATGGTCTGCTATACCCAGCTGAAGGATTTTGATAATGGTAGAAAAGTGGCGTTCAAGTGCCAAGAAATTATTGACCGCGGCTCTTTTAATTGGTTCAAATTCCAAGAATTGTACTTCCTGCTTTCTATGCATACCGAAGAATACCAAGAAGCCTACGAAATATTTTGTGAAGTCAAAGCCGAAAAGCAATTTGAATTTCTGCCTGAGGCCGTGCGGGAAACCTGGAATATTTTTAAGGCCTACTTACATTTTCTGCAGGAGGTTGGCCAATTAGCCCTTCCAACGGACGAAAAACGGTTTACCAAATTTAGACTCGGCAAATTCCTCAATAACACCCCCATCTTTTCTAAAGATAAAATGGGGATGAATATTCCCATCTTGGTTATTCAAATTGTATTCATGATCCATAACAAAGATTATGATCAAGCTATAGACCGGATAGAAGCCATCGAAAAATACGTCACCCGTTACCTGAGAAAAGACGATACCTTCAGGAGCAATTGCTTCATCCGAATGTTGCTCCAAATTCCCGCCTCCGGATTCCACCAAGCTGGAGTCATCCGCAAAGCCAAAAAATATCAAAACAAACTGGAAGAATGTCCACTTGAAATGGCAGGGCAGAATTACGAAATTGAAATTATTCCCTACGAAACCCTCTGGAATATGGTGGTCCAGTCCCTGGAACCTTCCTTCCATACCGTTTAAAAGACCCCAATAAACCGCAAAGCCCAATGACCAAGTCGTTGGGCTTTTTTTATGCCTATCGGCAAAATGAACCCGTCTTAAATTTAAATTACAATAAAGTGAATTCCATAACTAATTGGTAAACAGTCACATATAAAATTTTACTATTTGTATGGTGCTGTTTTCAGGGGTAAGCTATCCCTGTTTTCTGTCCTTTCCTTCAAAATGTCCTCCGCCTACCTTTGACATATAGGAAAAAATAAAATATTAAAAGTTATGAATACGAAACACAAAGGAATCATTCTCATCGTCGACCTCATCGAGCCTTGACTAGGAGAAAAATTTTGAACCCCAATTCATTTCATTTGCCCGAATTGGGAAATGTAAGTTGCTGTAAACCAATTATATAATGTATTTAAAATAATAAAATATATAAAAAATTAATGGTAAGCCAATTGGCAAAAGTGTCACTTGGATATTTGAAGTAAGGGATTATATTTGACAGGAATACTATTGAGAAACACTTAAAAAAAACACTATGAACACTTTTTACTCAATGGCATCCAGCAGCGGATGTTTGCTGTCCAATTTAAAGCCGAGTTTGGAGCGGATCGTGATCGCAGATATCATCACGCCTTAAAACTCGAAAAAATTCCCCCCTCCCCACATTTCCCTTATTTCCCTTGACAAAGCATCATTATTGTTTTTTCCATAAGTGCTTGATACCGCACTTAAAACTTCCGAAATCGGTTCTGGGATTCCCGTTTTTTTAATCGCAGTTCCGATTTCTTTTTTATGGATTTTCTCGCTTCCCCCTATCTGGCGAGCCTGGATATATACACCCCCCATTATTTGATTTTTACTCGGTATTACTGCTGACCTCATTGGGTCTTTTGCGATGCTATTCCCCCGTATGCATTGGACTTGGGATTTTGAACTGTCAAAAACTCCCCGTGGCGGAGCCTTGTCCCAGTCGATGGTACACCACTGAAGACAGAGTCTTTGGTGGGATAAAACGTGAAAATTATTAAAAGCAAAAATGTAAAAATGAAAAAATTGATTTACCTAAAGTATTGGCTAGCTACCAGCTTTTTGCTGTCGCTGGCTTGTACTGTTTTCGGAGCAGAGGATCCGGTAAGTCGCACTAAGGTGACCATCGGAAAGGAGGGCTCATTTACTTTTTTCGAAGATGAAATAAGTATGGGCTCTTCAGACGTAGTGGAATTTGGATTGGCGTACACCGCTTCCGATACCATTACAGCTACTCTCTATCCTAATTTTACGCACGACACGGTGGAATACCAAAATTTAACGGTTGTATTCAGTATGCCTATGGGAACCGTAACGGAACCAGCGGTCAGCTATAATTCTATTTATTCAGGAACTTTTCCCACCCTAGTGGGTCCGGGTACTTGGAATATTTCACGTCAGAATGCGACTATTTTCACAGGTGGAAGTACCCTCAACTTGGATATTTACACCGCCAGAATTAATGGAACTTTTTCCGACGGTGCGAGTCCTACAGATTCTATTGGATTGTTTTATTTCAGACTACCGGGAGATTGTAACGGCGGAAATATAGCTTTAGCAGCTACCGGCGATCCGGTGGCTACGGCAGCTCCTGATGCCAATGAGGTGACGGCAATAAGGTTGGATAATGGAGTTCGCTTAGATACTTTTATGTATTTGGGCAACAAACCTGAAGCAGATACCTTGGCTTGTCCGCTCAATATCACGGATATGCCAAATGCCAATAACGATACTCCGACAACACAGGAAGACAACCCCATTAATATCGACGTACTGGCTAATGATAATTTCGGTAGTGATGGCCCAAGTAATGCAGCCATTGCTATTGTAACACAAGCCACACATGGTACGGCAGTAGTGCTAACGAATTCCACATCCACCCCCACCGATGATGAAATTCGCTACACGCCTTTTACTGATTTTAATGGTACGGATGTTTTCACCTATCGAATATGCGATGCCAATGGTGATTGCGATACAGCAACAGTAACCATTACAATTACTCCTGTTGATGATAATATTAATGCGTCTAACGATAACCTTTCGGTTCCCAGCTCAACCGGGCCAGTAGATATTACCATTTTAGATAATGACACCTATGCTGATTCTATCATTTCTTTTACCATTCTGACCAATCCTCCTGCGAGCAGTGGAACGATTACCATTAATAATAATGGTACCCCCAATGATTTGACAGATGATTATATCGTTTATACCCCTGTAGATGGTTTTACCGGTCAGGTGACCTTTACCTACCAAATATGCGACAACTCAGGGGCAAGCGATTGTGATCAGGCAACAGTAACTTTGGATGTGAGCGATTCTGCCTGCTTAACAGATGTATCTTGTTTGAATAGTGTCGTTATTCCTTTAGACGCTAACTGTTATGCCGCTATTTTACCAAGTATGGTAATGGGAGGTCTCGATCAATGTGACGATCAAATTACTATTGTCGTCAATTACGGCAACGGGGAATTGGATACCAACGAAGTCGATCGACCTGGATTTTTCTCCTATACCGCTTTTGGGCCCAAAAATGAACCGATTTGTATGGGTACCATCAGCGCTGAAGATAAAATTGACCCTCAATTCTGTTGTGAATCAGAAGTCAATTATGAACAATATGGTACTTACCGAAAAGTTAATTACAACACGTTTCAAGGAAGATTAGATGGAAGTGACCCAAGATTCAAGCCGTCTTTATGGAGTTGTTGGCAATCTACCAACGCCCCATTTAGTGCCTTTACCTGGCCGGGAAGTGGATTGCGTATATACGACACCTATACTTTCCGCCCAGCAGAACCAGGGATTTATTCCTTTTTCATTGGTCCGGAATACGCACCGGGAACTTCAGCAGCTGACTTTGATCCCGTCCTCGCTCTTTTTGCCGGCAACTTCGATCCGGAGATGCCTTGTGAAAATATCGTAGGATTTGCAGAATCCACTTACATCCCTAACCCATTAGCTGGAGAAGGCTTTTTTACCGACGGTTCAGGTTTTCTCGGTAGTTTTGGATTGGATTTCGATGCTACCCCTGATGAGGATGTATTCGGTCCTTGGTTAACCAGAACAGACCCTGTTTTGAGATTGGCCCTCAAATTAGAAGCCAATCAAGAATATACTATTGTCGTTACCTCCAAAGAAGTTTTGGCAGATGGCGCTTATGATCTATATGCAGCCAGAACCGAAGCTGATCTTCCGGTAAACCAGAACGTCTTATTGCAGACCAATGGAACACCTTATACGGTGGATATGTCTTATCATTATTATAATTTATTGTGTGGAGATGCGGACGATATGCAGTTGAGAGGTACCGTTCGATTTGAAGACGAAGATTATCTCCCCAATTACAAATCTTACGAGGAGCCCATCACAGAGTGTACCCCCTGGAATCAATTGAATAATTTATTATTCGGTGTTCCAGGAAGTCCTTACAGCTACGAAGTGATTACTGAATTGAACTTTCCAGATAGTGTATTCTCCGCAGAAGAATTTGCCGGACAAGTCTATATTAGAGATGTATTGATGTTGGAAACTTCTCCAGGTGTTCTGAGTAGAAAACCATTTG
>CALAZP010000237.1 GCA_937926355.1 uncultured Saprospirales bacterium
GCGCTGTATGGAAAAGTCTTGGATGAAGAGGGAAAAGGAGTGGGTTTTGCCACCGTTCAGATTATGATGAAAAACAAATCAACCGAACAGGATAGCTTATTAGCAGGTCAATTGACCGAATCAAATGGAGATTTTAGGATAGAAAATATACCAGCAGTTGGTCATCTTACCATTGTTATTTCTTTTTTGGGTTATGCGGAAATCAAACAATCGATAGAATTTAGCAGAACGCCTGGCATTCGGATGATGGGGCCGCTAGAAAAAGACCTGGGTAATTTTCAATTTTCTTCTGAGACGACCGTTTTGGATGAAGTGGTTGTAAAGGGGCAAGCCACCGTTGCTGCCTTATCTTTGGATAGAAAATCATTTCGAATTGATAAAGACCTGACCACTGCTGGAGGGACTGCTCAAGATGCATTGAAAAATGTACCTTCCGTATCCGTAGATTTAGATGGTAATGTGAGTTTGCGAAACGGGGCCCCTCAAGTTTTTGTCGATGGTCGTCCCTCTACTCTTTCCTTAGATCAAATTGCGGCTGATGCCATTGAGTCCATTGAAGTGATCACCAATCCTTCTGCCAAATTCGATGCCGGAGGAGGTGCAGCGGGAATTATAAATATCGTCCTTAAAAAGGAAAAGCGCATTGGGTACAACGGCAACTTGCGATTAGGAACAGATTCGAGAGGGGGGCTGAATTCAGGTGGGGACATCAATGCCCGCGGTGAAAAAATTAATGTTTTCGCCTCTGGAATGTACAATCAATTCAGAGGATTCGGTGAGGGAGAAACTTTCAGAGAAAATCTATTTACCGATCCGCTATCGAATCTAACGCAGTTGTCGGAAAATAATATGCGAGGTGGGTTTGCCAATGCCAGAGCAGGAATCGATTTCTTCTTGGACAATAGGAATACCTTAACCTTTTCAGGTAGTATAGTGAGAGGTAAATTCGATCCCAATAGTACCATTAATAATACCACAGATTATATTTCCCCAATAGGAAGTTTGCTTTATACCTCTTCTTTCGATCGAATTTCTGAACAAAACCGAGAGTTTAAAAACCAAGGGATTACTGGGCAATTCAAACACCTTTTTCCGAAGGAAGGCAGTGAATGGACAGCTGATATCAATTACAATCAAGTAAATTTCGATGGCGATAGTCGCTTTTCTAGTGTATATGATAATGGTTATGGCACTAATGAAAGACAGGTCAATCTGGGACAGGGGAGTTTCTTCACCGCTCAGACTGATTTTATTTACATCCTCGGTAAAGATTTAAAAT
>CALAZP010000238.1 GCA_937926355.1 uncultured Saprospirales bacterium
GACCTTTAGTTTCTGAAGAAGTAACCTCTTTTTTACTCCTTTGACTCCAACCATTTGTCCCCCCTATAAAGGACAGAATAGTCACTAATAATAGGATTTTTTTCATAATGATTAAATTTAAAATTGTGTTAGGTGGTAATAAATTCTTTTATATTTTCGTAAGCAATTGATCGGGCCAAACCTCCTATCCAATCCAAATCATTTGGAATTCTACCTTTTTCCATGTCCGATCCGAGCATGTTACATAATAATCTTCTGAAGTAATCATGCCGCTCGAATGACAAAAAACTCCTACTATCTGTCGTCATTCCAATAAAAGTACTCAATAACCCAATATTGGACAGATCATTCATTTGGCGTTCCATACCGTCTAATTGATCCAAAAACCACCAAGCTGGCCCAAATTGAATCTTTCCTTTAGTTCCCGTATTATTAAAACTTCCAGCAATCGAAGCCAAAACAGCATTATCTGCTGGATTTAAATTATATAGAATTGTTTTGCCTAATGATTGAACTTGTTCCAGACCATCTAAAAATTGAACCAATCGATTGGCTTGAGGCCAGTCCCCAATCGAGTCAAATCCGCTATCTTTTCCCAAAGCATACAACTGAGTCCTAGAATTATTTCTCTGTGCTCCCAGGTGAAACTGTTGAATCCAATTTTTTTGATGATATAATTGGCAAAGTTCAAATAAAAGCTTTCCCTTGAAAATATCAGGTTGACTGAAAGGCTTAGGATGAATTAAAAAATATTTGAATTCCTCCTCTAGAGCAATGCTCCATTGACCAATAGGTGGAAGTTGAGTCAGCCCGTGGTCGGCAAACTCACAACCATGAGCGGCAAAATAGTCTATTCGTTGAGCAAGTGCTGCCAATAAATCATCGAAGGTCCTAATTTCAATTTTACAGACTTCTTCTAATTTTTTAACGTAGGATATAAAGTTGACACCATCCTCTATATTTAGCGCCATGTCTGGCCTAAATGTAGGCAGAAGTTGTAAAGGATTAGAACTATTACTAATTTTTTTATGGGCTGCCAAATCATCACAGGGGTCATCAGTCGTTCCAGAAATCTCCACTCGGTATTTCTTTAAGATGGATTGGGTTGATAATTCAGAAGTCTTCAATAGTTCATTACAGGTATCAAATATTCTTGAAGCGCTATTTTGATTCAAGTATTCTTTAATGCCAAAAATGTTCTTTAATTCCAATTGGCTCCAATGAAATAGCGGATTTCTAAGCGTCTGGGGTAAAGTCCATGCCCATTTGAAAAATTTTTCAAAATCACTTGCCTTGCCTGTAATAAAATGTTCCTCTATACCTAAGGCACGCATGGCTCGCCATTTGTAGTGATCTCCTTTGAGCCAAACTGTTGTAATAGATTCAAATTGGATATCGTCAGCAATTTCCCCCGGCGGTAAATGAGAATGGTAATCAATGATGGGCTGATCTTGGACGTAATCGTAATAAAGCTTTTGTGCAAAATTATTTTCCAACAAAAAATCTTCGTTAAAAATACTCATTCGTCTTTCGTTTTAGGCGGTCCTGATGGCTTTTAAAGTATGAATTATTCCGGACAATTCAGATAATCCTTTTAATCTTCCTATATAAGTGTACCCAGGGTTGCCTGATTTCTCCAAATCAGTAGCCATTTTATGTCCGTGATCGGGTCTCATATAAATAGGCCTTTTATAAAATTCACAAGCTGAAAGTAAAGCTCTAATTACACCCACCATATCCACATCTCCTTTCAAATGCATGGCCTCATAAAAATCACCCCATTCGTTGCGAAGGGTACTTCGAAGATGCGTAAAATAGATTCTATTAGAGTACTTCTCTACCATCTCTTGAAGATTATTTTTAGGATTTACGCCAAATGAACCCGTACAAAAGCATAATCCATTATTGAGCGACGGAACCTCATCAAATAATTCCTTCAAGTCCTGGTCAGTGCCCATTATTCTTGGCAATCCAAAAATAGAAAAGGGTGGATCATCTGGATGAATAGCTAATACAATATGGTGTTCTTCAGCTACAGGTATAATTTCATGTAGAAAATTATACAAATTTTCTTTTAGCTGATCTTTACTTATGCTTTCATACCGCTTAATAGCTGATTTAAAATCATGCAGAGTAAAATGTTCTTCACTTCCCGGTAATCCAGCAAGAATAGTTTTAATGAGTTTGTTTTTCTCTTTTGAACTTATTTTTTGATACCAAACTTCAGCCCGCTTCAACTCCTCTGAAGAATATTCTTCTGCTGCATTTTCTCGTTTTAAGATAAAAACATCGAAAGCAATATAAGCGGCCATTTCAAATCTTAAAGCCGTTGCTCCATTGGGTAATTGGTATTCCAAATCCGTTCGGGTCCAATCGAGAACTGGCATAAAATTATAAGTAACTATTCGAACTCCTTCTTTAGCTAAATTCACCAAGGTTGATTTGTAATGATCCAGATATTTCTGGTAGTTTCCCGAACGGGTCTTAATATCTTCATGAACTGGAACGCTTTCCACCACTTGCCAATGCATACCAATTTTTTCTATTTGACCCTTTCTTTCTTGGATAGCTTTAGTACTCCAAACTTCCCCATTTGGAATCTGGTGTAAAGCGGTAACTACCCCTTCACATCCAGCTTGTGCAATATCAGATAAGCTAACCTCATCTTCAGGACCAAACCACCTCATTGTTTTTATTAGATCCATTATCACTAATAATTATACTCCACTGTAAATGGTAAATCCTCCATCAATACCAATATTCATTCC
>CALAZP010000239.1 GCA_937926355.1 uncultured Saprospirales bacterium
AAATGCTTCCATTCATGTTGGGATCCTAAGGTATCGGCAAAGTGAAAGAAAAGCCCTCCAAATGCTCCAGCAAGGGGAACCTCTAAAAAGGGTCTCACCATCCAATACGGCCCCCAATTAGGGTCTCTATGCCCGGCACTGTATAGAAAGGCAGAGATGAGCAACAATCCAATTAGGTATCCTGTGATAAATCTGGTGAAAAAGCTTTTGGTAAAAATGGTAGATAAATGGCTGTTCATGATAATTAATGTTTAAAAGTGCTTTGAAATTCAAAGTATATGGGTAAAAAAATATTAATGCTTTTGTTGTTGAAGGACCAATTCTTCTAAGGCATGAAGGTGTTCTTGAAACGCCAGTCTGCCTTCTTTGGTAGCTTTATATATAGTGCGGGTTTTTCGCCCTTCAAAAGTTTTCTCCACTTTCAGAAATCCTGAATTTTCTAACGATTTGAGGTGGCTGGCCAGATTGCCATCCGTTAATTCAAGAGTATTTTTGAGGTCGTTATAATCTATTTGTTCCTTTACCATTAGAATCGACATAATTCCTAATTTGACTCTACTCTCCAATTCTTTTTTTAATCCTGTTATCGGGTTGTTCATTTTTCATACTTCCAGTAAACAATACCGCTGTATAGGATGTGGACTATGCCAAATCCTAATCCCCAGAGCTCTAAACTGTATTCAGAGAAATAGGCAGCCAATAAGCCAATAAAAACTTCAATAAATCCTAAAGTCTGGACATATTCAGCTGTGTATTTACTTGCATTGATTAACGCCAAACCATAGAAAATGAGTTGGGTAGCCGCGATTAAATCCACATTGCTTTTTTCCAATAAAATAAAAGATAAGATACCGCCAATTAATAAGGGAATCAGGAGGTGAAACAATAATAATTTAACGGTACTATTGAGAATTTGAATCCCTTGTTTTTGAGCCCTTCGCTTACTAAGTAGGGTGGCTGTAGCTAGGGAAAAACCCAAAACGACCAAGGCAGTTATGATGATTAAATCTGTTGCCTCATTGGGTAGAAAATAATTGCTGACCAACCAAACCGCAATTAAGGCGTATATTCCTGAGAGGATGCCTGATAGTCCCGACAAACTAATAAAGCGAGTACTTCGCTCCATTAATTTTCTGATTTCTTTTAAATCTTGGTTTTCTAAACTCATCAAAGTGCTTTGAAATACAAAGTTAATTTAAATTTTATAAAGGGGGTATATTTTTTTCGTTACTCATCCAAATTTCAAGGATACTTTCAGACTTAATTTCGGAGAAATTAATGGAGAA
>CALAZP010000240.1 GCA_937926355.1 uncultured Saprospirales bacterium
CTGAAGATCCACTTGTTCCTGAAGAGCCCGAGGAGCCTGAAGATCCGCTAGAACCAGAGGTTCCACTAGTTCCAGACGTTCCCGCTGTACCAGATCCACTAGTTGTTGCTATAGTAACAGTAACAAAGTCACCGGTTCCCCCCATGGTTACAATGGTACCAGTACCACCTATAAACTGGATACCTGTTGCTCCAGCTGTTTCTTGAGATCCGGTTGGACCGTATATAGCTACGTTCGATCCACTTTCTTCTTCGTTTACTAATAAAAGCCAAGGTGGGTTCCCGTTACTTACTGAATATAGTCCACCAGCTTCTGTTGTACCAATCCAAGATCCTTGCAATAATATAGGACCACCATCAGCCCTAACCAATTTTAAATAATTTTCAGTGGCTGGGGGTGAATAGCTTCCACTAAGTATACCAGATATGGAGGAGGACCCAGAATCAAAAAAGAGCGCACCGAATGCATCTCCAGCTACGTTAGCTAAGGTGAAAGATCCACCAGAATCCGAGATGGTTAGTGTTGAAGCTCCAGCTACTGCAGTAATCGGGGAAGAATTTGCAGCTGCTGCATTATTTATATCCAAAGCTAACTGTGTTGCAGTAGCAATAGGATATGTAAAGGAAACTGCATCTGCTGTTGTTGGAGAAACAGTAAAAGTGTTAGAATTTGAGTCTGTTATAGAAAACTGAAGCGAGGTTGGGTAAGTTCCAGTTCCACCAGGGCTAGCACTTAAATAGGCAAACAGGTTACCACTTCCGTAATATAGTGAATTAGTAGTCGTAGCTTGAGCAGGGCCTCCACCGGAAATACCGGTCGTTCCGGTAACATGGGTTATGTTTGAATAGCTGTCAATGTTGTTTATAATATTTGACATTGACATTGCAGTTGGACCAGTAGCGCTAACTGGTATAACCGTTGTTCCATTTATAACGAGGTCATAAAGGCTTTGATCAAACGTAGGATCCTGTACAGTTCCCTGAATACTAGATTCTACAGCATTAGTTAATTGAAAGTAGTATTCCCTTTGATCAGATCCAGTAAGAGTAAGTCCGCCTGTTCCAGTGCTATACCATAAACTACCAATTTCTCCACCAACTAGTTGTTCAGGAACATCATAGTTAGTCTCAATTTTATTAGTAGGCCTGACGATTACATTCCTATCTCCGAAAATCTGTGCTACAGAACCAACTATTGTTTGTTCGGGGGAAGAAATTTTAGTTAGTGAGTAAGCTCCACTCCCACCAGTTGCAGTAACTAAATCACCAACCTGAATTCCACCAGTTCCGCTGGGATAAAAAGTGAACAATCTATCTGGAGTGTAGATATCAAAGTAAGATACTATTCTATCGATTGCTTGAGCATCGGTAAAATACTGAGCACCATTCCACGAAATTAACGGGTCGTTATCATCGCTAACCGAAAATATAACGACAGTTGAAGCATTTGGTAAAAAGTTTAATCTATCAGATCTGGACTTACCTATGGTCATCCACACATCCTCGTAGATTATTTCAACAGAGGTTGGACCCTTAGAGATAATTTCTTTGATTCTAAAAATTCTAAATCCCGAACTATCACTAATAAAATCTCCTACTTGTATATCGTAAGGCGTATACTGGCCACCTACTGCTAGACCAAGGGAATTAGGGACAGACGAGTCACCAACAGCAACATTTGAAATACTAGAAACAGTTACGCGGTAAGTAGAATAGATGTCGGAACCGTTTGGTCCCAATCCAGTTGCATCACTAATGCCATACTTGTCCTGCCCAACAGAGGTTCCTACAACCCCCGATAGGGTTAGAACTGGTTGATCTGGGTAACTATATAATGGCATCTACTTCTTTAACTTTTGGTCTCATCTATATATCACTGGATTCTATTTAACCAGTAGTTATTTTAGGTTTTTTTAAAATCCAAAAACAATATATCCATGCCCGTTTGCAAAAGTGGGTGGAGTTGTTTTTTTCGACCCACCAACGTTTGGAAGACTCACGTCAAATTGAAGTTCAAAAGATCCAAATGAGGTAAAGAAGTTGTTACTAGCAATACTCCCCGCAATAGTAGAACCAAGTATTGTTGATCTTATAGCGTACGATTGTGTTCCTTGTGCATAGTTGTGGACAACATATTTGTCGTCATTACCAACCCAAAAATATCCAGTTACAGAGGTGGGTGGAACTGATTCATTAGCAAATTCAAATTTAACATCTGTGTTACTAGTGATTGTGACAGTTAAACCACTTGACGTCCAAGGAGATGCTGTAAGAATGGTTGAAGTGGTAACTACATCAGATGAATTGTAATCGAGCCTTACCGCATATTTGGTACTGGTTCCTCCACCACCGGTTGCTCCCGGAATGTCAACGGTAACATAGTCGCCAGTAGTCGAAAGAGAAACTCCAGACCCAGTAAAATTAAATCCAGTTACCCCTGCGGTTTCTAGTGATCCATCTTCAGACACAGCAATAGAACTTCCAGATCCGGCAGGACCAGTGGGTCCAGTAGCACCTTGAGGACCAGTAGGTCCAGGGACGGTAGAATCTGCTCCAGTAGCACCAGCAGGACCTTCAGGACCAGTAGCACCCTGTGGTCCGGTTGGACCAACTTCACCTTGAGGTCCAGTTGCTCCAGGGTCTCCTTGAGGTCCAGTCGGTCCGGTAGGCCCAGTAACTCCAGATCCTCCACTAACAGTAATAGTTGCTAAACCGTTGGAATTGGTAACGCTTACTCCAGATCCAGCAAAATTAAGGCCGGTAGCACCAACAACAAAGGTACCTCCAGAAAATACATTGATCGAGTCTGTCTCACAGACTAAGTATTCGAGATCGTTCCATGGGTTAATTCCATCCCCGATTTTGACACAATCTGTATCTGTTTCATACCCAAGCTCTCCTTGGAGTAGTACTGGGTTATTAGTACTCCATTTTAGAGAGGTGTCTCTTCTTATCTGAATTCTAAAAGCCATCTAGGTTGCTGTTTTTTTATTACGTCTGGTTTAACAAAGATCCTTTTGTTGGAAATTCTCCACCAATAATAGGTCCAACAAATTGTGATGTACCACTAGCAGAATCTCCACCATCTAAAATATCTCTGAACTGATCCTGAACGCTAATTTGCTTTGTCCAAAAATTCCCAAAAGTTGAATAATTAGAGACTTCTCTTGGAGCAACTTTAGTAACATAATTGTTGGTTGTACCAACAAAATATAGTTGATCTAAGGTCTGGCTACTAGATCCATCAATAATCCTTACATCTAAACCCGGATCTACCAGCGGAAAATTTGGAAAATTGTTAGACATAATTCAGAATACAACAGTTCTTTACCACTATATATTCAACACCAAAACACAAAAATTGTAAAAAAGTAGGAGGGAGGTAAATTAGAACATGTTTTTATCCGGAGGATCTCCCAATCCGTCAACTCGGAGATTTAGTCTAATCCCTGCTTGCATAAGATTTCCTCGGAATCTTTCAGTAGTAAGATCTTTTTGAGGGAAGTAAGTTTCTACCGCTATAGAAAATTTCGTTTCTATGTACTTTTGCGTAGAACCGTAAGAAAATTCTAGTTGTTTATCGTTTGGATAATCCTCTGGGAACCCAACCTGAACAGGGATTCTCATTCCACCGAATTCAACGCTAAAGTCGTAAACTTTATAGAAGGTTTTAACAGCAGATTGGAATAACTTAAATGTATCCAAGAGTGTATCCGCACGTAGTGTTACATCAAAAGAAAGCATCAGGGGAATAAAATTGGTATAAGCTGAGAGAGCCTTCATTTGACCGGTAACATCCTCAACATTATACGTAGCTCTAACAAATCCATTGGTCAATGCATTTTGATCTATGTTTACACCGTTAAGGTTTACTATACCTCTTGGAACTACATCATAATTTCCCTCTGCAAAAGGTGAGTTCCCGTCGCAATCAAAATAATCAAGATAGAAGTCTTGCAAGAAGGATTCATCACCAGACATTGAATAGAAGAATGGAACATAGACTTCAAGAATCTCCTGCTGATCATTTATTTGTGTATAGGTTAACTTCTCGTTTAAACTCCTGATCAAACCCACAATCACGTTTCTCAGAAATACCTCATCAACATTATATTTTTCTAAAAATCCAGACATTAGCTTACTGTAACAAAATTTGTTTTTATAATCGAACTACTCCCATTAGCATTGGACGAGGTGAGTGTTACAGTGTATGTACCTGCAACATTAAAAGAAATAGTTGGATTTTGTGCTGTCGACCCAGTCGGAGAAGCACCAGTCCCGCCAAAATCCCAATTCCAAGAGGTAGGTCTTACTGTTGGGGGAGTTCTCAAAGACTTGTCAAGAAAACCCACAGTCCCACCGACAGAAATAGCAGTTGCTCCTGTGTTTCCTTCATCAGTCTGAAAATCTGGATATGGAGGCTGTGGTAATATACCCTTCTGTGTTGTAATTGGAGATGGATTATAATTAAAATCAGGATAACCTAAAGGAATGTCATCGAGCCTACCCGGGGTTTTCTGTGGAATAGTTGCAATTTCAGCATACCTAAAGGTCAAAAGATGTTTATCCTGATTTATATAAACAGGATGTTGAAAGGTGCCAGTTTGATATTCAGAAGCAGTTAATCCGGTAACGTTTGTAGCTTTAACCCCGAGCTGAGTAGCGCAGTCATTTACAGTCATCTCTTGTAGGGGGACTACTACTGCAAACGAGTATAACTTTTCGTCCCCGCCAGGTATGTAGGAGTTCTCATATCTCACGAAGAGATACGGGTACTTCTTGACCGTATTTACGGTCACGATCGGTTTATTTTTCCGAGAAGCTAAGGGTTCGTATAATTGAAGATCTGCCCTTAAAGGTAGGAGCTTACCAATTCCAAGTTTCCCACTCCCCTGTGTATCGGGTTCAACCAGGGTTGATGCAACTCTTTTAAGTCCCTTTGCATCTAATGCCTTCCTGGAAAGCTTCAGATTATTATTTCTGCTATTTTTAAGTGGCTTCACCCCCGAGACATTTTTCTTTATATATCTCAGACTGAAGGAATAGGTTTTAGAAACGATCTATGGAGAACGAAGAGAAATTATTCAGTTTTTGGATCTCGATCTTCCAGTCAAAAATCTCATGGGGCATAGGTGCATGATTAATAACAAATATATTCAGACCAAGCTCACGACATGTATTTTTTAGAATCTTCAAAATTGAATAAACCCCATCAGGATCAACTGAACTAAATAACTCATCAAGGAAGAGCAAATTAATGTTGCTGAACTTCATCTTCATAAGCTTCATAATTGCAATCAGCACAACAAAATCTACTTTTTTCATCTCACCAGTACTTAGTGTTTGTGACGAAACCTCAATTCCCATATGGTATATTGATGCATTAAATTCTTCGTCAAACACAACGCGATAATCCAGGTGCATTTCAGTTAAAAGCTCCATGATTTCAGAATTCAGTGAGGGCAGGATTGTTTTGATTGCCATCTGTTTCACACCCTTCTCACCTAATATTTCGTCTATGGTTTTTAGCCATAAGAATTTTTCATCAGCTTTGGCCTTGTCTGCTGACATTTTGTCTAAATCCTTCTGTAGATTATCTACGAGTCTTTCAAGGGCTCCCGTCTGGTTATTAGAGTTATCTTCTTCAAGTTCCTTGATCTTTGCTTGAAAGCCTTCAATTGATGTCTTTATTTTTATCCCCTTCTCCAAAAGAGAAGCTTTTTTAGAGTTTATTTCAGTTTCTTTTTCTTTATAAACTTTTAATTGATCTTCTGACTCTTTTAGCCTTGAAGAAAGCTTATCTCTTTCTTCTAGTATACCGTTTTTAAGATCTTTGTGAAATTCAGAATTTAGATCGGATTCACATGTTGGACATTTGTCATGATCGTATAAATGTAGCTTCTTATCTAGATCCCCTATTTGCATTTTATGAGCAGAGATACCTAGAGACATTTGTCTTAAAGATTCCTTAAAGTTTTCTTCCTCTGTTTTAAATTCACCTACAAGTTCTTTGTGATATTCTCTGAGTGTAGTGAATTTAGCAAGGGATGCTCTAAGATCTGTAATTTTTTTATCATTCTCATCTTTAATCTCGTCACTTAAAGCTTCCATCTCGTCTAATGAATTTTGGATGGAAGACTCCAATGATGAAATCTTACCAATAGTGGTATCAATAACTTGCCTTAGTTTTCTAGATTCAGTTTTTAGTACATCCCTCATTTGATTTAGAATATGGAATCCAAATATTTTATCGACAATAGACCTCTTGTCACTAGGGCTCATTTTAATAAAGCTCTTGAAGTCATTTATAGAGAGAAGGAGTGTGTTATTAAAAACATAATAAGGAATGCCGATAATATCTTCTTCCAAATATTCCTGGATTGACCTAGATCCCGCTTTATCATACTCAGTACCATTAACGGTCAGCTTAAATAAATTTGGATCAAGGCCTCGCTCAACAATAACCTCAATCCCATAGTTATCTAGGGTAACCCGGGTCCAGGCATTTCCGTTGATGCGGTTGGGGATATCTTTCAGCTTCTTACCCTCAACCTTTCCATAAAGAGCAAAAGTAATTACCTGAGAAATAGATGTCTTTCCAGCTCCATTCTCACCAACAATTTGGAAAAGACTTGTTTCGTTCGAAAGATCAAGCTCCTGTTTCCTATTTCCATAGGAAGTAAAGTTTTTCCACTCAACTTTGGTTATTCTCATATTTTATCTTCTTGCTCCCCAGTTACCACTAGCTTGTGTAACTTATTGACACTAGCAACCAATTTATTCTTTGTTGCTTCGTCGTAATCAAGAGAGGAAACAAAAGAATCTATAAAATCCATCACGCTAAAGGTACGATTACCATTAGACTGCAGCTGTTCGTTTAAAAGTTCAGTCTGATTAGGGTCATAAGGATGGAATGATATTTTCCGAGGGGAAGAAACCTCGTCAGTAAAAATATTCAAAGGTGCCTTCAGAGACATACCAGGATCGATCATGATATCAACAAATGCATTACTAAGCATCCTTTGCGCATCTTCAATCGTCATCTCAAGTACGGAATAAAAATCATACTTGAGAAATTTTGGACTGTGATTATTCTCAAAGTAAGTCTCTTTTCCAGTTTCAAGATCAAGGAGGGTAATTCCTTTTGGATTTCCCCTATCAGATCTAGTTAACTGATAAGGAGAACCCAACATCTTTGCATTACCAAGTTCTTGAGCATAATGTATATGTCCGGAATACACAGTGCTAAATTTTTTAGCATCCTCCAATCCAATTCCATCTTCAATCTTTACAAACTTGTTAAATCTCATACCAGTCACATCAGTGTGACAACAGAGATAATCGTGGGGATTTGCATTATCTAGGCACTCCCTTTCAGCATCATGGTCCTTTCTCCACGGCATAAGAAAAAAAGATTTCTCGCCAAGCTGAAGTGTTGTTGGTTCCTCGTGTATAGAAATATTGGGAATCCATTTTAGCGATTTTAGAGAATTGATGTCGTTACTTGACTTACCCCAAATATCGTGATTACCTATAATGATGTGAACACCATTCTTAAACCTTTGGGAAAGCTTTTCTGCTACCTCAACACCCAGATTTAAAACCTTTAGATTTACGCTCTGTCTAGAATCGTAATAATCACCAAGATGGATTAGCACATCACCTTCGCGGTATTCCTTATCCACGAGTGGGAAGAACCAGTTTTCGAAATAATCACTAATTATCTCAATCCATTCGTTGGAATTATTTCTTACACCCAAATGTGTGTCCGTGATAAACCAAACCCTCTTTGCATTTAGGTTTTCTATTTTAGGCAAAGATAATTCCATTAAAAGAGTCTTTTAATCTTTCTCTTAGAAAGCACACCGAATTTTTCCTCCAATTCGTTAATTATGGTCTCCTTGTATTTAGCAGGAATTAACTCATAAGCTTTGGCATAGGGTACGTTTATGAAATCACAGATCACGACGAACTTTTCGGAAAATCCAAATTCGGTTTCCTCTAGCTTTTCAAGCACATCCTGAAAAAGATGTGGAATTAAATCTTTGGGTATTTTCTTTTTATATGAAAGTGGATACCATCGAGAGGATTGGAATGCAGCAAAAACAGTTTCCTCTAGTTTTTTAAGGTATAAATATTCTTCCTCATCATAACTTCCTTCTAAGAAAACATGATTGACATTTACCTCATAGCTTTCCTGATGCGAATTATCGTTAGTGGGGTTATTATGTGCACCAAATATCTTATCTCCGAGTTGCTTCTTTTTAGGTTTCGCTTCTCCTGTTGCTCCTGGGTCTTTCTTTTTTCTTCCGAACATTAATTTTCTTATTCTTTTTCTATCCCTCCGTATGCATCGGGATATTATTCTCAACTATCCTCATATATGTATAGTCCACATTAAACATCTTGTAGGCATTTTTATAGCCATCATCTCTGTTAGCGATTAGCTTGAGCTTATATTCCTGATTTGCATACATCATCGGATCTTGGATAATTCCAAAAAGCCCATCCACGGTAGCAACAAGGCCAGAGGATTCCGCAGCTGAGTTTATACTTAGATCGGTAGAATCGAAGTCGCTTTGCTTAGTCTGGGTTGCCGTAATAACTGCCCATTCGTTTGCCATAGCCATACCCCTGATATCCTCCGCGATCTGTTTAATTTTCATATAGGTGTTCTCAGAATTTGGATTTCTCCAGTTCTTCATGATGTTGATATAATCAATAACAACCACCTTAAATTTGATTCCATTAGCCTCCTCCACTTTCTTAAGATATCTTTCAACGTCAAGTGAAGATGCTTGCGAGGTTGGAAATTCCTTCACAAAGAGCTTGCCAGGTACCCTTAGATTATCGTAAGTGAGAGAACTTATTTTCTTTTTAAGCTTTACCTGATCCTCAACAATATCGGAATACTCATTTACAGGGATCCCTAGTAGATTGGCTCCAAGTCTTTTCACATATTTGCGATCGTTCATCTCCAACGAGATAACTGCTACATTGTGTCCAGCTTTAACTGCCTGAGCTGCTAGATTACCAAGCCAGAGAGATTTACCTACTTTAGGCATTCCCATGAAAACATACAGAGACTTAGCGTTGAATCCTCCGCCAAGTACGGTATCGATAAAGGGAAATCCAGTTGAGAATCTGTTATATGTTAATTGCTTATGACTTTCTGGGTGAAAGAAGTCCAATCCATGGTCAAAAGAGAAATCTATATTGTTTCTCTCCACAACAATGTTTTTAAAGGAACTGATTACATCCTTTATGTTTTCAGAGGTAACTGGAGTGCTTTGGATATACTTAATGCCGTCGACTGCACTGCCAACAAGATTTTTATATTCAATAAAAAGTTCGGTAGTCTCTTTGAGCCAATCCTCCTGGTATCTGGTTAGATCAACCTGATAGACTGCATCAACCTCCCCAGACTGTAAATCCTTCTGTTCAAGCTTTGCACCTTCCTTAAGTTGTTCAGCTGTTGGGCTTTCATTGTATTTTGACCAAAACTGTTTACTCAAAGTAAAAATATCCTGGAATCCCTTATTTTTGAAGAAATCTGGTTTACAATTCTCTACATAGGATGGATTTTCTAGGATATATCTAAGTATTATATTTTCTGAGTGATTTAGATCCATATTTACTCCGAATATCTGGGTACTTCTTTTAACTTATATTTTTTATTACCAGCATAGACACCAGATTCAATAAAATCTCCGTCGCCGATCATATTTTCTATGACCTCTCCGTGTTTTGTTTTCGACCAATCAGATCCAAATACGGAATTAAAAGTCTGCAATGTAAATTCACCACCAGGTCTACCGTCTTTTACCAGGTAGACGGAAAGTTCGTAAATAATATCCTCTTTTGTTGGGTATTCAGGTAGAGACTTCCATAGGTTCATAAGGTATTTAAACTTAACCTTATTCCTGTTCATCACCATCAGATTCTAATGCGTTACTAATTTCATCGTTTGAAGCCATCGCTGGAAGCTTGAAGTGTGACTGGATCACGTTCTTATCAAGTTCTTCGAGCACCTCCTGGGTAAATACCTCTGGCGTGAATAGCTGGGAAGAAGTTACGGTTTTACCCAGATGTCTCACCGCCCATCTTGCCTGTGGACTGTCACTTGGTATAAAAACTGTTTCCTTTTTACCATCCACAGTTTGCTCCTCGAATTTACCTCTACCGATACCACAGGCTTCCCAACTAATGAAGTCCTGTAGGCCCACATATGGATTCATACCATTTGCGAAGGAAATGTGGAACTTAACAGGTTCTGGTACTGTAAACCTGCTCTTTTTTAAATTGGAGGTAACAATAATACCAGTCTTAGTTGTACTGTTACCCTCTTTTAATTGTGCCTTAGATAGGAACGATATTACAGACATTGCAAAGATCGGTCCATCTCCGCCAGAACTTTCTTTGGTTGGGAAAAATCCACCTCCAGCATAAACGTGGTTTGTACAGACCAATGGAATTTTAGCAGCTGTTAAATCTAAAGTGATTACTCTAAACAGTTTCCTAAGTTCTTTAGCTTTAGCACCCATGTCTGCCGCATTCTTCCCGGATATAGCATCGTTAAGCTCCTTATCCGTGCTAAGCATTCCTAAAGAATCCAAAACCAACAAGATCTTAGGTTGATCCCCCCTTTCTCTTGCCTTCTTTACAAGTTCTAAAAGATTTGTTACAAAGGTTTGGAATTCAGTAACGGTTTTTATTGGTTGGTACCTAACTTTATCTGGATCGATACCAAATTTGATAGCTGACGATTTATCAATAGCACCCTCAGTGTCACAATAAATAACATCATACCCCTTCTTTTGTGCTTCCCTAGCAACGTTTAAACACACAAACGATTTACCAGTTCCTGGATCACCCATTAGACCCAAGCTTCTTGTGTTTGGAATACCACCAAACAAAGTCCCAGATAGCTGGGCATTCAATAGATAGTTGCCCGTTGGTATCCACTCGTCTACCTCACTAAATGTGTTCTCCGTTAAAATTGATCCTGTCTCAAATCCTTTAATCTTAGATAATTCCTTGTCTAAATCCAAAAATGAAAATCCCTTTGATGTTGACTTCTTTGCCATAATATAACTTTATAGTTTGGGTATTATACCTTTAAAAATAGGAAGTGTTTCCAGACTTATCACAAGTTTGGGATTTGATGCGTGTGCGGCTACTACCTATTAAAAAGTTTGGGGTTTGGGACCTAAAGAATGGTTAGCTTATATAGATATTCTATCCCTGGGGAATCACAAGTAATTCTTTTAGGGGTCTATCACAGGTTTTGTTTCACTTTGAGTGAAATTTTTTCCATTAGCGTGACATTCTCCTTTTAAGAAGCTTTCTTAGCTCGTCTGGACTGACCAGAGCACCCTTTCTGAGTGTGGAGTCCTCCTGTGGAGATGGAATGGGTTCATCTTGTCCTACTGGGATCATTAAGTTAGATCTTCTTCTTAGATCCTCCTCAGTTTCTTTTCGAGCAACTTTTTCCTCTACAAAATCTAATATCCTGTTCCCAGCATCGATATATTCCTTTGCGTCGGTTGAAGGAGCAAACTCTTTAATAACGTTTTCCTTGCCTTTGTTGATTTTTTCAATCCCGGTCTTAATATCCTCCTGGAGTTCTAATAAATCTGTATACTGATCAACTATGTACTTTTCCTGAACATTGGTTATTAACCAACCTTGCCTTTTATAGGATTTCCTGACGGATTTTGATAATTCAAGAGATGGATCCGGAGTAGGGGTTGTAAGTATTTTTTGTACCTTATCTGCTGCTGGAGTAATATATCTCGCTACAACATCGTCCAAATAGGATTCTGCTTCTGGAAAGAGTTGCTTCATGTTTCTGGAGAGTGAAAGTGCTCTTGTTATTGAAGAACTTAAATTATCTGCAAGTGTTAGCAGTTCACTCTCAGAAGGAGGTCTTTTATTATCTACACCCTCAACCAGAAGTGACTCCTCGAGTTTATAAGGTTCGGTTGGAAGTGATTGGTTTATAAGTTGAAGCCTTTCCCTAATTTTTCTTGGAACAAGATCCTTGCTTAATATCTCAGAAGCGGCCTTAAATTTTTCGAGTGCCTTAGGTATTTCTTTAGAATTAACACCGACATCAAAGAATCTACCGACGTTTATTCTTTCACTCCTTCTGCCAGAAGCGTATTGCTCAATCTCTGACTGAATATCTTCCGCAACCTGTATTATTTTATCCCATTTTTTATTTGGATTCATCTCAGATGAAATCTGTGTCATTTGGGATTTCCATTCATTGGGATCTGCGTCAGTCTTTGCAATAGCATAGAAATATCCTAAAAGATTAAAAGCCCTACTTACACCCAAAGCCACAGCCTTGTAAGCAGATAAAGGAGAATATGGTGTATTCTCCCTCTCATTAATATTAAAGTCCTGATATTTCTTTAGATGTCTCAAGGGATTAAAAATCTGTATCTACCTTGTAGTTTTCTTTGGTTCCATCAAACTTTTTCAAGGCCCATTTGTAGGTATCGTTTATTTGATCTCCCAAGGTCTTTTTTCTAAGCTGTTTGTATGTTTCCCCGAATTCTCTGATTTCGTCCCATAAATGATCCCAAGCATCGGAATCCTCTTCCTTCAGGCCTTGATATTCCCCGTTAAGAAGATCTGCCGCTTTTTTCAGGAAAGGCTTTCTAATTTGGTTGTACCACCAGGTTCCAGTTGACATATATTTTTCACCAAATACCTCTTCGACTGCTTTATCTTCATCGTCATTAAACGTACCTTTATATTCTTTCCAAAAGCTGTCCTTGTCATAAAGATCCACGATTTTATCATTTGCATCCTCAAGAAGTTTTTCGATTTCTTCTACTATCTTATCTGTGTCGATTTCCTCTTTCTTTCCCTCTTTTGGTGCCGATGATGAGCTTCCTGTTGAAGCCGACGATTTTGCTTTCTCTGGATCAAAAGCTTCATTTAGATCGAATGAGCCAAATCCTCTTAGGTATTTATATGTAGAGATGCTTTCGTTTAATGGCTCGAACACAATTTTATCCATCAGCTCCTGTGTGATTACATCAGACGTATCATCTAATCCAAATCCTGCTTTTAATGCTTTAACTATTGCCTTTGTAGTCTTACCAAACATTCCATCTGCTCCGAAGCCAACAAATTTTTGGAAAAGCTCGAAATCTTCAAATGGTTCGTAATCCTTAAACTTATCGGTTACTGCTTCTTGGAATTTAGCGACCTCTGCATTTCTCCTTCTACCTGAAATTCTTTCTGGATCTAGATCTCCAGAGAGCTCAATTCTTCTTTCTGCTCTTTCCTTCTCTTCTTTAGCCTTTTTCTCTTCCTCCTTAGCCTTTGCCTCCTCTTCCGCTTTTTTTGCTAATTCCTCTTTTACCGTTGACTCCATCTTAAAAGCGTTTTCGGCAATATCCAGTCCCTGGATGTAGATTGCGGAAGCTTCTCTGTTAGCTGTATTTGATTTTGCTAACTGCTCTTCCTTCTTAGTTATCTCTAAAGGAATCTCGTTTAGCCTATTTCCAATCTCTTGGAGTTGAGTTTCTTCTATATCTTTTCTTCTTAGAGTAGAAAGCTCTGAAAGCTTTAAGATAATCTCACTGACTTCACCTATAAGTCTAGTGACTAAGGTCTGTAATCCTTCGCTATCTTTTTGACTTTCTAGTTGTGCTTTAAGAGCAACTGCTTGACTATTTAGGTTTTTGATATTACCCTTTTTCCCAGTAAACCATCCCTCGAATATTTGATCATCTCCAGCTGGAGGCAATTTAGATTCTGAAGCTTTTTCTGCTTTATCTAGAGCTCTATCTGACTCTTGTTTTGCTTTTTTAAGGTCTTCTTGATATTCTTCAATCATCGATTTTACCTTATCGTCCATTGCAGTAATAACCTCTTCGTTACCTTCGTATTGCTTTACTAGTGCTGATAGGGCATCAACAAATTTATCAGCAGCTTTCTTCCATTCGGTATTAACATTGGCATCCTTAAATTCTTTGGTTACCTCTTCTGCAACAGACCCCGCAACCTCTTTCATTTTTTCTAGTTTCTCTGCGGGCTCTGCATTCTTAATTGAATCAAGATCCGCAAGAATCTTAGAATAACCATCAGTTAGGGCACTCAAAGAACCGTAACACATAAAGAAAGAATTAACAATTCTCCTTAGGGTAGCTTCTGTTTGTCCTTGTAATTCCTCAGCTTCGTAAAGTGCTGAAAATTTATTGAAATCAAAAATCCTCATTTTGGTGATATATTATTTTCAAACTATATATCCCAAGTGATTTTTGAAAGTTATGTTGTTGAAAGAATGCTAGGGATTTATGATTTACCCTTGTAGAAATCCAACCAATACTCTACCATCTCATCCATCATTTCTTCAAACGTGTAGTTTGGTTTCCAACCAGTCACTTCCCTTAGTTTAGATGAATCCCCCTTTAGATCCTCTAGCTCTTCAGGTCGGAGGTATTTTTCATCCACAGTAATATAGTCCTTCCAGTTCAGATCGAGTTTGTTAAATACGAATTCTACAAGGTCCTGGACAGAGTGAGAGATTCCAGTTGCACATACGAAATCGTCGGGCTGTTCTAGCTGCAAAATCATCCACATGGCTTCTACGTAATCCTTTGCATGACCCCAGTCTCTTGTAGCATTCAAATTACCTAGTGCTAGTTTATCTCTCATGCCGAGTTTAATTTCAACTGCGGTCTTTGCAACCTTATTTGTTACAAAGTTACTTCCCCTACGTGGAGACTCGTGATTAAAGAGGATACCATTTGAAATATACATTCCGTATGAGTTCCTATAGTTTCTAGCAATGTTGTACCCAAACACCTTGGAACATCCGTAAGGTGATACCGGAATTAATGGTGTAGTCTCTCTTTGGAACCCATCATCATCAATGCTATTACCAAACATTTCAGACGACGAAGCTTGGTATATTCTGATATTCTTATTAACAAGCTTAACTGCCTCTATCATATTTAGAACCCCTAGTCCCGTAGCATTAGCAGTGTAGACTGGTTGATCGAAAGAGATTCTCACATGGGATTGTGCAGCTAAGTTATAAACCTCATCGGGGAAACCCTTTGAAGTACGAAAATTAAGGAGGACAAATCTGTTAAATCCGCATAATGTAACTGTACCTTTCCGAATATATGGTCCAGTCTAGAAGTTTGGTTTTCTGCAACAGAGTTTCTCTTTAAAGTGCCATGCACCTCATATCCCCTTTCCAATAGAAATTCTGCAAGGTATGAGCCGTCTTGCCCGTTGATTCCTGTTATAAGTGCTTTTTTCATTATGAGTTTCTTATGATTATTTCACAAATTCTATCAATATCTTCTTGTTGAAGCAATGGGTGGTTAGGTACGTATATACCTCTAGAATCAACTACTTCACAGTTGGGCAGTTTATTCTCACCATAGAGTTTTTTGTAAAAAGGCTGGGTCCCTATAGAGCCTGAAATTAGAGGTCTACAAGCAATGTTATTTTCTTCTAACTCTTTAACAAGGGACATCTTTTTATCTTCGTCGTCTAAGATAACCGGGATAGCAAAGTTAGCTGTAAATGATTCCTGGAGCTCGGTAGGGAACCAGATTTTGCCTGAGAGTTTTTCCTTATAGTATAGGTAGTTTTCGTACCTTTTCTGAATGCTGTGATCCACTTTATCAAGTTGTCCAACACCTATGAAAGCTTGTAAATCAGTGCTCCTCAGATTAAATCCGGGTACGTAAAAGGAGTAAAGTGCAGAAAAATCACTAATTCCCCATTCTTCCCTTAATTCACTTTGTCTCTGCGGTGATAGATCTCTGTCCCAACCATGACTTCTTAATTGGAGGAGTAAATTATACATGTCCCTATCATTGGTAGTAATCATACCACCCTCGATAGTACTCATGGTGTGACCAAAATACGTGGAAAAGGATGACATCAGACCAAAGTTACCAAGTCTTTTGCCTTTGTATGATGTTCCCTGCGATTCACAATTATCCTCTAATAGAACAACATCATATTTTTCACAGAGATCAATTACTGCATCCATATCTGGGGATAGACCTAAAACTGAAACTAGAATAAGAGCAGCCGGGGATTCTTCCTTAAATACCTTTTCTAAATGCTCTAGATCAACGGATAGGTTCTCAAGGTTGCAATCTACTAAGACGGGCTCTAAATCAAATTGCAAAACTGGGGCTAGATCAGTAGCCCAGCAAAGAGACGGGACACAGAATTTGTTGTTCTTGAGCAGTCCTGCATGCTTAAGTGCATATACCATTAATAAGTTAGCTGATGATCCGGAGTTAACAAAAACTGCATATTCACTACCGATCCAGTTAGCGAATTTATTTTCAAATTCCAAGGTCATTGGACCTTTAGTCAACCTTGGATATCCTTTTAGCCAATTAACTAATTGGTCTACGTCATTGTTATTGATAGTATCCTGGATGAGATCTATTCTTTTCATTATGTTCTTGCTTTTTCGTAGTTATTTGATAACCATTCTATGGTTTCTTTTACTCCTTCCCTAAATGGCTTGAATTCGAAATCTGGTAAATCAGAGTCTGCTGGTTTTCTGAATTGTCCCTTAGGCTTATCTGGATCAAACACAATATCCTCTTCAGGAATATTCAAAAGATCGCAGATAATATTTGCAACCTCCATTACTGAGAGCTCTTGCGTATTCACTGCCATGAAATGGTCGTTTAATTTCCAATTATCTAAAGCCCAGAGAATCATTTTTGCCAGATCCTCCGCATAAATAAATTGCCTTAATGGGCTTCCATCTCCCCAGATAACAAACTTTTCGTTGTTCTTCTTGCATAGGTAAGCCCTATGAATCATTCCTGCTACAAGGTGACTTGTCCTAAGATTAAAGTTGTCATGAGGACCATAAAGATTAGTGGGAACAACAGAAAACCAATTCTTTCCTAGAACCTCACCAAGTATCTTTGTTTGATACCCGCCTAGTCTCTTTGCATACGCATAACCAGAATTAGAGGGGTGTGGAGGTCCAATGTCTATCTGATCTTTTGTAAGTGGGTAAGTTATATTCTCGTGGGGAAAGATACAAGTGGAAAGAATATTTACAAAATTATCTACCTTCAGCTCAAAGGCGGATCTCATCACATTGCTATTGATGTCAAAATTTTCTGCAAAGAATCTATCATTTCCATCCAGATTGGCCTGAAGCCCGCCAACAATTGCAGCTGCGTGGATTATCGTATCAACACCATTCTCATTAACCTGATGTGCTAAATACTCATGTGTTGCTTTGGGATCTAATAGGTCAGCATCTTTCCTAGTGTGAAAAACGTGCTCATCACCTAAAATGCTTTTAAATGCATTTCCTAACAAACCGGAGGACCCGGTAACAAGAATTTTCAACTGAACTTAGAATTAAA
>CALAZP010000241.1 GCA_937926355.1 uncultured Saprospirales bacterium
TTAATCCATGTTAAAATACTTTCTACTTCTTCCATCACTTCATTGTCTAAAATCAAATCCCCCCAACCCAAATTAGAGTTAATCTCTTGAGCAGGGAATTTTTCACTAAACCTGGGTTTAAAAGGTTTTCCGGTGGTTAAATAGTTCAAATATTCTTGGCTTATTACCAATCTTCCTGATAGCAAAGGTTCATGAGCTGGCGAATCTTCTAACCTCAGAACATTTAATTTCCTAAATATATGTTGGTCGGAAAACAACTCGTTTAAGTAAACCCTCTTTCCTAACGATCCCTCAGTTAACACAAAAGCTACTGTCTCACCTGTAGGCAGAAATCCCCCATGTTGGATGCCTTTTACCCCTCCAAATTCGGTGTAACCCCTTTCAATGATCTCATTTTTTTTGAAAAACCGGTCAAGTATTTGTGGTTTTAAATGAGGAGCTATGGCCATTAATAGTAATAATCGCTCTCCTTTTTTTAATTGATACTTGTTTAGGAACTGCCCGTAATAACTCGTATCCTCAGATAAATCCGGTGGCTCACATTGATAAATCGATATCTCCTTCCCTTCATAATGGGATTTTAAACGAATATCTAAAACCTCTTCTAGCCATTTTAAATCTTGACTCAAGGCAAAAGTGGTATCATTTATTTTTTCATACTCCTTTAGCGCCATTTACACTATTTCCATATTACTGTTAATCTAGACTTCATCCATGCTAATTTAATCATACTTAAATTCCAAGGCAAGGTAGTAAGCAACATGTCATAAGACTTCTCTTCAACCTTTAATTCATAGTGGTCCTCTACCATACTAAGGATTCCAGCTCTTTGTAAAAAGGTCTGCCTGAAAGTATCCGGTCGGGTGCCTCTCATTTTTTCCCAATTGTAAATGACTCCTTGTAATAAAGATTCTGATAAGGCAATTTCCTCTTCGGTAATATCCAAATCATATTCAATAACCAAATCTTTTTCTGCTCCACATAATAGCCGGTTTAGAGTTAATTCACTTTCTTCTATTTCTGTTTTACCTGTAACTAAATATTGAGTTAATTGGACACCTCTCATTCTGACCTCTTCTGATATAAAATCTCCATCCTTAATCATATTCAGCCGTTTAAAAAATCTTCCTAGAAATGGCCACAATAACGACAGCCCCGCGTTATTGATAGAAATTCCGCTTTTATCCACTTCTTCTCCCTCCTCTCTCATCAATCTTTCTTGATTGGCCTCTTTTTCCTGTTTTAATTCCGTTTTTAAAAAGCTTCTAATTTCTTTGACAATTTCAACATCAGCATTCTCTTTTTTAGCTCCAATCAATCCAATCAATACGTTCGGTTCTATCTTTTCTTTTTTAGAATACGTTTTAATAACCGGGACTATAATTTCCGCCGTTCCACTTAAAAAATAATTTCCTTTTACCCATGTGTATAAAATAGCCCCCAATTCATCCTTCCAATTCAACCAACCTAAAGCTTTTGCTAGAGACTGCTCCATTTTACTTTTCTGCACTAACTCTGAAAGTTGATTCCAATCTCTTTCTAAATTGGGATGAATAAGTTTTAAAATTTTCGCTACGTCCTCTTGCTTTAATAGACTAGAAAAAGTTCTTCTCGTAGTGGTTTCCCTCAACAATCGGTATAGTTTATTTTTCATAAATGAAGGGGCTTCTGCTAGAAGCCTCAATAAAATCAATCTTATTTGGTCCTTGCTAAGGGCCTTTTTTCCGGTAAACGGAATAGACCCATATTGTAAAAAATGCAGTACCAAAACCCATTCTTGTTTCAATCGTTCTGGTAACTGATAGGTGTTTTCTTTTGAAATTTGTCTGGAATAATATTGCCAAATAGATTTTTTTTCGGTGGACATCGATTTATAAAATATCCCAATAATTTCTGAAACCATTTCTTTCGGAAAACTGGCTATCTTCTCAAAAAACCTCCTTATTCTTTGACTTTGAACAGGTTCTGAAAATAGAAGTTGAACTATAAAAAAGGTTATATACCGTTCTAAGTATTTGTTTTGTGGATGAGCTTTAAAATAATTTATACTTAAAATTCCATAATTTTTTACCCTTACGGGAAAATTGCCCTTTTCTAAAACGGTTAAAAACCAACGAATTAATATATGTCTAGGGATTTGTTTAAAAATCTTGGCCATTTGGTTTTCTGGATCAGGTATCTTTTTGATTAACTCAAAAAATCTCAATGGATGCTTTTGGATTTTTTCTAAAATCTTTCGCTGATTTCCTTCCAGATCGGTTTCATCCTTAAATTCACCAAAAAGAATTTCATAAACAAACAGCCATTCATCCTTGATTAATTCCTCAGAGGTAACCTTAAATCCCTTTTCTAATAGTGAATGCTGTAAAATAGCTATTCTTGTTTTTTTATCTGGAATCAGCCATATTTTATACTTTATTATCGCTTCAAATAAAATTTTATCAAATTCTTTTAAATCATTAATCTGAAAGAACTGCTGGATTTGAGCAATTACATTCGTTATGTTATAATGACCGGGGGCTCTTTCTAACCATTTAAAAAATTGGTCCTCCATCCCTTTTTCAACCAATTCAAAGATTCTTGAATTATAAGATTGGCCAATTAATACCTGTGATAATTTATGTGCAAAAGTCACATTTGTTTCTTTGATTTTAAGATTAAAGAAAAGTCTGATGGTCTCCACCCCATACAAATCTTTTTCCACCCATAGTGGAATAGATCCCTCTGCCAAATAATGTAAAATAAGGTCTTGAAGATATATCTGCTGAATAGATTTAATGGTCTGTCTTCTTAGTACACTACTATCTAAAATAAGATCTGCTGCAGATTGAATGGACCAAAACTCCTCAGAAAAATCAAAATAATCCCTGAATAACGTTAAATTTTTATAGTTTATTAAGCCCTTTTGCTTCATTTGGTCCAAGACAAATATTTCAACCCCCTTTTGGTTTCCCGTTAGAATAAATCGAATAACCTGCTCTTTTAAAAATATTTCAAAATGATTTTTTGCAATTCGACCAATCTTCCATCGTTCTTGTATCATCAAGATATTTTCCAAAAACTCTAAAATCTTATTGGAATTCTTTAGTTCAAATTGCTTTATTAAAGTTCTAAACTCGACCCAATCAACGTGTTTGGAAATAATTTTTGAAAAATGAACATCATACTTTTGTTGTATGACAAACGCTGCTAAATCCTTTCCTCTTTCAAATATTAATTCAATAAGGATATTCTTAGGATTTTTTTTTCCTTGTTGTATTATCCATTCTTTTAATGGAGTCTCCTTCAATCTTTCAATTAGGTATTCTATTCGTTCATAGCCCCTATTAGCCTCGCCAATAGTTTTCTCAAAAAGTGCCTTTTCTAATGTTTCTCTTTTGACTTTATCATCTATGCCTTCTAATCTTCTTTCAAGGATTTCACGAAAATCCTCTCCAGTCAATTTTTCCAATTGATGGGCAACAAACAGATATATATTGGTCTGATCTTTCAATTCTGGGGAATACACCTTTATATATTTATTTAATCGTTTTTTAATCCGTTCGTATATTTCTGAAGAATAATTCTTTTTGAGCGCCAAAAAAAGTTTAGAAATTTCCACCCTCCGAAGGATTGTGGAATCATCTTCTTCTTGTTGATTAATTATCCTTTCCTTAGATTGCCCAATGATTTTTTTAATAACCTTATAGCCTCGTTTATACTTTTTTAATTTTTCTATTTCCTCATTAAGAAGTGTAAGTATTTCTATTTCTGAAATATTGTATTTGTTAGAATACATTTGAAGTTGTTTCTGAAAATAACCCTCATCTGTGATGGTATTCAGGTTCTGAAAAACCAATAGTTCTAAGGCAAAATGCCTAATCACCTTTTTAAATGCAATTTTTTCTTGGTTTATCGGAGTTATTGAGTCTTGAATATTCTCAAAAATTTCAAAGACCTCAAAAACTAGGGGTTTTATCTGAGGAGCGGCCTTTTCAAATAAAATACCTAATGAACTATCATCAAATAACGTAATGGTTCTCTCCCTTACCATCCATTCCTTTCCTAATGCCCTGTATCTAGTAACAAATGGGTTGGGTGCAGATTCGGCTAGCCATTGAAAAACTTCATCCCTATTGCTAAAGCCTAATTTTTTTAACGGTATAGCGCTTGTACCACGAGTAAAAAGTTCCTCAATAATTTTTTGCGACAATCTTAACTTTTCTTCTGGATTTACTCTATGCCTATCTAGCAAAACCTCTTCTTCGTATAAACTCTTAGCAAGAGTTGCAATAGGTTTTCTGCTATTATCCTTTACCCCAAATATTTCCTGAGAAGAAAAAAATATTTGTTTTACTAAATCATAATAGTCAAAATCATATTTTACTGCTAAGGATTTTATTTGTTTTTTGAAAAATTCATATTGGTTGATACTTGTGCCCTTTTGGTCTAACAAATAAATGAATGTCAATTCTTGAACCACCTTTTTATATTTTATGTCTCCTTCGTTAGTGATTCTAGAATGCTGGTGGAGGGTAATTAAATTATCCGTGTAGTCTTTGTAATAATCGGCAGGTTCAGAAGAGATAATACCAAACAAAGCATATATAGTAGGGTCTTTAAATTGATTTATTATTCTTCTTCTTGGAATAGGATAAATCGCTTCCTCAAAAACTAATTGTTTAACTGCATTCGTTTCGGAAAAAATGAGATTCCTAAAAACCGAGTCCAAAGATTTCATTAAGATACTAGACCACCATGGCAGAGTGCCAAGTCTCAAGTAAAACCGTATCAACTCCAATTCCCTAGATTGAATACGTATTGTTCTCTTAGAATCTACTGTTTTAAATAAAATAGCTTGTCTTATCGACTGGCTAAGTTCTTTTACAAATTTTAACTTAAACTCCTTTTCTAAATTTTCTATGGATATTTCCCCTAAATCAATTTCTATTTGATTAATGGAAAAAATTAATTCTGAAGGTATGCTTTGGTCTGAGAATATTCTGTCAATTTCATGTTGAAGCTCTCGGTAAAAAAGTTGTGTTAAGGATTGGGATATTTTTGAAAAATCTTTTTCCTTTTGCAGAACAACATCAAATTGGTATTTATTAATGATATGCTTATGGTTGGAGGCCATTTCTAAATTACCATCTTGAATGAGTTCATCCCCTGAAGTGTTTGAACTAGCCTTAAAGAAGCACCGTCTAAAACTACTGGGTCAGGTGGGTTAGCTCTTTTTAAATTTTTCCATTCAAAATAAACATCTTCAAATTCCATCATTTTCTTAATTCCAACGAAATACAGATTCACCTTTAAATGTAATGGACTATTTTCTGCTAATTGATTTACTAATAAATTTTTGAAATCATCATTTTGAAACTTAGCTGGCCAATTGGGTAAAATAATTGAATATTCATCTTCAAACCCAAATGTTGCAGGAAAAGAATGCGCCATTCCGCTTACCTGATTAATTTCAATAGCTTCTTCCTTTCCAAAATTACCCTCTAAAATTTCTTCAAATAAAGCTATTGCTCTTTCAACTTCTTTTTCTGCGCCTATTCTTGAATAAAATGCTTTTTCAAACCTACCTATCATTTCATTTTCAGACCCATAAAGGATAATTTCAAATAGTTTTTTTTCCTTTACTTCTACAATCCCATAATTATCCCTTTGCAGTCCTAGATAAAAAATATCATCTATTAACTTCTTCTGCTCTTTTAAGTCTGTTTGGTAATAACTAGTAATCAACGTGCCTCCTTCTTTATCAAAGAGCGTATAACTGTATTTAATGCTTTCCATAGGTCTCAACAAAATATGCTCCAACAAATGAATACCTTCACAAGCTTTATTTAATTCTTCAAATTTTCTAATTGAATTAGCTATGGTCTGCTTGGCTAAGTCTAATTCGTCGGCAAGGGTAACTACAGTAGGAATTTCAAAATCAAATCCAGTATAAAGGATATGCCATTTTGTTGGGGCATCTTGGGTTTCAACTATCCTGTAATACCTATCTTGAATACCAAAAAGAAACAATTGCTTGATAAAATTATCAGCTTGCGTATAAAAAGATAATGAATCATTCTCATATTCCTCTTCTGGAAGTTTCCATACATTTATTTTTTTGCCGTCTTTAGAAGTAATGATCTTTTTTTGCCAATTTTTAATTCTTTCTGGTTCGTCTTCAATTTTTCCAAACTCTAGTAAAGGTTCAATTAGAGAGGCATTATTAATATTTAAATCCAAGGCTAAAGTCAACCTCTTTTCCAAACCCGAAATATTGGTCGGTAGATCATCTTCAGTTTGGTAATGAAATCCTTTTCCCCTATCTCTACTCAGTGCTGTGTAATTTTCTAAAATATTAATTTTTGCCCTTATTATATCTATTGGATTCATCCCCGGAATAGGTATAAATCTTTCTCCAAACCGAGCTAGTAAATGATCTAGTACCTTGTTTCTTCTCCTCCAAAAGGTATCTTGACTTTCAATTATTTCTTTTAAATTTTTTAGGTATTGGTCCGGACTCTTTTCAATTGTAATTTGGTCTAAATCCGGAATATCTGATGGATACTGAGTAAAATAAGTTCTATCCGTATCCCTTTCTATGGAAAACAGTTTTCTAGTATTTGCTAGTTGACTTAAATAGCTCGCCATGATTTGATCAAAAATACTTAAGTAAGCTTTCAGTTGCTTAACTTGTGCCCTTCTTCTTGGAGAGACATTAGAGGGTAAGCTTTCTGCTTTTAACCCATATAATTCAGGTAGCTCTTGCTGAATAGAATAAAAAGTACTCAATTCTTTATAAGTGAAATGGCCTAAGGCCATTTCATTTTTATACTTGATAGCATTCAAATAAGAATTTTTCCTGCCAGACGCTAATGACTCATACAATTGGGTAACCGCAATGTGGTCGACTATATACCTTACTTGGTCCTTGTAAAAGTCTAATCTGTCATTTTCATTGTCAAAAAATGATTGAAGATTGCCCAAAACAGGATAAAATCCCTCTTCAAAAGTGAGGCTATCTTCAAATAATTTAATACCATTTTTGTAAAGGGTAAAATCTCTTAAATCTTGGACTCCGTCAATATTGAGAATGATTTCCTTTATGGTAGCTGTAAAAATTATATCTTTTCTTTCCGGCAATTCAGAAGGCTCCAAGTATCCATAAATAGGTTGAGGGCCCTCATATATTTCATCTATGGTATACCCCTTTTTTAACAAATCTTCAGGATGGTAAAATTTTATTGTTGGTGCCAAATAGTCGTCCACTGCATTTAAAATACTTGCAAAAACTTGTTCTCCAACGGCATCAGATTTTAAAATTATCTTTCCTGAGAAAGTAATGCTTTCAGGAGTTAAGATTTTAATAGATTTTAAATCTTGACATAAGTTACGGTGCTCCTGAAAAAGAGAATTAACAAGGTCCAAAACCTTGATTTTTTGGTGCTCTGATAAATCCTCTGAACATTGTAATAGAATATTGTAAAGCCCCTTAAAACCAGAAGGATCATCTTTTACTGCTATTATCCATGCATTGTCAATTTCTTTGACCCGATCAATAATTAATTTTCTTAAATCTGAAACATTGGCTGGATTTACTGGTAAAATTTCATGAGGGGGGAGAAACAAATTTTTTTCGAAAAGAGGAAAATTATCTTTCCCAACCATTAAAAGATCGTGAATATCAAAAGAAGTTCTATAACCCAAATCGGTTAAAGCATATACTATTTGCTCCAGAAAAGTTACCCCTGGATCGTGATAATTATAATCCGTCCATTGATCTCCTGAATATCGCTGAACCCATTCTAGACCTTTTTCCAATAGAACATCATAATTCAAATCTGAATGTTCAAATGGTTCTGCCTTTATTACTTGTGCCTCTTTTCTCACAGGTAAAAATTAGCGTTTACTTGATTGACTTCTTCTTCATTCCAAAGTCTCGTTAAATTATAAACTATAAAATATGGATCACCAGTTTGGTCATTAAGTCCATAGTGCCTCCTAGTCCGAATTTGTAAATTGTAATTGTTGACTTCGCCTCTCCATCTCATCTGAATTCGATTAAAAAACCCTCCATAATGAGCATTGGTTATCCTAATTTTAGACGAAGAACCTCTGCCACCAAACGTGGATAAAGCTATTGCATGAGCAATTGAATATTTACCACTTCCTTTTCTACCTTTTGCCCTTGCCATTATTTCAAAACCTTGAATATCATCTAGCTCTGTTAATATATTGTGCCATTGACCATCGGCAGGAACCATTCCTCTGGCAAATGATCCAGATCGAGTATCAAAAGCAGCGGTACCTTTAACTTCGAGTTGGTACATAGGATGATCTGTACCTATACCAACTTTTCCTCCTTCCTTTAATATTAGGCTACTCTCCTCCTCGCTTTCGTGAAAAGCCAACCCATCTTTAGCATCATTAAAACTAATAAACCAAGAAGGTGTCCTGTTCCTGGCATTTTGAAAAAATGAAATTAATTTTTTGGAATATCCCTGAGGTGCAAGCCTAAAACCATCATCTACTCCCCTGCCAATTCCATCTTCTACAATATTTACCGTTGAATCTATTAAATGAGCAAAATGCATTTCATTCGGCGAACTCCCTTTTTTAAAGTAATTCTTGAGTGTTTGTCGGTTTACAAGCGCCATATTTTATTGATTTACAATTTTAACTTAAACCAAAATTGGTTGTCATCGCCCTCGTCTTTATTCTGGCTTTTATCCCCCAAATCGTTACCGTTATTCCATAGATTCTCTTGAAAATCTTCCGATCCAATCAGCAAATCTTCTCCAATTCTCATTTCGGATAGTTTTGTTGGCGTCGCTTCGTGATATTCAGCTTTTTCTAACACCTCAAAATCGTGATTCATGCTCAATAAAAATACAGACCATGGTGTTCCTCCTTCTAAAACCTCCCCGGTAAAATCCTCGTTAGCTGTATCCACTAAAAATACTTTATTAGATGAATCAGCCTTAATTTGTGCGATGGAAAAACCAGTTAGATAATCTACATAAGGCTGTCCTTGAATAAAATTAAAAAAATCAGATATCTTAATACTTCCACCTAAAGCTGCTTGCATTTTATTAGCAAAAAACCACGGACAAACAAATTGAGCGCTATCGTTAACTAAATTCATAATCCCTTCACCGCTCTCCAAGCCATTAAATATGACCTTTCCTTTAATACGCAAATACTCATATGTCGGGTTGCGAACCTCTATTTGAACAAATGGATTGGATAATTTTTGCAAAAATTCTTTTATTCTATTTAATTCCCCTTGACTAAATGTTGGTTCATAAAATTTACTAGAATCTTCAATTTTTGGAATAACTATTACTACTATATTGCCCTTCTGGACAAAATTCTGGTTCTGAAAATTGCCAATACATTTAACTTGACCTACCTTTTCAAACTGATTTAAAACTAATCGCTCTATATCCCATCTAGATATTGCTCTGTTTTTATGTCTTAATCTTTCACTTACCTTATTGAAATATTGTATATCACTCAACTTCTTTTTTCCACCAAAAGATTGTAGTGGTTGTATCACGCCAATAATACCTAGAATCGGTTCTTCCATTTCGCCTATGGTAAACGGGGGCAAAGGATAAGTTCTCTCCTGGTTTGCATTATCCATTTTATATTCTGCCATTACCGGATTGGTATATATTTGCTTAGTCTTACTAACTAATTCTGCTTTACTTCTCAAATTCACCCCAATCCAAAACCTATTATCTGGCATTATTTTCTTTGAACGCTGTGCATCTTTGGGGAGTCTTAACGATACCACTCCTGTTTCAATTAATCCTTTTGTTTGATCCTTTAAAACATCTTGGGGTTGAAATAATTTCCATTGGTCATTATTCAAATAAACCCATACAGGATTCGGTTGCCTTCCTATCTCCCATTTTTCACTCTTTTCTAAATCAAATAAAAGGCTAAATTTTTCTCCCGCTTCTATACCTTCCAATCCTAAAAATAAATATCCTTCTTGATCATATTGTGGGAATAAATTATACCCGTATGCCTTCCCCTTTTCAAATAGTAATTGTTTGCCAAATGGATGTAGATGATAGATCGCCTCCCCCGTTTCAGGATTGTTTTCATAAATTCTTCGTTCATCCAAAACTATGGTATGCTTAGAAACGTAGTCAATGTTCAAATCGTTAATTGTGGGAACAAAAGGATTATTAGGTATTGGCCTTTTATCTCCTTCTCCTTTCAATAAACCCGATTGAGCAGCATTGTGCGTTACGGTATCTGAAAATAGTTTTGGATATACTTCAAAACCAAAACCCATAGAAGGATTAATTAATTCAAATTTTAGAAACCCTGTTGAACTATTTTGATGAAATAATTCTATTTCCTCATTTTTTAATTGATAATCTGGTTTTATCTCTAATTTTTTTACATCAATTTTTTCCAAGCTTCGCGATGGATGAATACCCTTTTTTTTGTTTTGCTCAAACAGAGCAAAAACCTGTCTTTTTTCCACCTTGAAGGGATTAAACTGATAGTCCGATCTGCTGCTCAAAGCTATCTTAAAGCTATCATTTTCTATTCCTCTCTGGTACGATTCAAAATATTCTTTTAACCCTCCTTCTTCAAATGGGAAGGTTCCATACTTCCACGATATTTCTAAATCTGTTATATTCTTGGTAAACAACTCTCTGCTTCCAATCATAAAATAATCACCTTTTTTAGGCATTGGTCCTAAAAATTCAATCGCATGAGAGGCGTCTAACGGGCCATAGCTATTAAATAGATTGTAATCACCAAGCTTTTTAACCTTTACTAAAATTTGAATTTCATTCAATTGTAGCCTGTCCAAAAATGAATACGGGTAAACTTTTGCATTGTTAGAAAGCGCTATCTTAATCGCTGGTTGCTCGAGAGTCACCCCTGCTTGATGAATTTCTTCATTATAAGTAACGATGCCCGGTACTTTTCGTGATAAACTAAAATTAATGGCTAATTGGGCGCTCGAAAAATCTTCTGGCAAGATTACTTTATAATTGGAAAGTTTATACCATCCTGTTTCTATCGTAAGGGAAATTGAGAAAGCCTCTTCAAAAATTTCATAGAAAATTTCTTCTGGAGATAATCCTCTATTATTCGCCATATCTACCAACAACATAGTCAATTGCTGAATACTTGATTTCTCCAATTCAAATATTAGTTCTACCTCGCGATTACCAGATGATAAATGTAGGCATGGGGATGCCAGTATGACTCCTAAATATGCTTCTTCCATATTGCGATCATCATCTACCTTGAATGTTTGGTCCTCTCCCAAAGTAGGCCATCCATCTTTACTATCGCTTTTCTGAAGAATAGAACTTTTAAAAATCCCATTTACCATTCTAAATTGGGAAAATGAGTCAATCAAAGGATTGCGACTTACAAATAGTGTTTTAATATCCACAATTTGCGCATTATTGAGAAGTGCTTCTTCTTTTGTTTGATATCTAATCAAATTGCCAATTTGATCCTGCCCAGCTAATAAATTAGTGCCCTTAGGTACTATTACTTGCTTTTTGTAATCACTCATTTTAAAGCATACAAATGCAGCATCCGGGTGTTCTCCTCCAAATTTTTGCTTTAATATTTCCCCATAGTAATAATTTAAATGCTTTTTTGTGAGGTCATTTAAATGGTGCTGTTGAACTTGTAATAATTGGATAAAGGCTAATAATAAACCAATATGAGGTTCATGTGTATCCTTTTCCAACTCCATTTTTAAAATCCCTTGAGCCTTATTTTGAAGCGTAGAAACAGATTTAAATATGTTTCTGTATAGGATTAATAATTGCTTTAAAGCAAAGCCTAATTTTTCTATACTTGAATCTCCTCGATCAAAAATGTTTTCTGGTAATGCCGTATCGATTTTCCATATCTTCGAAAAATTGTCATACGGCATGTCAAATGGGCCAAAAGGAAAGTCTATAGCAGGTTTTCCAATATCAATACTTATCAGTCTTCTAAATTGTTCCGCTAATACATATTCTATTATTGCAGATAACTCCTCTTCAAGTTTCGTTGGAAATCTGTTTTTATTATACTTGGAGGCTAAAGAATACCATCGATCTACCTGCTGAAGCATTTGGAGACATAATTTAAAAACCGAAACCCATACTTCGGTTTTTTTTTCGATATCAGCAAAAGTGTCAAAAGATTGTAATAGGTTAATTTTTTGAGATTCAATATTCTTGAAATCAAAATGTAAAATTTCTGCTAACAAAAAAATATCATCCGACAAGAAAAAGTCTTGCCAATTTCCCGACTCCTCATTTTTTGAATTAAAGTATTTTATTTGTTTGGAATAATTGTTAATCAGTTGCAGATAATCGGTTATTTGGCGTTCATCCAAAGGAAAAAACCCTGGGTCTAGAGCTTCTAATACTCTTTCATTTTCGGATAATCCTTGATATTTATTCCTGGCCATTAACCCTAAATATTAGTTCCCTCTACAAAGTAATACGGGTAAACAATATTATCCCTTACATTAGTAGATTCTATTTCATAAGTAATTGAAAAGCGAATTTCTCCATCTAATAGCCTCTGGGTATCCACTTCAATTTTTTCAATTTGAATTCTAGGTTCATATATCCTCAAACCTATTTTTAAATCCCCAATAATATTATTTATGGTATCTGCATTAACCGTTGCAAAAAGATGCTCTTTTAATTGATTCCCATAGCTTGGTCTCATCGTTCTTTCATGAACAGTTGTTGATAAAAATATAATTATACTTTGCCGAATATCCTCATCATCTTCTACCATTTCGACAGACCCAGATGTCTTATTAAATTCGGGTGGAAACGACCATCCTCTACCTAAAAAAGATTTCACATTTTCCATTTGTGTAATTTTCTTAACCTCCTATTAGTACCGTTGGCAAACCCAAAACCACTGTTCCTCCGTGTGCCGTGGTATCGCCCATTCTCACAGCAGGTTTCTTGCTAATTAATACTGTTCCAGAGCCTTTTATTACCGAATCAGGTGGCCCAACACACACTGCCGAGTCCCCCATCACCGCAGCGGGTAAAGATCCAATTAAAACCGTAGGCGCACCTGGTCCAATAATGGGACCTCCCACATGCGGCACAACGACCGTGACTTGTGGGCAAACATGCATATCTGTTATTCTAGATGCTGGCAACATATTTTATTTGTTTTAGTTAA
>CALAZP010000242.1 GCA_937926355.1 uncultured Saprospirales bacterium
GGGGATAAGCAGAAAAATGCTGAACTTATTGTTGAGGCTCTAAAGAAATACGGTATAGTAAATCCACTTACACAAAAAGCAATTCTTTCGGTTATAGGGAAAGAGTCTAACTTTATCCCAAAGGATGAGATTTCTTATAAGAACACGTCCAACGAGAGGATTAGAAAAATATTTGGAAGTAGGGTTAAAAACCTCTCAGACAACGAACTTAGCAGGATTAAAAAGACCGACGAATTTTGGGACGTTGTCTATGGGGGAAGATACGGTAACGACCGCCCAGGGGATGGTGCAAAATACAGGGGCAGGGGGTTTAACCAATTAACATTCAAATCTAACTACGAAAAATACAACAATCTTCTTAAGCAGCACGGAACCAATGTTGACATAGTTAGAAATCCGGAAATGGTGAACGATCCAGAGATAGCAGCTGAAATAAATGCCCTCTACTTCCTTAATGGGTTAAGCAGCAGACACTCCAAAAGGAAGTTTGGCAACGATGACCCAAACGACTTTACTGACTTCGAAGATGCACTCGGGGCTGCTGTTAATGCCAATGCCGGATGGGGCAAAGATATAAGAGGAAGCAGAGCGTTAAGAAACGCTTTAGCATACTCATCCAGATTCGAAATAGGTGACTATTCAAATCTTGCTTAATCGAAACTTTAAGTAACCAAAAAGGTTTAATGATAGGATCATTTTCTATCATTATGAGATTCAAAACACTTCTAGAAAAAATCTCTTGGAAGACCAGGAGATGGAATTTCAAATTCCACCTGTTCAATCTATATCTTCACGACGGAGATGAATCATGGGGATTTAATTTTTTCACATTCAATGTCAACTTTAGGTTTTACTCGCTATTTTCTTTCGAGTTTAGACTTCCCAACAAAACCACTGTAAAAAGGTTTGTCATCGACGATTGGGATTTCTTTTTTATTAAGCAACCCCTTTGGAATCGTTGTGATGATCTCTCAGAAAGAAAACTTTGGAGCTCAAAGCTAACAAGGTGGGAGAAGATTCAACTTGGAATCTTGGAAAGAATTTTTAAATGATCCAAATTTCAAAATATGTACACGCAATATTTATTGCCATATTAGGTATGTGGATGCCCCTTACTTTCGACAATTTGATGGGTAATTTAGTAGAAGGCTTAATGATAGGATTAGCCTTAAGGCTTGCAAGGGAATCAGGAAGAGAAGAAACTGAAGAATGATACAAAAAAGATGCATTGATAATCTTACCCTCGAGGAGGTTGATAAGGTTTTAGCTTTTGGCACAGAAAAAAGAAGGATAGCATTTGATATACAAATCGACGATAAGATTTGTCACGTCTGGGATATTCCGGGATACGAGCACGAGAATGGTAAATGGAACGGAAGTCCTGCTACCTGGTGGCTAGAGTATAATGACAGTCTTATACCATATGTAGATAAGGGGGTCAACCGTATTTGTTGGGAGATCAACTATAAGCAAAAGAACACTGTTAAGTTTAAGTGGGGTGATGCAGGTATCAGAAACGGAGGTACGTGCACCATGAAAGCCAATGGAAAGGAAGTTTACTCCTTTTTTTCCAGAGATGCTATTTGGGCATTGACAAAGGCAAGTACGATGATGGTAAAACTAATCGAGCACCCGTACAATTTTATAAATCCAGAGAAAGAGGAAGGCAGAAAAATTTGGTATTATGGATTGCCTGCTAAAATATCTCCAAGCAAATTCAATCCGGGAGAAATTAAGATTGTTCCAGACCATTCAACTGGGATAAGCAAGGATTCTTGGTGGGACCTTTACATGGAGAGAAAAAATCCGGTTGATGTCAATAAAGACGGAGAGGATTTTATCATGGATAAGGAAAGAACCGAAGAATGGAAATCCTGTGGAGAAATAGGCCACGGAGATCCTTTGTGGGACGGAATGATAAATTGGTTTAGAGACTGACAGAAATAAAAAATTAATGGAAGAACCCATCCCAATCTCTGAGAGAGTCAAAAATAAATACTCATTAAATGAATAACATCGACAAGCAGTACCAGGAATTACTGAAGGATATACTTTCAAATGGTGTAGAAAAATCAGATAGGACCGGCACCGGAACTATTTCAGTATTTGGAAGACAAATCCGTCATAAGATGAGCGAAGGTTATCCTTTACTCACTACCAAGAAGATAGCATTCAGAACTATGGTAGTTGAATTATTATGGTTCTTAAAAGGAGATACCAATATTAAGTATTTGGTTGATAACGGATGTAACATTTGGAATGGTGACTGTTACTCTAATTATTTAAAAGAGTGGAAACCTGAAAATAGAAATATAGGTGGTGATTATATTGACCAAAAACTTGAAGATGAAAGACCCTTACCTAAGGATGTATTCATTCACTTAATCAAAAATGATGATGAGTTTGCTAAGAAGTGGGGTGAGTTAGGTCCAATTTATGGTAAGCAATGGAGAAAATGGGGGAAATATCACCCCACAATGTACGAGAATGGTTATCACCTCCCAGCAGGTCAAACCTATATTGACCAAATCCAAACCCTAATCAACGACCTTAAGAACAATCCTGACAGTAGAAGATTGATGGTTAATGCCTGGAATGTTGCGGATCTACCGGTTACTGATTACAGAACAGATGATGAACTATATAAAGATTACTTAAAAGATTTTGAAAAATGATAAAAATGTATTACCTCCTTGAATATATAAAATAAAAAGGAAGTAATACCATTATGATTATCTATAAGACTACAAATCAAGTGAATGGAAAGATTTACATAGGACAAGACAAATATAACAATCCTAATTATTTAGGGAGCGGTAAAATTTTACACAGTGCTTTTCAAAAATATGGGATTGAAAATTTCAAAAAAGAAATAATTGAAACATGTGAATCCGTTGAATTATTAAATGAAAGAGAAATATACTGGATACGTTTTTATGATTCTACTGATAGAAATATCGGTTATAATATAGCTTTAGGAGGACAAGGCGGAGACACAATATCAAACCATCCAAATAAAGATGAGATTGGGAAAAGACATTCTAATTGGATGAAAGAAAACAATCCAACCAGGGGTAGAAAGAAGAGAGAAGAAGAAATACAAAAGTTTAAAGATTCTTATATTGGTAAATATCTTGGTGAAAATAATCCTAACTTTGGTAGTAAACGAGAAGATTCAACTAAAGAAAAAATGTCAGAAGCTAGAAAACAATGGCATAAAAACTTAAGTGAAGAAGAACGACTTGAGATTGGAAAGAAAATAAGCACATCTAATAAAGGTAAGGAAGGCTACTGGTTAGGTAAAACTAATGATAAACATTCGAAATGGATGAAAGAAAATAACCCTTTCAAAGGGAAGACTCATACTGATGAAGTTAAACAAAAAATATCTGAAGCAAATCGAAAACCTAAATCAGAAGAAACCAAAAGAAAACTTAGCGAAGCCAATAAAGGTAAAAAACCAGGAAACATAGTAAAAGTTGAAATAGAAGGGATTATCTATGAAAGTTTAACCGAAGCTTCTAATAAAACTGGAATAAATTTATCTACACTAAGAAACAGAATCAAATCAAAAAATGTTAAATTCTTAAATTATAAAATATATGAATCCACTAAGTAAAGAAGAGTTTTTAGAAAAACTAAAGACTGATAAAGATTTTAATAATAGATACGGAAGAAAACATATTACTGAAGGAAAAATGGTTCTTCCACCATGCCATTATGGATTTCAGGTTTATACAAGAGAGTTGAGCTTAGAAGAAAGATTGGAATATTACTTTTCAAAAATACTTAAAAACAAAGATTTAGAAGATAAAGCTAGAAATCATACCGATGAACAGAAATTGCAATATTTGGCAGTTGCAAATGTACCTAAACGAGCAATCTCTCTTATGTGGAATCAAAGATCAGTTGACACCTTTTTAGGTTTGCCTTTTAATATTGCTAGTTATGCCTTGTTGCTAATAATCATTGGCAAAGAGGTTAATATGATCCCAGAGGAACTGATTGGCAATTTGGGCGATGTTCATCTCTATAGGAATCACATAAACCAAGCAGAAGAACAGATTCGTAGAAAACCTTATCAATTACCAAAAATCTTAATTAAGGACCATGTTGATCCTAAAGACTTTGGAAGTATTATCCCGATACTAAGACCCAAAGATTTTATCCTAGATGGATACGAATCACATCCAGCAATTAAAGCACCATTAAGCAATTAGGAAATGAAAGTCGAAGCTCTTTTTATATCAGATGTGCATTTAGGAAGCAAAGGATGCAATGCAAAAGAGTGTCTGGAGTTGCTAAAAATGTATGAACCAGACCATCTTTTTATAGTTGGCGATTTTATAGACGGCTGGCTGTTAAAAAAAAGACACCTCTGGAACCAGGATTATACAAACCTTATTAGAAAAATACTTTCCTATTCAAAAAGGGGAACACAGGTTGTCTGGGTTAGCGGTAACCATGATGAATTTATAAGAGATTACACACCAACAAGTTTTGGTAAAAATATTCTTATTGTAGACGAATTCGTTTGGAACGATTATTTTATTGTCCATGGGGATATGTACGACGGAGTAGTTCAACTTAAATGGCTGGGTCATTTAGGAAGCTGGGGGTACGAAGCTGCCATTGTTATAGATAGATTGCTGAAAAAAATCGGCAGAAAGAAGTCGTTATCAAAATTTCTAAAACAAAAAGTTAAGAGTGCTGTTAAATTTATTACTTCGTTCGAAAAGCAACTTGTTTATCAAGCAGAAAGAAGGGGATGTAAGGGGGTTATTTGTGGACATATACACACCCCAGAAATATCTTTTTCTAAGTACAATAGACATTACTTAAATTGTGGCGACTGGATAGAAAACAATTCATATATAATCTACAATAAAGGAGAATTCTCTCTTAGAAGTAATAGAATATGAAATCCATACACAATTATTAACCTCCAAGAAAGGGGCCGAAAAAATATGCGTTCTTAATGGACAGAAATAAAGATAGATGGAACAAGTGTACATCATGCGGAAAGGGAATACCCCCGGACTAGATATGGTTTACATATGTCCAACATGTTTAGTTAAACCCTATACAAAGAAAAAATAATGGCAGAATTTAGCAAACAATATAGAGATGCTTTCAATTTTGATTGGCACGACTTTGATTATGAAGAGATTTTCGAGAAATTAGAAAACAACCAGGCTTACCCAATTATTTGCGAAGGACTTGGGACTTTGGCAGTTGCAAAATCTGATGAAGGTAAAATGCTTCTTGCTGTTCAATCCGAGGATCAACCAGATATGATCATTTGGAAAACCCTCGAAGATGCGATTGAGCTGGTTAGAAATAGTTGATAATGTGATAAGAGGGCTGGGCGTGATGATGAAATTTACGCTTACTGGATACTCCTTCATATTCGTTTTTATCTCATTAAAGGAATACCTTAGAAGGAATAGATATATAGATGATTAAACAATAACTATGTATCAAAATTCAGAATATTTAGAAGCAATTAAGGACAAACTTGAGAGATTAAATAAGGCATCACACGGTTCCCCTGAGCCATTACAAGCAACGGGAAGACAACAACATGATCCAGACTCAGTTGATCCTTTGCAATGGATGGGGCAAGCAGGTTTGGATTATATGAATAGGAAAAACCAGAATGACTTTCCAAACAACAGAATTAATTCCTAAGATTATTGGTCTTATTCTTTGGGCCTGTTGCTTACTCACCTTCCCCACCATATGGGCAGTTATAACAATGGGACTTGGAGCTTTCCAAGTACTAAAGTGCGAAAAGAGCAACTCCATAGTGAATAAAATGTTTCGCAAAAGGACCAATCAAAAGCATCCTCTGAGTTATATAGAGGATGACAAATAGGGATTTAATAAACATCATAATGGCATTATTTGTAGGGATAGTATTAGCTTTCCTACTGAATTCCGCCGAAAAGCCATTAGACCCGCCTCCCCAGCAAATTGTATCCGATACTGTTACAATACAACCGGAATGTCCAGTAATAGTACTAAACAAGAAATCACTATTAATTGGTGATTCACATTCAGCTTTTTCTAGAGGGTGGCAAACATTCGTTTCCGAATGGACTGGGATGGAAATCGAAAACACCGCAGTCGAGGGTAAAGCAACTTCCTGGATGAAAAGAAAGTTAATTCAGAACATAGATTCTACCTATGAATATTGCTTTATCTTTGGAGGTGGAAACGATGCTTCAATGTCAGTCACCCCAGAGACAATATTTAAAAACATAGAACAAATGGTAGATATTTGTAATGAATTTGGTGTACAACCTGTTGTTATCCTTGGTACATCCCCAGAAAAAGTAATAGCATCCAATTCAAGCAAATGGAGGGAATATAGTAGGATAAAAGCACACTACCAGGAATTGCTAATGAATGGTCTAGAAGGTGCATATGTTATAGATACAAGAGATCTAATAGAAAAATCCGATTGTGCTGATTTTCTTTGTCATATGGAAATATCTGGACATAAGAAGTTAGCAGACAAGGTTATCGAAGATATGAATTTCTACCGAATAGTTGAAAACTAAGATATATAATCAAAACCAAAGCTCTGATAATTCCCATGAATAACCTGAGATCATTTACAAATTTCACTTACCAGAATCTTAATGAGTCTACAATTGAATCTATTAAGAAAAAGAAGAAAGTTTCTGAAGAAGAATGGGAAGCCATGAGAGCAAATCCAGAGGTTCCGGAAGAGAAAAAGAAGTATGAAGAATATTATACTGGGGATAAAGCAGTAGATCTTGTCGGCAAGGCAATTGATATAGTGGCAGAAATATTTGGAGATGGTGATAACATTAAGACCTTCATGAAAAGACTATCTGCCGTGGAAAGCTGTTACGGAACAAACCCAAGAACATATACCAGACCAGCTTCAACCAAAGGAATATTCCAGCTTGATAAAGGATCCTCTCTGAGAACTATTGGTTATCAAGGACAAAAACCACAAGGAAACTGGGCAATAAAGAAATCTTTGGAGAAGGCTAAATCAAAAATTAGCAGCACACTTGGATTAAACTGGGATATGGTTCCTTACGATAGCTTAGCAAAACCACTTTATAATGCATTGGCTTGTAGAATGTTCTTAGAGATAAGAACGAAGGACTACAAATACGACCAAAAAACCAATAAGATCACTGAAGTAGACAAACCAATTCCATCCGATCTAAACGGACAAGCAAAATGGTGGAAGGACAGATACAATACCTCAGCTGGATCTGGAACAGAAGCTAAGTTTAAAAATCCACCAGGCTGTAACTTGTAAAATCGAAACACAATCAGATGCCTTTCGTACTAATGATGTATTTTTGAAAAAATCATCGTTATGAAAAAGACACTCTTTATTGCGGCAATATCAGTTATCTTTGCTGCTTGCGGAGAACAAAATGTAGTTTCATCTAACCTAACCCAGGTTTCTGAATTTTCAATTGTCACAACGGACAAGGATACCCTTTATTTAAAGGAGGGTGATGAGATGTCCATCTACCTAAAAAACCATTGGGATAATGGTGCATTTAGGAATTATGATAGCGGGATTAATATCTCTGTAATAATGGTTAACGAAGAAACCTTTAATACGCTATCAGGAAAATCTATAAAGGATCCGATAGTCGTTCAAAGACTATCCAAGTTGACTGAGGGTTACTGATACTGAAGGAACGCTTTCCCAAGGTCTAGCAGAATCTGCAGTAGCAGGTTCGAATGCCATTGATGTACAGTCTTCGCTACCGTATTTGATTTCCAAATAGTCGTCAGCAGACATGCTAACTGGGTAACTAAAGTTAATATCAGTATAGTCCGGATTCGAAGTATTACCAGACATTTGGATACTCTGCGATGAATAAGGTACATCGGTACCATTTTTAGATAACCAAACATAAGTTAGACTCGGAACCGATCCGGTACTTCCAGTAGATCCGGTAGTACCGCAAGTTTGTTTAAGATTTCCCGTTAAACTTACTTCATATATCCCAGGATTTTCAACCACATATCTAAAGTTTCCAGTAGCACCTGAAGGACCAGCAGTAGCTCCAGTTACATAAACTCCTTCAGAAATGTTTGTTGTATTACACCTGACATAGTAAGCTTCCCCTGTGGAGCCGACTTGCTGAAATGTTGTGTCGTAAAAATGCCCGTAGAAACCTGCTCTTAAATAGTAAGGTAGAGCATTCCACCGATCTGATCCGTTTCCTAATTTGATTCTTTTGGTGTCTGTTTCAAATCCGAGTTCACCACTTAGAAGAACTGGATTGTTAGTTGTCCAATTAGCTCCCGTATCCTGTCTGAGTACTATTCTGTAAGCCACGTTTCTATAGTATTTTGTTTATATATCCTATAAGGACAATCTAGTTAGCTTGGTTCGTAATATCTAAGTATAACAACACCAGAACCACCATTTCCACCACCCCCAGAATTACTAGAAGCCGCTCCACCCCCTCCCCCACCATTACCAGTATTAGCAGCTCCATTAGCACCTTCGGTAGTGTTGAAATTACCTCTAGCCCCATTGCCACCTCTTCCGTATGTAGTAGGTATTCCTGATATTGACGAGACAAATCCGGCTCCTCCAGCTCCACCAACACCAGACAATCCATTAGAACCTGCACCTACAGATCCACCGCCGCCTCCACCGGAACCACGAGAGGTAGAAGATCCGTTTCCGCCTCCATCACCTCCAGTTGGTGCAGAGGAGTTACTTACTTGAGCAGATCCACCACGGCCAATCGCAACTTGCACGGTTCTGCTGCCGTTCCCATAATCTCCTCCTAAAGAAGTTATGGAGTCAAATTCAGAATTACCACCAGCGGTTCCATTACGGTTTGATCTGATATCAGCACCACCAGCACCTCCACTACCTACAGTAATAGAGTAGCTGTTCCCGGGGGTTACTGAAAGAATACCAGAGAGAACCATTCCACCAGCTCCACCGCCACCGCCTCCAGTGTCGTATCCATTACCACCGCCACCGCCTCCTGCAACAACAAGGTATTCAACAGAAGTTACATCGTTTGGAGCAGTCCAGGAGGTAGCCCCGGGGGTATCGAAAATTCTAACAGTCGGATAAGGTTGCTCTAAATTACCTAATGTTACCAGTTGTATCATAATTAACTTGCAGAAAGATCACCAAACAACCACCAATCATTGGTCGATTTTTTAACCAGGGTAGCGCCGGAGTACTGGAATCTTAAATATCTGTACGAATTAACAGAATTTAGAGTCACCCCAGATCCGGGTATAATTTGGACTGATCCAGTGCCTCCACGTGCTACCATAATTTGAGATCCCTCTGGAAAGGCAACTGAAGAATTCGGGGGAACTGTAACTGTTCTTGACGACGAGCTGTTCATCTCCACTATCTGATCCCTATCGCTTAAGACAAGATCATAGTTGCTGGTTTGTGTATTTGTAGTAACTAGAGTATCAGCTGAAGCCCCTGTTGGCCCTGTTGGCCCGATTTGGGTGTACATAACCTGTTCAACGGAAACCATAGCTGAAGGTGCAGCAGGCTGTCCTGATGTAGCTCCGGTTGATTGCAGCTGTACCCCAGTTTGCTCAGCAGTCCAATAAATCTCAACATAATCATCTGGAGAAATGGATTGACCGATGAAATTCATTGTTAATGGGATTTCAAATGGAGTAGAAGGATTTTTTCTTGCGGATAAAAGGACGTGAGTACCTGAATTTGGATAATCAGAACCATTAAATTTTAACCAACATTCTGCAGGGATTTCATCATTTATAGTATTAGCAATGGAAAGAACCGCTGTTAACTCATATACACCCGGATCCTTTATAACTATACGGGATCCATTTTCTATAGAAATCCCATTAGATCCACCAGGGTATGTAGAATTGATAGTTACTGCTTGTCCGACACCAGCAGTGGCAAGGATTTGTGTTGTCGTATCATAGAAAGATCCATAAGCTCCAATAGCACCTCCACTTCCAGTTGCTCCTTGACTACCTTGTGGTCCAGTTGCTCCAGTTGCTCCGGAAGTTCCAGAAGTTCCATTTACTCCAGAGGTTCCTGAGATTCCACTCGTACCAGAAGAACCGCTTGTCCCGCTAGATCCTGAAGATCCTGAAGATCCACTAGAACCTTGTTCACCCTTCTGGCCTTTATCACCATCTAATGGTTGATTTGCCAGTTCATATTTTTTACTATTGTTGTTCCAAGAAAGATATTGCCCTGTTACGCCCTTAGCACCTGAGCCAACGTCTTGAAATTCTGAAATCTGTTTAGCTTTAATTCTAGCCATTATTATTTGTTTTTATTCTATCTTATTTATCTAATTAATTAAATTTGTGAGCCTCCATTCACCGTGTAGCTTGTAAGTGTCGCCCCCGTGTCATCGGTTATCAAATACTGAAAAGTACCTGTAACACTTCCGTCCGAACTCGTGTAGCGTGTAACAGTTCCCGCGCCCATTGAATTGCGCTGATATTCTGCCTGTCCTCTATTTTCAGCCATTAGCTTGTCTTTAAGCGTTCATATTCCCACGTCACCGATTCGATGACTATTCTCTCTCTTGTGTTGCCCTGTATGACCTCTCCATCAAATGTTGCCTCATAAGCTGCAAAATCACTTGTGCTTGAGTAGCTGCCGCCCGTAGGGTTAAACCCGCTCGCGTAGTAGCTTATTAAGTGATTTCTCAACTGTGTAGATGGAGTTCTGATTCTCTTCCCTACACTTTCCCTCGCCTCAGTTCCATCGTAAAAGTACGCACTAGCGTCTAAATAGTTAGCATTATTTAGGCTGAAGCGCGTTTCAAAGTAAATCTCTTGCCCTCCGTTTACAGCCGTTGTAAACTCAAAGCTCTGCGTTCCTTCGATTAAGTTACCCTCAAGCCATCTGTAAGTGTCAAGGAAGGTCTTGTTATCCGTTGAACTCCCGTAAATATGCGCTCTGACCTTTTTAACGAAGGTGTCCCCTACTTTCAGCGTGTTAGGATCAAGAACCAAAAGTGCAGCAGTAGAGATAAAACGGGCGTAAACAATCCTGCCTAATCTGTTCAAAGTAGGGTAGAAGGTATTGCCATCTTCTACATAAGTCTTCCCCGCGTGTGTGCAAAAGTACCCATTTGTTCCCCTCGACTCATATTTTCCGTTCGTGTCAGAGTTCCCGCGGTTCTGCACGTTCAAACGCTCAACAGTGCCCTTTACCTTTCTGTACTTTTCATCCTCTATCAATCGCGTATTTGCACCTGCAAGGCTTAGAATAGGCGATCCCACACTTATGTCCACCTCGTTCTTCACATAGCCTCGAATAGTGTTGTTAAAGCTCTCCGCGTCTTCGGATAGATAAACAGAACTCTCTGTCCCTCGCATAACGGGCGATCCTTCCAAAGTGAACGCAGGAAATGTAGAGCTGTCAAAATCAATAGTAACCGTCTGACCGCTCAAAGATGCTACGTTGTACGTGCCGCTGTTTAGGGCTTTCCAATCCGCGTTGTTCGGGTTATCCTCGTTCTCAATATCCGCAAACTTTACGCTCTGATCTTTAGCCAAGACGCGAATATCTCCAACACAAGTAACCACAGTTTGATCACCATCGCTTTGAAAATCCGTAACACTCAGCTCCCGAATCCTGCGAATAACATCCACCTCAATCTCGTTGCCTGACCGCTTCGCACCAATATCCACCACCTCACCGCAAGCCGAGTCAATGTTTCTCAGCTTATAAACATCGCCCCGGTCCTCATAGCTTCCTGTCTGGTCATCCAACTGTAAAACAGAAGACAAGTAAGGAGCTAATCCGTAATTCTGAATGACCGTATTCCCACCATGATAACCACGCGCCAAACCCAAAAGCTGAGGGTCTTGACTTCTCACTTTTACATTCAAGCCAAAGGAAGCTGTTTCAGTTAGCTGCCTCTTTTGAATCTCATATCCAAATTCTACCACGCAATCGCGGCAATCCATCTGGAGCATATTCAACGCCAAAGGATAGTCCTGAGAGATACGGATATGACCTATTTTTATATTGCCGTTGATGCAGTTCTCATGCGGAAAAATAAAGCTCCTCGCTGTCTTTGAACTACCTTCACCAGTAGCTTTTACCCCATCAATCAGATCCACCTGAACGCTGAAGTCAGCCGCCCCTTGAGCAATACTAACACCTACCCCTTCCGTTTTCATGCTTCGACAATAGAAGGTAGAAGCCGTCATGCCATTGGTAACAAAGCCTCCCGCCTCTATCTTACCCTCAATGTTAAAGGTGCTATTGATGAAGTTTGACGCATTGCAGATGCCCGCGTTGATGTTCATCTTAAACAACCCCCTACCACCAACATAGAAGTCATTGACAACTCCAGGCGATATGCCGCCGCTTGGATGCTGAGAAAGTATTGTTCTCAAATTCGTGAACTTGCAAAGCTGCAAATCCGTAACCGCCTCGCCTAAGTCGTGTAATCCAACCTGAAGGGTAATCGTGTCGCCATCTATCGCCTCGATTACGTCAGCGTGTGCGTAGTAAGGTGTGAACGCCCTATCCGAATTGAAGCGCACAATGTAATACCCTGCACCCTTTAAATAGACCTTCTCACCTACACTAAAGTTATTTCCTCCGCTTTGTAAGGTTATGACCTTGCCCCTGTATGCCGTTTGGCAGTTAAAGACGTTCGTGCCTATCTGATTTAGAAAGCCCGTAGATTCGTCTATGGTGTCCATTGCGAAGATCACGTCATCTTCCAACACATCCGCGTCAATGTCCGCCCCTGCTGAATCTTCTAAATCAATGTAGTAGTTTGAGCCGTCATTGCCCGCAGCTTTGATAAACGCACCCTCCGCAGCGGGGTTGCCCTCCGTGCTTCCAGATAGTTTGAAAGCCCTCCCTCCGGCACTATTGTAAAGAGCAAACCAACTCGCATCGGTTACGCTTTTGAATGTTATACGGTTTCCGCTTGACGCCTGCACTACTCCCAAGTTGTTAGGCGTTGGTTCAAAGTCGCTTTGAGCAATCCTACCCAACTGAAAAAGCCGCCCCTGTCCGTTGTATGTTTCGGAGCTTGTTACATTTTCAAGAATGCCATCTACAATAATTCCCGCGTGATCCTTTCCGATGAGCATATCGGATATTTTGCCGTGTTCATTGGCAGGGATGTAAACAAACTTTTTGCGTCCTGTTGTAGCGTAATAAGCTGCGCTCTCATCTATGGCAT
>CALAZP010000243.1 GCA_937926355.1 uncultured Saprospirales bacterium
TCCGCTAAAAGTTTGGCATCTAACTCAGATGACCCCGTTTTACAAGGTGCCTTCAAAAGCCTAGGCTGGTTTGTTTTTGCCGGTTGGGCTATTTATCCAATTGGATATATGACTATCCCAGGTGGATGGTTAGACGGTGCCCTTCCAGTTGAATCACTAGACATTATATACAATATTGGTGATGCAGTGAATAAAATCGGTTTTGGGTTGGTTATTTTCACCTTAGCTGTAAGTAAGTCTAATCACTAATTTTTTATAATCTGCTAAACAATTATCGAGGAGTTCTCCATTTTATGGGGAACTCTTTTTATTTTTATTGAGTCTAAATAAGATTTAGTTTGTAAATTTGTCGTAATTAATTGATTAATGATTTATGTCAGTATTTGATTCCCGTACATCAGTTAGTTTGCATGCATTGAATATTGCAAATCGTAAATCTAATACGGTGATAGGACTTGTTGAATCCCTTAAAAACGTTTCCCTAATTGCTCCTGGAGAGATAGGCGTATTAGCAGAATACACAAATGCTTTAATTGCTCAAAAATTACTTTCAATGGGAGTTTTATTGGGTTCAAGAATTGAGGTTTTGCGATCTGCGCCTTGGGGTGGTGGACTAATTATAAAAGCAGATAACCTAATTATTGCATTGAGAAAAAGGGAAGCAGCTGCCTTATTAATAAGACTATAAAGCTCCATGTCAAAAGAAACAGGAAGTCAGGTTAATATAGCGTTGGCAGGTAATCCTAATTGTGGTAAGACTACCCTATTTAACCGATTGACTGGTCTTAATCAAAAGACTGGAAATTTCCCCGGAACTACTGTTGAGCTTAAAATAGGAAGTTGGACCAATAATCAACAGGTAAAAATCAATCTTTTAGATCTTCCAGGAGCCTACAGCCTATACCCCAATACTAAAGACGAAAGAGTTGTCATTAGCACCTTTTTGGATACTCATGCTGCCAATTACCCAGATGTAGTCGTATATGTTGCTGACGTAAATAAGTTAGACAAACACCTTTTGCTCTTTAGCCAACTAAAAGATTTGGGAATCCCCATTTTACTAGTTTTAAACTTAGTTGACCAGGCCTTAGAAGAAGGAATGAAGATTGATGTTGATGGTTTATCAAGAAGTTTGGCAGTTCCCATTTTTTCCATAAGCAGCAGAACTGGATTAGGAGTGGCTGAGTTAAAAGAAGGGCTTGAAAATATAATTAAAGAATTATCCTTTTTTGCGGCACCCATTCCCGATTATAAATTATCCTCAATAGAACTCCAGGTGGCTTCCAGAATTCAACTGGAATTGAAAGAACCAGGTATTTATAGAGCTCTTTTATTGGCGCATCACTCTTCTTGGTTTTTTGATAAAAGTTCCAATAATTCTAAAGAGATCGAGGAAATAACCAACAAAATAGGATTTGAACCTCTCCCATTTCAAGTAAAAGAGACTATGGCGCGCTATGATTGGTTTAC
>CALAZP010000244.1 GCA_937926355.1 uncultured Saprospirales bacterium
AATCAGCTCATGCATTTCAAAAGATATTAAAGTTTTAAAATATTCTTATATAGGCTATCAAACACTTGAACAACAGATAATTGTCAATGATAACGAAACGATCGTACTAAATGTAGAGCTAAATCCAGGTACTCAGTTGGAAGAAGTGGTGGTTACGGTTCAGGTAAAGGGTCAAATGGCGGCCGTTTTCGGACAGTTATCCTCCAATAAAATTGTAAATGTTATTTCTGCAGAAAAGATGCAGGAATTACCGGACGCAAATGCAGCAGAATCTATTGGCCGTTTGCCTGGTATTTCCCTACAGCGTTCTTCGGGAGAAGCAAATAAGGTGGTCATAAGAGGCGTAGGTCCGGCGCAAAATAATGTGACGATCGGAGGGGTCAAAATGGCTTCAACAAATGCCGGTGATAGAAGTGCCGATTTGAGCCTTATACAAGGTGAAATGCTTTCGAGTGTAGAAATTTCCAAAACACTGCGTGCGGATATGGATGCGAGTGCCATAGGAGGTACGGTTGACTTGCAGATAGCAACCGCGAAAGAAGAACCTACTTTTAATGCCATGTCAGAAGTAGCCTACAATGATCTACTCTCAACTATTGGCGATACCAAAACTTCAGTGGGTGGATCCATTCGTTTTTTGAAAAAGAAATTTGGAATCAAGGCTCAGGGAACTTATCAGCAAAAACAACTTTCTTCTCATCGATTTGGAGCTGGATATTCTGGCCCTGTTCTAAGACAAGAGTTGGATTCGGAGGGCAATTTAACAGGCGAGGAATACTATATATCAAGAACCCAAGGTGCGAATTTGAATTTAGTAAACACAACGCGGGAGCGTATGGGATTAAGCATGGTATTGGATTTTAAAAGTGATATATATGATGTAAAATTCTTAAGTCTTATTAATAAAACAACCGATGATATAATCAACAGAGGTGAAAGGTATGATTTTACTAACGCTAGCAATCCATTCGCTCTTACCGCATCATCTGGGGTATTTGACATACTAAATACCACTTACTTGATGGAAAATAAATTGCGATTTCTGGGTACAGAATTTAATTTAAGCCTATCACATACTTTTGCGGAAACAGATGGTATCAATCATATATTTCCATTTTTAGAGCACAGCACAACTGCGCCGAATATAGATCAGGAACTACTGATATTTGCAAAACCGGAAGACATTCTCAATCAGTTTGGTGGGACAAATATACCGGATAATAACCTTCGAACGGATGATATCAATAATTCAGAATTGACGGATAAAACCTATGACCTGGATTTCGATTGGCGTATTCCGTTTAAACTTGAAAGTCTAAAAATAGAAGGTGTGTTTTCAGCTGGAGGAAAATACCATTTATTAGAAAGGGTAAGTGACCAGGAGCAGCGTTTCATAGATTACCGTGCTGGTAAAGGACAGGGTGCAAGAAGCCCATACCTAGATCTATTTCCATGGGTAGATTGGCCGGCAGGGAACCAGCAGGGAATAACAGCATCAAACTTTTTTGATCCAAATTATAATCCTGGCAAATTTATTGATGGGACATATGCCTTGACATGGTCACCGGATATCAATTTGATGAAAGATATGCAATCCCAGCTGCTGGAAAGCATCCCCTCTTTATTTAATTCAAGAGGTAACGAAAGTTATCGGAACGATTACAGCAATAGAGAAGAGCACTTGGCAGCTTACCTAATGGCAGAATTAAAAATTGGAAATCTTTTACTAGTACCTGGGATTCGTACCGAAAAAGTCAATACCCGATATGATGCCTTTGCGATATTAACAAATCCTGTTAATGCGACTGGAGTCACAGGGATTCCTGATTCGGTATCTACAAAGCGAAGAAACCACTTATATTTTCCGTCCATAAATGCAAAATATAAAATTAGTGAATCGGTAGCTTTAAGGGGAGCCGTTTACAAAAGTGTTGCACGGCCTAATTTTATAGATTTATCTCCTCGAACTATTGTTGATCCAAATTCCAACTCTTTCCAGTCGCGTAATCCATTCTTAGAACCCTCTACAGCTTGGAATTACGATATCTCATTAGAAGTTTACAATAGTAAATTTGGATTGCTGACGATCAATCCTTTTTACAAACGGATAGATAACTTTATTAACAACCTTTCCAACTATTTTCCGCTTAGAAATGACCGAATAAGAGAAGCACCTGATGGGTTTGTAGAATCATTGCCGGCAACTGATTTCTATCCTGTTATTGATTTAGAGAACTCTAGTGAGACCGTAATACCCATTAATAATCCTGAAAAGGCCGAGTATATAGGAGTTGAATTATCCTGGAGTAAGAACTTTAGACTATCGGAAAATAAATTCTTAAGGGGCATTGTGTTTGATGTTAATTTAACATTCATTGATTCCAGGGCGAGGTACCCTTATTTTAAGGATATAGTTGTAGGAGTTGATAGCTCTGGTTTTTTCCCAAAAGATATCCCCGGCTATGAGTATAATACCAGAGTAGGAAAGATGGTTAGCCAGCCTAGCTTTATTTCGAATTTTATACTGGGATGGGACCATAAG
>CALAZP010000245.1 GCA_937926355.1 uncultured Saprospirales bacterium
ATTCCCAAAGACCAACATCCTATTGATTATTTTGTGCAGCGTAAATTAAATGAACAAGGCCTTACGCCTTCGGCAAAAGCTGCACTTCCCACCTTATTGAGAAGATTAAGTCTGGACTTAACAGGCCTACCGCCTCAAAAAGAGTGGCTTAATCAAATGCAAGAGGGCCTTTCCTATGAAGATTTGGTTGATTCCCTTTTAGATGCTCCTTCCTTCGGAGAAAAGTGGGCTTCCATGTGGTTGGATTTAGCAAGATACAGTGATACCAAAGGCTATGAAAAAGATCCTCACCGAAATATTTGGAGGTATAGAGATTGGGTGGTGAAAGCCTTTAACCAAGATATGCCTTTCGACAGTTTCACCATCCGCCAATTAGCTGGTGATATGCTGGATTTGCCAACTACCAATGACCTTATAGCCACTGCATTCCATAGAAATACCATGACCAATACAGAGGGGGGAACAGATGATGAGGAGTTTCGAGTGGCAGCGGTAATTGATCGTCTGAATACCACTTATGAAGTTTGGCAAGGAACCACCATGAGCTGTGTTCAATGTCACAGCCACCCTTACGACCCCATTCGACAAGAAGACTTTTATGGTTCGTATGGGTATTTTAATCAAACGGTAGATGCTGATTTGGATTTAGAAGTACCAGTTCTAGAAATTTACCCTTCTGATGTAATGGAGGAAATGGAGGAACTGAAGAAAGAAATAGCTTCATTAAGTCCTCGTACACCTCCCGAATTTGCTAATGACCCCTATAGATTAAAACAATTTATATTTCCCATTTTGATGCCTTATGATGCGGCTGATTTTGAAAATGTGTCATTTTATGGAGATGGTAGCGTAACCAATTGGATATATAATTTGCAGTCTATGACTGGAAAACGATTCAGATTTAGTTTTCCAGAAATCCCCTTATCTGGATTGATTGGAATAAAAATGGAATATGAATCCAAGGGAGGTGATGGAGCTATTGAAATTAGAGGAAAGGAGGCCGAAGGAGTTGTTTTAAACCACTCATTATTTCCCGATCCAGAAAATGGGAAAGGGGTGCATGAGATAAAATTTTCACATCAAGATTTGGAAGGTAGTGGGTTGTTTTTCGAAATTATAAACACTAGTGGTAAAATTCCAGAGGGGATGGTGATCATTAGGCGCATGGAGTTAGCATATGAGTCCCCTTCTTTTTTTGCCGAAGGCGCAAAAGAAAAAAAGAATCAATTGATTGCCCTTCGCCGCCAAAATGGAGATAGAACTCCGGTGATGCGTTCCAAGTCCAAAGATTATGAAAGGGCTAATCGCTTATTTGTTCGAGGCAATTGGATGGCACTTGGGGATACTTTGCCAATGGGAGTGCCTGATGCGATAAATTACCAGGAAGATCAGCCCACTAATAGGTTAGAGTTTGCTGAATGGTTGGTAAATCCGAAAAATCCTCTGACCAGTAGGGTAATAGTGAATCGATTTTGGCAAGAAATTTTTGGAAGAGGCTTGGTGCAGACAAGTGAGGATTTTGGCACCATGGGGGAACCGCCCTCTCATCCTGAATTACTGGATTACCTCGCTGTCCAGTTTTCAACCACCTACCGATGGAGTGTCAAAAAACTTTTAAAGCATATTGTGCTATCCCAAACTTATCAACAGTCTTCCAAAATGGAAGATGGAGATCCGGTTGATCCAGATAACCAATGGTTGAGTAGGGGCCCTAGAAGGAGACTCTCTGCAGAACAAATTCGGGATCAAATATTAGCAGTTAGTGGATTGCTGTACGATACTCTTGGAGGTCCAAGTGTGATGCCTTATCAGCCTGAAGGGATCTGGCAATCTGTGTATAGCGGCGCTCAATGGACCTTGTCTGAAGGCAAGCATGCTTATCGTCGTGCTATTTATACTTATCAAAAAAGGACAGCTCCATATCCTAATATGATTACTTTTGATGCACCTTCTAGGGAGTTTTGTGTATCTAGGCGTATTACTACCAATACGCCTTTGCAAGCGCTAGCCTTGCTTAATGACCCTGCTTTTTATGAAGCAGCCCAACACTTTGGAAACAAGATGAAAATTCAAGGAGGAGGGGACTTAAAAGAAGCCCTTAGGTATGGTTATCAAAAGGCGTTATTCCAAGAACCAGAGGAAGAAGAAATTCAGATTCTTTTAGATTTGTGTCAAAATGCCGAATCTGAAGACCCACTTACTTTAGCAGCTAATGTATTGTTTAACTTAGATGGTTTTCTAACCAAAGAATAAAAGACCCATGAATTTATTAGATGAGGCACTATTCGAAAGACACCAACTATCTACGCGAAGGCATTTTCTAAAAGCTTGCGCTACAGGTTTGGGTAGTATGGCTATGGGATCGCTTTTAGGGGCGCCAGATCCGAAAATTCCCCATTTTATTCCCAAAGCGAAGCGGGTGATATTTTTACACATGGCTGGAGCGCCTTCTCAATTGGAATTGTTTGACTACAAACCTTTATTGAAAGAGTTGAATGGTAAGGATTGTCCTCCCTCCTTATTAGAGGGCAAGCGATTTGCATTTATATCAGGAGTGCCGCAAATGCTTGGTCCTCAGGCTAATTTTTCTAGACATGGGCAATCCGGAGCTTGGATTTCTGATTTGCTTCCCCATTTTTCAAAAATGGCAGATGATGTTTGTTTTTTGAAAGCCATGCACACAGATGAATTCAATCACGCCCCTGCTCAATTATTGTTTTATTCTGGTAGCCCTAGATTAGGGAGGCCGAGCATGGGTTCATGGGTAACCTATGGGTTGGGTTCGATGAATGAAAACCTCCCTTCATTCGTAGTTTTAGTTTCCGGAGGAAAAACGCCCAGTGCAGGTAAAAGCGTCTGGGGTAGTGGTTTTTTACCTTCCATTTATCAAGGAGTACAGTGCCGGGCTAAAGGAGAACCCGTTTTATTTGCCGCCAACCCAAATGGAATGTCAGCATCAGAAAGGAAAAAAACGATTGAAGCTATTAATCAAATTAATGAAAAAAAATATCAAACTTTTAAGGATCCGGAGACGCTCACTCGAATAGGACAATATGAGATGGCTTTTAAAATGCAAATGTCTGTTCCAGAAGCGATGGATATTCAACAAGAACCCGATTATATTCACGAAATGTATGGAACGGCGCCCGGTCGAGCAAGTTTTGCTAATAACTGTCTGTTAGCCAGAAGATTAGCAGAAAGAGATGTGCGCTTTATTCAATTGTTTCACTGGGGCTGGGATTCTCATGGAGCGAGTTCAGGTGAATCTCTGGATAATGGATTTTTGCAGCGGTGCAAAGAAGTAGATCAGCCAATGTCTGCTCTTTTGAAGGACCTCAAACAAAGGGGGTTATTAGATGATACCATTGTGGTTTGGGGAGGAGAATTTGGAAGAACGCCTATGTTGGAAAATAGAAATGGAGTGGCTAATCCATTTGTAGGAAGGGATCATCAGACAGATGCTTTTACCATTTGGATGGCTGGAGGTGGGATCAAAGGAGGTCTTTCTTACGGAGAAACTGATGAAATAGGGTATAGTGGTATTAAAAATCGAGTTCATGTGCACGATATGCAAGCTACCATTTTACATAATCTTGGCCTACATCACGAAGAGCTCACCTACCATTTTCAAGGTAGAGATTTTAGATTGACAGATACCGCTGGAAGGGTAGTAAAAGAAATTTTGGCCTAAATGGGGGAGATTCATCCAATAGTTGTTCATTTCGCTGTTACTTTGTTATTTGCAGCTCCCTTGCTCTTCTGGCTAACAAAACTGCCTGCGCTTTATTTTTTAAAGGATTTAGTTGGACCCCTTAATGGCTTGGGGAGTGGGATAGGAATCTTTGCCCTATGGACAGGTTGGCAATTGGCAAATACTGGATTTTATGCTGGTGAGGATTTTGAGAGTCATCGTTTTTTGGCTTTTTCAGTAGTGATAATTGGTTCTATTGCTACGATATTTTTGCTTTTTAATCGCCATCAAAATATTTTTTCAGACTATTTGATTAAGGTTTTATTATTAGTTCAAGGAGTATTAATCGTAGCAACTGGGAATAAAGGTGGTATGCTTACCCATGGAGATAAACCTTGGATAAAAACTCCCCATAGCCTTAGTTTGAATAAGATGGAGGGGTCTTTTACGATATACGATGGACTGATTCAGCCCATATTTGACTTAAAATGTATAGCTTGTCACCAAGAGACTAATAAAAATGGGGGTTTATCCTTGGTTAATTTTGAATCCTTGATGGAGGGGGGAAGTTCTGGTCCGGTAATTCAATCGGGAGAGGTGAATCAAAGTCTATTATTTGAAAGAATTACGCTTTCTAAATCATCAACTAAATACATGCCACCTACGGGTTGGCCGTTAAACTATGATGAAATTAATCTTATTGCGCATTGGATTGCCACTGGAGCAAAAAAGGAAGCTAATTTAATTGATCATCCATTGACTGATATGCGATTAGTTTCCTACGTGGAAGAAGTATATGGCATTAAAAATGGTTTCCAAAGTAAAATTGAAAAACAAAATGGAACTATGTGGACGGAGGAGATAGAAAATATTTTAAAGAAATACCCTCAATATTTACAGCGAATTGCAGTAAATACCAATTGGGTGAGTCTTAAAATTGATTCGTTCTATTCTGCTGATATACTGGAAGAGTTTTCCAATATTACTACTTCAATTGCATGGATTGATGCAGGGAAAAGCAATATCACTTTAGAAGATTTTGCCTTACTGGGAGCTTTACCCAATTTAGTAAGATTGAGTTTGGATTTCAACAAATGGGATAATCAAGCAGTATCTCAATTGGTAAATTACCCATCGATTGAATTTTTAAATTTATATGCCAATCCAGTAGGAGAGGAAGGAATCATTCAACTCCTTAATGAAAAGATTTCATTAAATAAATTAATTATTGGAGCCACCCAAGTCGAAGAAGGTGAAAAATCCGGGATAATTAAAAATTACCCCGGAGTGGAGATTTTATGATTATTCTTCTCCTTCAAGAGTAGTCAGAAATGCAATGACATCTCTAATTTCTCGCTTACTTAAAATTTCTTTCATAGATGGCATACTAGAAGGAATGTTTTCTCTACCGCTAATTTCAGATTTTTGAATGGTTCTTAGGTCTTCTTTTCCGATTTGAAGTTGTATGGAAGAATCTGTTTCTTTCATTACAATTCCTGATACATTAGTTCCATCTTCCATTTCTAATATGACCACTCCATATCCTGCTGCATATTCGGCACTAGGTTCTATTAAAGAAATTAACATATCTTCCTTAGACAGACGATCTGCCACTCCTGCAAGGCCAGGACCTGCATTACCTCCATATTCAAAAACTGCATGACAGCGGACACATTGAGCCGCTTGGTTTCTATAAAAGATATTTCTTCCTCTATTTACATGTCCTCCTTCTAGCGTTTCTCTGTAAGCAGCTATTAGATCGGAATCATCCTTACTAGATTGATAAGTGGCTAGTTTGCCAACAATCTCTTCATTCTCTTTTTGCTGTTCGAGTGCTTCTACCAGATCTAATTGAATTTTTGGATCTAATTCACCATCTAAAAGTTGATCGGCCAATTCATTTAAAATAATTAAGGCAGGTTCATTGGATAAGGTAGCCAGAGATTGAATAACCGATTGTTTTTCGATGAATGTGCCAGTTGTCAATATTTTTCTAAACAAGGTGATGGCATCTTCGCTAGCAATATTAGATTGAGGTAAAATGGAAAGGGCCAATGCACGAACAGTACTCTCTTGATCTTCAATTGCAGCGGTTAATGCTTGATCTAGTAGAGAAGATTCTAAAGTGCTAAGGGCAGTAAGTGCTGCTGTTCTGACTTTTTCCGAAGCGTGAGTTTGAAGCAAGGTTAACAAAACTTCGTCCATACCTTCAAAATTAAGTTGACCTACTGCATTTGCGGTAGCAGCAACTAAGTCGGGTCCCTGATCACTCATTAATTGAAAAGCAACTGCACCGAGTTGTTGAGTCACATATGAATCATCTCTATTTACTTCACCTCTATATCTTCCATCTACTCGATCAAATACGGAAGGAGAACCCCAATATGTCAGAGTAGCAATAGCTTCTGCTCTAAGTACTTCAGGTACTTGGGTGTTTTGGGCATAAGTTAATAATTGATCTACATTATCATTAACTCCGACTCTGGAATTGGCATTTATTGCCCTTCTAATGAGGGCCTCATTAGTAAAAGGCGTAGTATTAAGGATATTTGCCAAAGCAGGTAATGCTTCTTCTATGGAGAAATCGTCATTAATTCCTCGGGCTGCTTCGGTAACAACAGCTTCATTGCTGTCTGCCAAAAACGCTGCAATACCGGGATGTTCCAATCTCCTAAGGGCGACCACTGATGCAATTCGAACTGCTGCAGAAGGGTCATTGACTAGGGCAGTCAGTTGATCAGGTTGATTCAATCTAGCCAATGCTACCATTCCAGCATGCCTTAACCATAAGTCTTGATTGTTATTTTTTCTCAACATTTCTACAATCGGTGTTAAGCCTGAAGTGGAATGAATTCGACCTAGTGCCTCAGTAGCAAAAAGCTGTATTCTGGGGTGAGGGCTTTTCAAGAGTTCAACTAATTGAGCATCACATCCACAATTTTCAAAATTAATATCCCCAATTTGTTTAGCTGTTTGAGCTACTATTTCTGGGTCCTTATCTGATAATAATTGAAGTAAGGGCTCAAATTTCTGTTGTTGCCCCTTACGTGTGATTTGTCCTGTGCCCCAAATTCCATGGATTCTCGCCAGCTGATCTGCTTGTGTATTTGAAGCAACTTGTATCAAAGATTCAAGACCATCAGCTCTTTCTGGTGCAGCTAAAGCAAATTGGGCCTTTGTTCGAATTCTCATGTCTTTATAGGAGAGGAGATTTACGAGATCTTCATTAGAAAGCGTACTAAAATCAGTTTGAATCCACTTTTGAGTAGTGGCCCTCAATGGAGATCTTTGATCTTCAGGAACATCTAATTTCCAAATTCTACCGGCATCTTTGGTATCCCAGCCATCGATCCAATCTCCAAAGTAAAGTGCCCCATCAGGTCCGAAATCTAAGCCTGTCGGCAAAAGGCCTTTTACAATTTCTTTGGTTTCGCCCAATTCAAACCCCGCTCCCTTCTCTTTCATGGTAAAAGCATGGATGGGTGAATTGGCTGGTGTCCCCCTAAATTCTGCTACAAAAAAATGTTCTTCCCATTCTGGTCCTAAGGCCGTTCCTGGGTTGTAAACAAATCCTGTGGGGCCATTGACATAATTCATAATGGGCGGTAAAAAATAAGCTGCCTGGCCGTCCCAATGTGGAATATGCATTTTTTCATCCATCCATACCTTGTACGAGTTATTCTTCGGGTCGGTATATTTGCCAAATTGCCAATTGATCCTCCAACCTGTTTCAGATCCGTTTAACAGGTATACCAATCTTTCCCTTTCTCCTGAATGGTCCCCATCGTTGTCTTCAGTAATGAGATTGCCATATTTGTCGAAAGTAAATTCGTGGGTATTTCGTACTCCAAAAGCAAATATTTCGAATCCTGAACCATCTGGTTCTGATCGAGCTACTACTCCTCTATTAGGATATTTCCAATTTTTTCCTGTTCGATCTACGATGTTGGCCCCGATATCACCAATACCCCACCAAATTCTTCCATCAGGCCCTTGGGTAACCCCTGACATCCCATGACCACTGAATCCAATGTGAACTGCATAACCATGGCTAAGAGATTCTTTTTGATCGGCCCTGCCATCCTGATTTTGATCGATAGTCTTCCATAAATCCGGTCCAACGCTAATATAGACCGCATCAGGAGTGACTTCCACACCATTTGCTACATCGGTAATTTCTTCATTAAAATCTTCCAAGTACAAACTGCTTTTTTCGGCAACCCCATCACCATCGGTATCTGCAACGATCCAAACTTGTTCTTTTTCAACAGCTAAATCTCTCCAATCTAAAACCCCATCTTCATTTAAATCCTTGAGAAATTTCTCCCCTTCTTCATTAGTGGTGTTAAAGGTCTTTTTTAAAAAGGCTCTTCTGTCTTCTACGGTTTGAAATGAAATAGAAGCGGTCATCCAATTAGCATGACCACGGATGTCAAATTCTGAGTTGGATTGACGGGTTGCACTGGTATAATAGATTTTACCATATTCATCAACGCTTATAGCTATTGGATCGCGAACCAAGGTATCAGCAGCCCAAAGGGACAATTCCAAATCCCCATCTAGAGTTACGTTAGTGGATTGCCGTATTTTTGTGGAGAGGTCTTTTGCTACCTCTGAATTTATTTGATAAGATTTTTCTGGGTAAACTACCGATTGCATGCCGGATTGAGGACCACAACCCCAAATCAGAAAGAGCAATGAGATAGTTAGATATTTTAATAATTTCTTCATGTGTTAAGGTTTTAAGTTTTATTCTATTCTACTAATTTTGGCCTAATTTTTGAATGCCAGCATAAATATATTCATTAGTTTATTTTATGGTATGATTTCAATTGTTAATTTAGCGGTCTGAAAGGATGCAAGAAATGAAAAGGACTTTATCCCCCGTTACAGTTACCTTTTTCTTGATTGGTTTGTTTGTGGTCTCCTGTACCAAGGACGAACCCCTCGTTCCTATTATACCCACATTAGAAAATCCCAAAGCGAGTTCATTTTCCTCAGAGGTAGTTTTGGAATGGTATAATTTGTTTGAAGAAATTGACCGCTATGCAACCGGGTTCAGACCTCCTGCATCTGCTAGAGCTTTGGCCTATATTGGGTTAGCAGGTTATGAAGCTGCAATACCCGGAAATCCTGACTATAATTCTTTTGCTGGTTTTTATCAAGGGCTTGAATTACCTATTGTGACTCCTGAAGTTAGGTATCATTGGCCAATTGCTGTCAATGCTGCTTATTATGAGGTGATCAAATCTTTTTACCCTCATTTGAGTCAGGAGCTTAATATTAAAATTGCTGATACTTATTTTAGGTTGTTAAATAAATGGTCTAATGAGGTATCAAGTTCAGTTGCTGATCGTTCTAAGGATTTTGGAACTCAAGTTGGTCGGGCTGTTTTTGAATGGTCTGCAAAGGATGTAGCAGGTCATGAAGCATATTTGCGAAATCACGATCCTCAATATTTACCTCCAGAAGGGGAGGGGTTTTGGCATCCTACAGCACCAGATTTTACTCCAGCTCTCTTTCCTTATTGGGGGGAGGTACGACCTTTTGCTATACCTCAAAGAGAATTAGTAGGTAATCCACATCTGCCTTATAGTACTTCTCCCAATTCGCAATTCTATCTTCAGGCTAAGGAAGTTCAAGTTTGGGCTGATGAAGTAAAAGCAGGTAATGATTATGAAGGGAAATGGATGGGGGAGTTCTGGAGTGACGATGTGCCGAGGCAAACTTTCACACCGCCTGGTAGATGGATAGCAATTGCCAATCAGATATTAGATATTGAAGGATTAACTTTGGACGAAGCTGTGGTTCTTTATGCTCAAATGGGGATGGCGCTTTGCGATGCTGGAATTACTATTTGGAAGTCTAAATTTCATTATAATCTGGAGCGACCAATTGATTACATCAGAAGAAATATCGACGCAGATTGGACCACTAATCTCAATAATTATATCTCGAATTTTATTGGAAAAAACCCGAATTTTCCAGCTTACCCTTCCGGCCATGCAGGGTTTGGTGCTGCTGCTGCCTATGTGTTGGCTGAGAAATTTGGCAATAATTATTCTTTTACAGATTTCTGCCATCAAGATAGGACGGAATTTATTGGTACTCCCCGCTCTTTTAAGTCATTTACTGAAATGGCTTATGAAAACGGACTTTCAAGAATTCCACTAGGAGTGCACTTTAGAATGGATTCTGAGGAAGGTCTTCGATTAGGATATTTGGCAGGAGAAAAAGTACTGGGCTTACCTTGGGATAAATAGTTAGTTAAGTTACTGACGACTTTCAGCGTATTCGCTGCGTGATTAAAATAAATTTTCAATTCTATTCTAAATAAATGAAGCTTTAGCGCTACTACACTAAAGCTTTTTTATGTCGGGGCGGCAGGATTCGAACCTGCGGCCCCCTGTTCCCAAAACAGGTGCGCTAACCGGACTGCGCCACGCCCCGAACAAAATTGTCAACTTGAAGTCAACTAACATTTAAATAGATGCGGTGACGGAGGGATTCGAACCCTCGGTACCCCTTTCAGAGTACGTCGGTTTAGCAAACCGGTGGTTTCAGCCACTCACCCACGTCACCTAATAGTTACCCTTTCTTTAAAGGCGATTGCAAAAGTAGGGAACAGAAAGTTATTTTCCAAGAAATTAAACGCCTAAACTCATTTTAATTTTCTTTTCCAAATCATCAACAGTATCTCTAAAAGAACTGTCCGTATCCATTAGTTCTGATACCGTATTACAAGAATAGATTACCGTACTGTGATCCCTCCCACCAAAGTTTTGTCCTATAGTTTTTAAGGAAGTATCCGTCATATTTTTAGCCAAAAACATAGATAATTGGCGGGCAATAACTATTTCGCGCTTGCGGGTTTTACCCTGTATCTTTTCTACCGAAATTTTGAAGTGGTCAGCTACCAATTTTTGAATGGAAGCCACAGTAATTTCTTTGTTAACCTCGCTAATGAAATTTTTAATCACAGACCTCGCTAAGTCCATATCAATTTCCCTTTGATTGAGGGAGGATTGAGCAATCAAACCGTTTAACACCCCTTCCAACTCCCTAATATTATTGTAAATATTGTAGGAAATAAACTCAATAACTTCGTTGGAAACCTTAATTCCTTCTTCCTCTATTTTATGCATCAATATCGCCATTCTGGTTTCCAGCTCTGGCTTTTGAAGATCCGCAGATAACCCCCACTTAAATCGAGAAATTAATCGCTCTTGCATTCCCGATAAATCCTTGGGAGGTTTGTCGGAAGTCAAAACCAATTGCTTTTTATTCTGGTGTAGTTGGTTGAAAATATGGAAAAATATCTCTTGGGTTTTTTGTTTGTTTTGTAAAAACTGAATATCATCCACAATTAAGACATCCAGCAACTGATAAAAATTAACAAAATCATTAATGGTATTCGACCTGATGGAATCAATAATTTGGTTGGTAAACTTATCAGATGAAACATATAATACCGATTTATTAGGGTGTTTCTCTTTAATAGCGTTCCCAATGGCATGTGCCAGGTGCGTTTTTCCTAATCCAGTATCACCAAAAATAATTAGTGGATTAAACGAGGTCGTTCCAGGTTTTTTGGCAATGGCTTCTCCAGCAGATCTAGCCAAACGATTGCAATCCCCTTCTATGTAGTTGGCGAAAGAATATCGCGAATCTAACTGAGATTCAATTTTAATCTTTTTGATTCCTGGAATGACAAATGGATTCTTGATTTCATCCCCCCTAACTGGTTTGTAACTGGTTGCTTGATCTTTTGTAGGCTCTTGAACAGCTATAGATTTCTTACCATTTTTCTCTAGTAAAATTTGATATTGTAATTTAGCGTTAGTCCCCAATTGAGAGCGAATTGCAGACTTTAACAAAGAGACGTAATGCTCCTCTAACC
>CALAZP010000246.1 GCA_937926355.1 uncultured Saprospirales bacterium
AAATGGATATTTCTGTTAGGTCAGCAGGAGGGACGTTATCGGAAATTTTAGGAGATCGAACGCTAACAATAGACATAGGACAGCGAAAAAAAAGGATGATCGCAGCGGCAGAAACCAATATGGAAGTATGGAAAAAATCAGGGGAAGAGTGGTCTGCAATTGAGGCATATACCAATGGGGTTAATGCATATATTGACCAGTTAAATCCAGCTGAATATCCTTTGGAATTTAAACTGTTGGATTATGAGCCCACTCCATGGACTCCCCTAAAGTCAGTTTTATTTTTTATGTCTATGGTAGAGTCCCTAAATTTCCAGCATAACGATATTAGAGCTACCAATAGTTACCATTTTTTGGGAGCAGAGAATTTTTCCAAACTTTTTCCAGAATGGAATCCCAAACAAATACCGGTTATTAGTGAACCGGCATTAAATTATGCAATGCTTGATGTTGAGGAGCAACTCAATTCGCCAGAAGATTCGGAAACTGTCGGTTTTATTCCTGCTAAAGGTAAATTATACGAAAACGAAACAGCTTTTTTATCTCAACCACCAAGGGCTAATGGCAGCAATAACTGGGCAATTAGTGGGCAGAAATCGAAATCTGGCTACCCTATTTTGGCTAACGACCCGCACTTATTTCTTACGCTTCCTGCTATTTGGATGGAAACTCAAATTCAGACCCCTGAAATCAATTCCTATGGAGCTAGTTTGCCGGGTTTACCTGGAATTGTAATTGGTTTTAATGAAAACTCAGCCTGGGGATTGACCAATGTTGGCCAAGATGTCTTGGATTGGTATGAAATTACTTGGCAGGATGAAAACAAAAATGCTTATTTACTGGATGAAGAATGGGTTCCTGTGGAAGAGGTAGTTGAAATAATTGAGGTAAAGGGGCGTAAACAACCTGTTGAAGAGATTATAAAAGTCACAGAGTGGGGACCTGTAGTGTCTTTTGATAATGAGGCTTATGATAAGGACTTGGCTATGCATTGGCTTTCTCATCAACCTCTTGAAGAGAGACCTTTTTACGAGATAGGGGCTTTTATCAGAATGATGAAAAATGATGGTTTTGAAGATTATAGAGAAGCTATTCGTGGATTTAGTAGACCTGCCCAGAATTTTTTGTACGCTTCCAACCAAGGAGATATAGCACTTACCGTAACTGGCAAATTACCTATTAAGGAAAAAGGTCAAGGCAGGTTGATTTCTTCAGGTAGTAAGAGAACAAATGGATGGAAAGGTTATATCCCTTTTGAATCCTTACCTTATTCTTATAACCCTCCTAGTCAATATGTGGCCTCAGCGAATCAGCATTCCACTGATCCGAGATACCCTTACTATTACAATGGGGGATTTGACGATTATCGTGGAAGATATATCAATCGAGTCCTTTCGAATGCAGATGTATTAGATGTAGAAGATTTTATGAAAATCCAGAATGATAACTACAGTATCTACGCTGAAGAAGGATTGCCAGCTTTATTGGCTTTATTAGATCGAGATGCTTTGTCCAATCAAACTGAAAAAGATATAGTTATCCAGTTGGAACAATGGAATTACTCTTTTGAAGGAACAGATCAGGCTCCGGTTTATTTTATTGAATGGATGAATAAAACTTACCAATGGACTTTTGATGAGTTGGATAATTCCCAGAGCAAAGCACCTGTTCTTATGCCTGAGAATTGGGTTTTAATTGATTTAATGATTAATCTACCCCAAGATGCCATTTTCGATCGAAAGACAACAACGGAGGTGGAATCAGCTCAGGATTTGGTAACCGCTTCTTTTTTAGCTATGGTTCAGGCATTGAAAACCCCAATTAACTGGGAGCAGTATAAGGACACTCATATTCAACACTTGGGAAGGATTGCACCCTTAGGCTCAAACCTTATTAAAGTAGGCGGATATGCCGATGCGCTTAATGCAATTAAAAAGGGGCACGGTCCGTCATGGAGGATGATTGTTGAATTGGGACCAGAACCCAAGGCATTTGGGATTTATC
>CALAZP010000247.1 GCA_937926355.1 uncultured Saprospirales bacterium
TTTTTTATCTTCATTATATTCATAGGATGTACCTCACAGCCTACAGATAATCATGGAGGGGCTGCTTCTAATCCCGGTAATAGTGATTTTTTAAAATCCAACCAAAACACCAACGTTCAAAATATATTAACTGAACATGCCATTGGACAGGTAAAACTAGGCATCAAAAGACCTGATGAGGTTGTTTTTGTTCCAGAAAGAACCACCTTCAAAAAAGCACAAGGAATGCAAAATGCCTATATTTTAAGATTAGCGGTGGATACCACGGACGTAACGGGAAACCACTACAGAGATTATATTAATCTTCTTTATAAGTTTAACGGAGGCGATTCTCTCAAAATTGGAAATTACGCACTATTGGATTTATACCGTTGAATATTCCCTCTTTTTTTTCTACTTTGAAAGCAAAAATTTACACAAATGAACAAATTCATTGCATTAGTTGCCGTGCTCTTATACACCTGCTCTTCATTACAGAGTCAGACCTCCTTTGGGGAATGGATAGATAATGAGCATATCACCCTGAGAAAAGATAGAAATTGGGTGAAGTTTAATATCGAGACCGGTCAAGAAACACCTTATCAAGCGCCATCTTCTGATGCCTCAGCCAAAGATTTAACACCGCAACCAGATCAAGATAAAAACGCTACTTTTTCTCCAGATCAAACTCAAATTGCCTATACTAGAGGAGGTAACCTATTTGTAATGGAGGTAGCCACCAAAAAGGAAACGCAACTTACCTTCGATGGGAATGACCTTATCCTCAATGGATATGCTTCTTGGGTGTATTATGAAGAAATTTTAGGAAGATCCTCAAGATATAAGGCATTTTACTGGTCCCCAGATAATCAACATATTGCCTTTTTGAGATTTGACGATCATCAAGTTCCCGAATTCCCTATTTTTCATCACGAAGCTGATGATATGACCCATGGATATTTAGAAAAAACGCGATATCCCAAATCAGGGGACCCCCTGCCAGGAACACAACTAAAAATTGTTCAGATTAAAACAAAACAAATCACTAACGTACCGTTAAACGAAAGTTTGGAGTACACAGCTATGATCCAATGGAATCACGATGGTTCCAAATTGGTTTTCCAACAGCTCAATAGAGATCAAAATGATTTGACCATTAATGTTTTCGACCCTTCAAGCCAAGTAGTTCAAACTGTATATGAAGAAAAACAAAAAACTTGGGTGGATTGGGTAGAAGATTTACACCTATTACAGGGATCCGAAGGAGCTTTACTGAGGAGCAATATTTCAGGATGGTTCAACCTTTACCGCATTGATTTTAAAACAAAGGCCACTCAACCTTTAACTAAAAATAATTGGAGGGTAAGCGGCATCACTGAAGTAAATGAAAAAAGTGGTACCATATTTTTTACCGGAACGGGAGAAAATCCAACCGAATCTCATTTCTATAGAGTGAATATCTTAAGTGGTGAGCAAACCAAATTGACAGAAGGCTCAGGATCACATCGGATAAGTCTTGCACCAGACGGTCAACACTTTATCAGTACCTTTAGTAATGTCATAACGCCTAATACCATTCAGCTTTATCAAGCAGATGGTACACCAACTAAAGTACTTGCCAAAGGAGTAGAAGATGCCAATCAAAACCAAGGAATCAAAGTTGAAATGACTAGTTTCACTACTTCTGATGGACTCACTTTACCCATCCATTGGGTTTTGCCACCTAATTTTGATCCAGCTAAAAAGTACCCCGTAATCTTCACTATTTATGGTGGACCTAATGCAGGAACAGTTTATAATCGATATCGAGATTATTCTCAAAACGATTTGGTTAATGCGGGGATTATTTTATTCACTGTAGATCATAGAGCTTCGGGAAAATTAGGAAAAAAGGGTATGGACTATATGCATAGGAGTTTGGGACGATGGGAAATGCACGATTATTTTGAAGCAGTAGAATGGTTGAGGGCTAAAGATTTCATTGATCCAACAAGAATGGGAATCATGGGAAGCAGCTATGGAGGCTATATGACGGCCATGGCACTTACTTATGGAGCTGATTATTTTACCCATGGGGTATCTAGCGCACCAGTTACTGATTGGCATCTATATGATAATGCTTATACAGAAAGGATTATGGATACACCCAAAGA
>CALAZP010000248.1 GCA_937926355.1 uncultured Saprospirales bacterium
AGAAGCTTCTTTCGTCCCCCAAAATAAAATAATCGCTCGTATAGACGATCAAGAACTCAAAGCCCAAAAAAAGAGACTGGAAATTAATCTAGATCTGGCCAAAAAAGAAGTAGCTAGAGGTAATGAATTGCTCTCTATACAAGGAATTAGCGAAGAAGAAGTGGATAGACTAATCAACCGCGTAGAAGACCTTCAAGCTGAAATCAATATCCTCAATATTCAAATCGAAAAATCTCAAGTTAAAACCCCATTCTCTGGGCTAATTGGATTGCGACAAATCAGTCAAGGGGCTTTTGTAACCTCCAATGACGTTATCGCAGAATTGAGACAGATCAATCCCATCAAATTAGAATTTGACGTTCCTGAGAAGTTTCTGAACCAAGTCAAAGAAGGCCAAGTTTTGAGTTTCACGACAGTAGGTGCTGATCAAAACTATAATGCTGAAGTCTATGCCATCTCAACCGAAATCGCTTCCGGAACCCGCACTTTCAAAGTCAGAGCGCGTTCCCAAAATCCCAATAGCACGTTGCGACCCGGACAATTTGCCAAAGTAACCCTCGTTACAGGAACCAATGACCAAGCTATTATCGTTCCCACAGATGCCGTTATTCCTATATTGAACGGCAAACAAGTTTTCGTAGCTAAAGATGGTAAGGCTGTTGCCACTCCTGTGGAAACAGGAGATCGGGTAAATGATGGAATAGAAATTACAGCAGGTCTTGAATTAGGAGATACTGTTATTCTCACAGGGCTTCTCACCTTGGTGGACGGTATGCCTGTTAATGTTCGCAATAATCAATAAGCCATGAGTTTATCATCCATAAGCATTGAACGGCCCGTATTGGCCACCGTAATATCTATTGTAATTATCCTTTTCGGTGGAATCGGCTATGGCTTTCTTGGCCTGAGAGAATACCCCGTAGTGGAACCTCCCGTTATTTCTGTTTCTACCAATTATGTAGGTGCTAATTCAGAAGTTATTGAATCCCAAATTACCGAACCTCTCGAAGAAAGTATCAATGGTATTGCTGGAATTCGATCGCTTTCTTCCACCTCAGCAGATGGCAGAAGCTCCATTACCGTAGAATTTGAAATCGGAACCGACCTCGAAGCCGCTGCTAATGACGTAAGGGATAAAGTATCCCAGTCCCAAAGAAGATTGCCGCCCGATGCAGACCCTCCAACGGTCACCAAATCCAATGCCTCTGCGTCCACCATCATGGCCTTAACCGTGCAAAGCGAAGAAAGAGACCTACTGAGCCTAAGCGAAATTGCCAATAATATTTTTAAAGAGCGTTTGCAAACCGTTCCCGGAATCTCGCAAGTTAGAATTTGGGGAGAAAAGCGATATTCCATACGAATTGAAATGGACCCCGCTCGTTTATCTGCCTACGGACTTACTCCCCTAGATGTCCGTAATGCCCTGAACCAACAGAATCTGGAATTGCCCTCCGGAAATATCGAAGGCGCCCGAACAGAGTTGACCATTCGAACCTTCGGGAGACTCAACCAACCGGAAGAATTCGAGGAAATGGTCATCAGAGAATCCGACGGCATCATCGTGCAACTGAAAGATATAGCCGACGTTTCTCTCTCCCCAAGAAATCTGAAATCTGCCCTAAGAGGAAGTGGTAAAATCAGAATGGCAGGAGTAGCTATAACGCCACTACCAGGAGCCAACTATATCGCCATTGCCGATGAAATGTACAAGCGAGTAGAACAGATTAAAAGTGAATTACCCCCCGATATTAAAGTGGGATACGCCTTCGATGAAACCCTTCCCATACGAAAAGCCATCTCTGAAGTTCAGGATACGGTAATCATTGCCTTTACCCTGGTGGTCATTATCATCTTTTTGTTTTTGAGAAACTGGCGAACAACGCTTATTCCTATTATCGCCATACCCATCTCCTTAATTGGTACTTTCTTTATCATGTATATTTTTGGATTTTCCATCAATATCCTTACCCTTTTGGGAATTGTACTGGCCACAGGACTGGTCGTAGATGACGCCATCGTGATGATGGAAAATATCTACCGAAGAATTGAAATGGGGCAACCTCCTCTTAAAGCGGGAATGGAAGGCGCTAAAGAAATTTATTTCGCCATCATCGCCACCAGTATTACCCTGGTTGCGGTTTTCCTCCCCATCATATTCCTCCAAGGGCTTACCGGAAGACTCTTCCGCGAATTTGGAATTGTAGTTTCCGGAGCCATCGTTATTTCCACCTTGGTATCGCTCTCCCTCACTCCTATGCTGAGTTCTAGGTTTTTGCGTAAAACCAAACATACCCCCTTATACAACCTAACGGAAAAATTCTTCACCGGATTGGTCAGTGGCTACAATTGGCTGCTCAAAGGTTTTATGAAAATTCGCTGGTTGGCCTGGCCCCTTTCCATAGGCGCTGGAGTGTTGATTTATTTTTTAATTACTTCTCTAAATCAAGAATTGGCTCCTATGGAGGATAAAGGTGGGTTCAGGGTTATCGCCACCGCCCCTGAAGGAACCACCTTTGAAGTCATGGATGAATACATGATGGACCTATTAGGAATTTTAGATACCCTTCCGGAAAAAAGAGCCTATATCGCAGTGACCTCCCCCGGATTCGGAGCAACTACTGCTGCCAACTCGGCTTTCGTCTTTATGTCCCTTGTGGACCCAAAAATGAGAACGCGATCGCAACAAGAAATTGTTAAAGCCCTCTATCCTCAACTCAATCAACTTAACTACGCTCGTTCCTTCGTCTCTCAACCTCAAACTATAGAAGTGGGAAGAAGCCTGAGAGGATTACCCGTGCAATATGTTATTCAAGCACCGAATTTCGATAAACTCAAAGAAGTGCTGCCCACCTTTATGGAAAAGGCTGAAACTCATCCCGCATTTTCCGTAACAGATCTCAATCTTAAATTCAATAAACCTGAATTACATATTGTCATCGATAGGGAACGTGCCAGAACGCTAGGCGTTACCGTCAGAGATATAGCAGAAACCCTTCAGCTTTTCTACTCCGGACAAAGATTCGGATACTTCATCCGCAATGGCAAACAATACGAAGTGGTTGGAGAAGCTAGCCGAGAATTTAGAAATGAACCAAACGACCTGTCCAATATCTACGTCCGCAATAGGGATGGAGAATTGATTCAATTGAATAATTTAGTTCAACTCAAAGAAGAATCCAACCCTCCTGCCCTTTACCGGTATAACAGATATATTTCTGCAACAGTTGGAGCAGACCTCTCCGACGGCTATACCCTGGGAGAAGGTATTGAAGCTATGGATGAAATCAGTAGTCAGGTTTTAGATGAGACTTTTAGTACCGCCCTCACTGGCGCTTCCAAAGACTTTAAAGAGAGTTCCGGCGGAT
>CALAZP010000249.1 GCA_937926355.1 uncultured Saprospirales bacterium
ATTCAAACGCTTTCCTCTCCCCATATTGATGCGATGCCAGGCAGTATTTCTCAGATTAAGGAGTGCGCCGGAGAGCTCCAAAGGTTTGCCAAAAAAACGGGGATTTCGGTTATTATCATTGGACACATTACTAAAGATGGGGCCATAGCTGGTCCTAAACTTTTAGAACATATCGTGGATGTAGTTTTACAATTTGAAGGAGAGCGTAATTATTCCTATAGAATTCTTCGCACCCTTAAAAATAGATTTGGATCAACCGACGAATTGGGCATCTACGAAATGGAAGGATCAGGTCTAAAAGAGGTAAGTAATCCCTCGGAGCTTTTTCTTTCGCAAAAAGATGATGATTTGAGTGGAAGTGCTGTCGCAGCGACTATGGAGGGAATGCGCCCTATGCTTATTGAGGTCCAAGCCTTGGTGAGTCCCGCGGTTTATGGAAATCCCCAAAGATCAGCTACTGGATTTGATATGAGAAGGTTGAATATGCTTTTAGCGGTGTTAGAAAAAAGAGGCGGATTACCTTATGGTCAAAATGATGTTTTTTTAAATCTAGCCGGTGGTATTCGAGTTGAAGATCCAGGGATTGATTTGGCCATAGTAGCTGCCTTGATATCAAGTTTGGAAGATACGGTAACCCCTGCTAATTGTTGCTTTGCTGGGGAAGTGGGATTATCTGGAGAGGTAAGAGGAATTAATCGAATTGAACAGAGAATTCAGGAGGCTAATAGGTTGGGATTTGAAAAAATTTTTATTTCGAAATACAATACCAAAAATCTCGATCAAAAGCGTTTTGATATTGAAATTATTCAGATAGGTAAAGTGAGAGAACTCTATGATATCCTCTTTGGAACCCAATAAAGCCATTTTGATATATGACGACCAATGTTTGCTTTGTCATTATTCTCTTCAATTCGTTCTTCAAAGGGATGGTAAGGACCAATTTAGGTTTACCAACAGGCACTCTTCCATTGCTCAAAAATTAGTTGGCTCTAAGATGACTGAATCAGTGGTTTTGGTGTCTCGTTATAAAATCTATATCAAAAGTAGAGCAGCAATTAAAACCTTTGCTTTATTGGGAGGCAAATGGAAACTCTTTTCGTTAATTCTCCAGTTATTTCCAACTTTTTTAGCAGATTGGGTTTATAATATCATTGCGAAATATCGTTATCAATGGTTTGGTAAGATGACCAAGTGTGAGCTTCTAAACCCCAGTTGGACAAAAAAAATAATTTCATAAAAATATCACATGAAAAGGAGACAATTTCTACAACAAAGCTCAATACTTTCTGGCGTTTTATTAGGATATCCAGCTTTTGCATACCCCAATTTTAAAGCCCATTCAGATCATTTGGCTAGCAGTATGGTAGAATTGAGGAATGGTGTAGGCTACTTTATTGGCCGGGGAGGAACTATAGGATGGTTGATCAGTAAGGATGGGATGGTTGCCGTCGATTCTCAGTTTCCCGATACAGCTTCTAACTTTATCTCCTTAGCTTCGGAAAAATTGGAAGCGCCATTTTCTACATTAATTAACACCCATCATCATTTTGACCATACCTCTGGGAATATTGCTTTTAAAGGTTTGGCTGAAAAGGTAATAGGTCATAAAAATGCTTTATCCAACCAAGAGGCTGTTGCTCAAAACCGCAGCAATACCGAAAGTCAATGGTTAATAAATTCAACTTTTGAAGATCAAATACAGATCAAAGTTGGGAATCAAAAAATTACGAATTACTATTTTGGTGCAGCTCATACCAACGGGGATATAGTAGTTCATTTTGAAGAAGCTAATATTGCTCACTTAGGAGATTTGGTATTCAACAGGAGATTTCCATATATTGACAAATCCGCAGGTGCTTCTATAGAAAATTGGATACAAGTATTAGCAAAAATTCGAGGATCTTTTGATCAGGATACGCTATATATTTTTGGCCATTCCGACAATGGATATAATATTACAGGGACAGCTGAAGACCTCCTAGCTTTTCAAAATTATTTGACTTTGATGCTAGAATTTGTTGCTAAAAGTAAAAGACAAGGCAAATCCTTGGAAGATTTAAAAGCGGAGGTTAAATATATCCCAGGAGCAGAAGAATGGAAAGGCAATGGTATTGAAAGGAGCTTTGATGCAGCTTTCATGGAATTAGAGGAATAATATTATTTTTGGCCTTCTAAAAACTGCTAATAATGATTCGTAGAACTGAAATTGCCGCTTTAATAGCTCACCCTGAAATAGGAAAGACTTATCAATTAATGGGTTGGGTGAAATCCTTTAGAGCCAATAGATTTATAGCCCTCAATGATGGCAGTACTATGAATCATTTTCAGGTGGTCTTAGACTTGGACATCATAAAAGAAGAGGAGCTAAAAAAAATAAGTTTCCATTCGTGCATACAAGTGACTGGAGCGCTTGCTAAATCTCAGGGAAGTGGTCAGGATTTTGAATTGATTGCTACCGCTGTAACTATTCTTGGAGATAATGCACCTGATCAATATCCATTGCAACCCAAGCGGCAAACGATGGAATTTTTGCGGCAAAAAGCGCATTTAAGAATGCGTACCAATACTTTTAATGCCATTTTCAGAATAAGGCATGGGGTAGCATTTGCTGTTCATCAATATTTCAATGATAAAGGATTTTTTTACCTACATTCCCCTATCATTACTGGCAGTGATGCAGAAGGAGCCGGTGAAATGTTTAGAGTATCCACTTTAGATCCTCAACATCCTCCATTGACGGAATCTGGATCTGTTGATTTTTCTAAAGATTTTTTTGAACACCCAACGAATCTAACAGTCAGTGGGCAGCTTCAGGCAGAAATTGGTGCTCTTTCTATGGGTAAAGTATATACATTTGGACCTACTTTTAGAGCAGAAAATTCTAATACTCCTCGCCATTTAGCTGAGTTTTGGATGATTGAGCCAGAAATGGCCTTTCACGATATTGATGATAATATGGAATTGGCCGAAGAATTCTGTAAATATTTGATTCGATACATCTTAGATCACTATCCAGATGAATTGGCCTTTTTGGATGCCCGACTTAAAGAAGAAGAAAAAAGCCTTCCACAGGATAAGCGAAGGGCACTTTCTCTAATCGAACAGTTGAAGTTTGTCGCGGATAATGACTTCGAAAAAATCACCTATACAGAAGCGATTAAAATTTTGCAAGCCTCCAAACCTTACAAGAAAAAGAAATTTGAATTTCCTGTAGAATGGGGCAAAGATTTGCAAGCTGAGCATGAAAGATATTTGGTAGAAAAACATTTTCAAAAACCTGTTATCGTAAAAGATTATCCCAAAGCCATTAAAGCTTTTTATATGCGATTGAATCCCAATGATACTGAAGTTCCAGGGGAAACAGTAGCCGCTATGGACGTACTTTTTCCGGGTATAGGAGAGGTTATTGGTGGTTCTCAGAGAGAGGAGCGCTTAGAACTTTTAAAAGGTAGGATGAAAGAAGCCAATATTCCTGAAGAAGAACTATGGTGGTATTTAGAATTGCGCCAATTTGGTACCGCACCTCATTCTGGGTTTGGTCTTGGTTTTGAAAGAATGGTCCAGTTTATTACCGGTATGAGTAATATTCGGGATGTTATTCCTTTTCCAAGAACACCCGGTAATGCTGCTTTTTAATCCTTAAATACGTCAGATAAGCAGTTATTAAACTACCTCACCTCATATATCAAGTTGCTACAAATCAAAGGGTAGGTGGTAGTACTTTGCACACCTTCGGTAAAAGAATAGGCTTCTAAAATATTAGAAGCCTATTAAAAAGATATTATTAGGACTATGGTTATTAATTATCGATGAATTTGGAAGAATCCTTGGACCATCTTCAACTCTCTTGTTTCCAGTCGATATTCAAATACATAAAAATAAACCCCATCTGGAAGCAAGGTACTCGACCCTGAAGCATATCCTTCAAAAAATACCCCATTATGACCGTATCCTGATTCTTCAAAAATCAAATTACCCCATCTGTTATAAATCGATAATTTGTTTTCCGGGTATTTATCTGCACCAAAAATGATTAGGAAATCATTCATTCCATCTCCATTGGGAGAAATCCCACTGTACACTTTTACCTCGTCTGTAGAATCTGGCATGGTATTGGGCTGAAGGAAATCATAAATACTGTCACTATTGATATGCCTGAGTC